>CAZUPN010000055.1:0-10717 GCA_964622015.1 uncultured Rhizobiaceae bacterium | reverse complement strand
AGAATTTAACCGAACAAAAAAGCTTCTATGTCGAAATATCGCGTGCAAGACATGAAGTAACTATTTTTACCGACAATAAATTAGCGGCAATTAAGCAGTTAGAATCTAATACCGGTATTGATATTAGTGCTATTGAACATCAAAGTGTTAATAATAAGAACCAGCTTCTCCAAAATAATACTAAATCAAGGTCTGAGTCTAAAACTAGACAATTTCAAACTTATATTAAAAACACCACCAATAATAAGCATTATATACCAAACCTTACTGAATTCGAAATTAAAGAGAAATTCCAAAATGAAATTAAAAATAATATAAATTTAAATTCCGGCTCCAACTTGGCAGAGGCAATTGATAAAGCATTCAGTAATTCCAATAAAAAAGTTAGATTTGGTCAAAAGAAAGAATATGAGATTTGTTGGCATGAGAAGGCTGGATATGTAAGAGATTACAAAAATAATCAATATTTTAGTTGGGGGATCGGTAATATCAAAGATGATGGTACTATGAAATATAAGGAAGTATCAGTAGAGGAAATGACCAAAATCGTGGAAGAGCAAAAACTTAAGAACAAGCAAGCCGAAATAGAAAAACAAAATAAATTTGAAGAAATATCCATAAAAGCAACTCAACAATTCAATGCTTATAGTAAATCTGGCCAGAGCAATTATCTCAAAGACAAAAATATTGATGACATCAAAATTAATGGTATTAAATATGTGGCTGGAAAAGTAGTAATTCCTGTCAAAGATCAAGATGATAAACTTTGGTCACTTCAATATATTGGTGGAGATGGCCAAAAGATATTTCTAAAAGATGGTAAAAAACAAGGTAACTTCTTTTTGATTACTGATAACAAAACTAGTATTGATAAGGATTGCAATCAAATCTTCCTTGCTGAAGGATTTGCTACAGCCGCTACAATCCACAAAGCTACTAATAGTCCGGTGGCGGTTTGTTTTGATGCCGGTAATATTGAACATGTACTAGGTAATTTAAAAACAAAATACCCAAACAAAGAATTTGTTATTGCTGCTGATAATGATCTTTGGAAAGAAATTAATACCGGCAAAGAAAAAGCAGAGATTGCTGCCATAAAACATAATGCCACAGTTATCTTGCCGGAATTTAAATATGAGCATAAAGATCACTTACCGACTGACTTTAATGATCTCGAAAAATTATCAGGAATAAATGAGGTAAGAAAACAATTGGCCAGATATTTAACTCCTAGCTTAAAAAATAATCGCCAAATAAAAAATAATATCTATGATTATTTGCACAGCGCATCGGTTAAATAATAAGATGGGTTTTGTTGATCTAAGAACTATTAATAGCCAATACTAATGTCAGAAAAACAATTTTTAGAAATAATCAATTTAATAAAACAGGCAAAGTATGATGCTATTAGGGCTGTTAATGTAGAATTAATCAATTTATATGTCAAAATTGGGGAACATATTAGTAACAAAGTTAACAGTAACCATTGGGGTAAATCCATTGTAACACAATTAGCTGAATTTATTCAGAAGACAGAGCCAGAGATAAAAGGATTTTCCGATAAAAATCTTTGGAGAATGAAGCAATTTTATGAAGCTTATAAGGACACCAAAAAACTCTCGCCACTGGTGAGAGAAATTAGTTGGAGTAATAATTTAATCATTTTAAGCCAGACTAAAACACTTGAGGAGAGGGAATTTTACCTTAAATTATGTTCACAGGAAAAATATAGCAAAAGAGAGCTAGAAAGACAAATTAATAGCAGCCTCTTTGAAAGGGTTATGATTGGAAACGCGCGACTAAATTCAATTCCTAGCGAAATATCCAACTTAGATAATACATTAAAAGATAGTTATGTATTTGAGTGGTTAAAGCTTCCTGAGCCATATGATGAATCAGACTTACAAAAAGGACTAGTAACACAAATGAAAGATTTTATTCTTGAGTTGGGTAAAGATTTTATTTTCATTGGGGAAGAATATAGGCTGCAAGTAGGAAATAGTGATTTTTATATTGATTTGTTATTTTTTAACCGGGATTTACAATGCCTTGTGGCCTTTGAACTCAAAAATGAGAAATTTAAACCAGATCATTTGGGACAGCTTAACTTTTACTTAGAGGCACTAGATCGCGATGTAAAGAAACCAAATGAGAATCCTAGTATTGGTATTTTGCTTTGTAAAAGCAAAGATCTAGAAATAGTGGAATATGCTTTAAGTAGAAATCTTTCACCAACGATGATAGCAGAATATAAAACAAGGTTACCTGACAAAAAATTGTTACAACAAAAGTTACATGCAATTTATGAAAACAAGGCTAATGTAGATATTAAAAGGCAACAAAATAAAAGTTGAATGAATTATATTGTATTTAAATATGAATTTAGCATATATAATCAAGTATTAAATAATAATTAACACTAATTTTATGAAATTTATGAAGTCTTTAATAATAATTATTACACTTACCCTTTCTTTAATATTTTATACATCTGTATTTGCTACTTCTCTTGATGAGGAAATTTGTAATAGTCAAGCTGAATCGTGCAAAATAGTTTGTGAAGCTAGGCGCAAAAATACTATAGAAAAAATTGAGGTAGAAAATGGCAAAATGGTTGCTAAAAATTCTGCTTACTTAATGTCATGCCTAGATACTTTTAACAAAAAATAAATAAGTACTATAACTTATTTATTCTTAGAATTTTAACCTTTCTATGCCAAATTACTGGCTATTTTTATCTTTTTCTTAGGTAAACCTAATTTAGAATTTTATTCAAAATCTTGCTATTTTTTTAAATTAGGTAAACCTTTATATACCTCAATATTCGCTTTCAAATACTACTTCAAAATAACTTTAATTAAATTAAGTAAACCTTTGTATACTTAAAATATATTTCTCAAATAATATAAGGTTTACCTATATAAGTACTAGCCTTATCCACTTTTTCTTTATGCAACCAAGCGTTGCGTCGGGTGTGATTATTTTTTTCGGCTCCGCCGTTTTTAATTTTGGTTTGGCTTTTAATTTTCTGATTCAGTTTTTAATTTGGCTATTTTTGGCAGTAGAAAGAATATTCTTTGTTTTTTGACTTCTTGGGATAGATTTTAATCTCTTTGAAAACTTGATTATCTGATCAATTTTTGATATGTTTAAAATTTTTGAGGAAATAGTTCCCACAAAATAAGATTTGCTTAAAAAGTGGACTTTTGATCGAATACGATTAAGAAACTTGATGTAATATTTTTCTACAATGTGGTGCCTTTAGAAATTCAAGACTAACTTTTTGGTTAGCCTTGAAATAAATTAATATTTAAGCACTTGGTTGAGAATGAATAAATAGATATTGCTTACCTTCATTTTCCAAGAATTTAAGCCCTTCAATTTCTTTGATTAAATCAAAAACTTCCTGGTCAATTTTTTTATAGCCCAAATAATAAAATTCAGTACTACTAACCGGTAGCTCTACTTTTTCAAAAAATTGTAAAAGATATTTAATATATAAAGGATGAATTGACCCATTGCCCTTTCCTTTTACTTGTTTAATCTTAGAATTATTATAAAGTAGTTCTATAGTTGCATGAGGGTTATTTTGATTATCCCGCAGCGAATAAATAAATGAGCTTTGTAAACCAAAGTAAGAAGCAACGCAATGCCCCATTAAATAACCCTCTTTCTTGTAAGCATTCTCACCAATTAACTTAACAATTTTAAAACCATTTTCAAATTCCATAAAAACCTCAAAATCGCTTGCTACTTCATTGATAGTTTTACCCTTTTTGATTTGAGCCTTTAACCATTTATCAGCATTGGATCTGGCTTGATCATAGCTCATTTTATGAAGCTTGCTAGGTGCGGCATCACTATTTAGATAGTCAATGATATGCTCTATCTCGGCGATATTTTCCCGATGTTTTTGCAAATAGTTTTTTAAATTATGCTCTATCCAAAATTTTGCCTCATCGTTTGATGCCTGTTTTAGATAATTGTTAAGATTAAATATTTTTAATCTTTTTTGGTTAATCAGTTGATTTAAGATATTTTTGTTATTTTTATTTAAGTTTTTCATAGTTAATTAAATTTAAATTATTGATAGGTTGTTGGTTTGGGCTGATAAGATTTGCAAATTCTTTTTTAAAAGAAATTTGGCAATTTTTGGATGAACCTCTTGATATTTGTCTTCAAATTGAATTAGTTCTAGTAATCCAGATGAGCTAATAACATAATTAGCGTCTTTCTGATTTACCCTCTTATAAACAAAGAAGAATAAAGCGGGATCGAACATGATCTTTTGTAGTAGCTTAGTAACTGAGTGAAAACTCAGAACCTTTAATTTAAAAAATCCGGTTAGCTTCTTAAAGCTTTCAATTAATCTCTTATCTTTATTTTGATAAACAGTGTTTTCCAGGATAAACCGAACTAGTTGATTTAAGATTAGCGCCACTAAATTAATTTCTGGCAACTCTTGCATTATAAGTTTTAGCGAGCGTAAATCAGCCTCGTCACTAAAAAACCAACGATAAATTGAATAGATTTTGATATGGTTTTTTATGACATTATCTGCGCTTGATTTATATAAAGACTTAGCAATTTTGATTAGCTCTTTGAGAATTGGATAATTATTGTTAATAATAGCTTCAGTCAGGCATGATGAATCTTTTAAAAACCAATAATTTCTGTTAGTCTTCTGAGCAATAAGCTTAAATTGTCTTAGATTAGAATATTGGCACACTCTTTCTAAATTAGATTTTCCACTCAGAAAAATTCTAACTTTGTCAATTTTGCCGGCTTTTTTAGACCTCTCAAATAAAAAATTAAAAACTTCTTTGTTTAAAAACCAATCAACCTTATTATTCCACTGGCTGTCAAATATGGCATCAAAAGAAATTTTGTTTAATAAAAT
This sequence comes from uncultured Rhizobiaceae bacterium, assembly GCA_964622015.1. Lineage (GTDB taxonomy): Bacteria > Pseudomonadota > Alphaproteobacteria > Rickettsiales > UBA1997 > CAZUPN01. The sequence continues at coordinate 5,817 of CAZUPN010000055.1, read as the reverse complement.
CTCTGCTAATTTGAAATTTTTATTTTTTAAAGCTTCATTGACTAAATCATGGTATCCGTAGGGGATTTCTTGTTTTGTTTCTGGCGGAAGTTTTTGCTGTTTAGTATCTGCCTGGTATTTTAATAAAGTACTTAAGTTTTGCATAGACTCTTATTTTTTGGACTTAATATTATTATGTTATCATATATATATTATAACATAAGATAAAAAAAATCAAAGGACATAGGAATTATAATATTGTTTATAGTTGCTATACTATAACAACGCCAGCAATATCAATGCCTTACTTTGATATAATAAATATATGACATCATAAGTTATAAGTCAACAACTATTTTTACTTTTTTTAAGATTTTATTAAAAAGATTTTTTAAATTTATTAAGAAAACTATTGACTCTTAATTTATGATGTCATGTATTTATTGCATTAACTGAATTGTTAATTTGATTTAGATTGAGATTGATAAACGACAAATAATTATGATAAAAAAAGCAGAAAAGAAACTTCCGCCGGCGGCTAAGCTACTTTTAATTGAGATAAAAAAGCATTCGGTTAATAGGATATGTACTCTGAAAGATCAAAAATTAGCTGAGCTGATTGATAAAAGCCATGGCCATACAGCTTTATTATTGAGAAAGTTAAGAGATGCTAAAAAAATTAGAACTACAAAAACTGGTAGTACTGAGAGAGAAATTGAGATTATTGATGATTCTGTGGTTTAATAATCCAACTGCTGAGTAGGGTAAATTAAAATAAACATTTTTGATTCAATCGGGAGCTAATATTTAGATTGTTTAAAAAGAAAGAAGTTTTTCTTTGTTTGGTGTTTCATTGCTTATACAAAATAATCTAACCAAATTTTGGTTACGGCCGCATGGTCATTATTAATTATCAATTCACATTTAATATGCAAAAAATTTACTTTAAAATTCTAATAATTTTATCACTTGGTATTTTAACAATGCAAAGCGCATTGGCTGAACATGTTGATGGTTATTATAGAAAAAACGGGACTTATGTTCAGCCTCATGAAAGATCAGATCGCAATGAGACAAAAAATGATAATTATAGCACAAAGGGTAATTATAACCCCTATACAGGAGAAGAGGGGCATAAAAAACCTGATTCCTTCTAAAATAGGTATTAGTTTTTCTTAAAACTAAATAGTAGCTTTGATATCAAAACAGGTTGATTTCAGATCTTACAAAATCTTTTAGAGTTTTACCCACTTTGAATTTAACTCTTTTCGCAGCTTTAATATTCATTTCTTTGCCAGTTTGGGGGTTACGTCTTACCATGGCTTCAGTTTTTACCGTTTTAAACCTTCCAAATCCGATGATATCAACATATTCACCCTTCTTAAGAGTATTCATAACGGTTTTTTGAAAAGAGGCTAATAAATCCGAGATAGCTTTTTGGGGAATACCAGCATCTTTAGATAGTTCTTGTATTAAAATTATTTTATGCATTTTTTACTCTTTAACTGTTAAAAATATTTTGAGATTTAGTTTATAAATCCAATATTATTAGCCAGTTTCTACACAGTAATAAGGCCAATCAAGTATAATTTAATTTGTACAATAATTTTTTTATTCGGAGCAAATTATGAATCTATTTCTATTGGAAGTGAATAACATTGCTATTTGACAGAAGGAAGATAATAACTTAAAGGGATCACTCTGGAAAACAGAAATTTTAATACGCTACTCATAAAAACTATTTACATGGAATTTATGAGAGACTCAGCAAAATTAATAAATGATTTTATTCCAGTCACTTTGTTTGGTTGCTATTTGTGCTTGCGATATAATTTTCTTCTTTTCAACATCACTTAGCAAATCTGAAAGAATGTTGCTTGAACTTGCGGGGTCAACGATTCTTACAAACAAGGGGTTGTTTTGTGTTTTTGCTAATTGGTTTAAAATATACCAAACATTACTTTCTAGACTATTTAAATCCTTAGGTTTAGTCTGCAAGATAGTACCACCAAGAATATCTATAATTAAATATTCTAAATAAATTGAAGGAAAATCTAACTTGTTTATTTCTCTCCATACTTTTAGAATCTTTATCTCATTTGTCCTACCTGAGCTAGAAATATCATAAATATGTTTCTTAACATTTGTTTGTTTCCAAGTTTCTTTTTTTGAAATATATAGTGAATGATCATTGGTATTTTTTGGATGTTTTCTTGCCGGAGTGATATCAACTTCTAGCCCATCTAAATTTATTCTAAAAGAGACATTCTGTGTATGAACTGAATAATAAGAGCTTAATTTTAAATAGAGACTATTATAAATGCTTTCTAAGCCCCCATTCTTTTCATTACAATTACTTGAAAGAGAAATAAGATAATCAACGTCGGATGCATTTGATATTGCGGTTCCTTTTGCTCTTGATCCAGAATTTATAATTTCAATATAGCATGACCCCGCCCAAGTTCGTAAAATATCATGAAGCTGAGCAATAGACGAGCTATACAGAAGTAAATCTTTTTCTTTATATTTCTCCAACATTTGTAACAGGTACATACTAGTTTTTGTTATAATTTGTGGTTACTAATGCGGTTAAAATATCATTCAAAAGTCGACCTTTAAAATTAACAACAATTGTGTTTGTACGATTTGCAATATCAGACATGATATCTTGTGGGATGCTGCCTGGTTTTGCATAAATAATCACTGGCGTTTGATGATTTTTTCTTACATTAAAGATCATCCCTATATTGTTATCGAGACTTGACCAATCTACTAAAAAAAAGGTTTTATCTTTTGCTTTATCAATATTATTATCTCTAATATGAATAATATTTTTCTCCTTAAAAATTCTTGCATCAGTTAAACACTCCTTTAACTCTCCAAATGCCTTGTCGTTCCCAAAAATTGCAACTTCTCTTTTCTGCAACCCAATTCCAAAACGAAAAGCGATTGGAGTGATACAAAAAAACCAACAAGCTATCCCGTAAACAAAACTAATAAACATTAGGATTGTAGTTATAGCACCCATTATTTCAAATAATGGGTTACTGCAGAAATGTATAATTTCTTCCATAAATTTTTTAAATTAATTTTATCCTTTAGGAGGGAATGGATCATTTCCAAATGAGTTTCTTTCCCGAATTCGTCCATTTTTCCCATGAATAAATAATTCTGATTTCTGATTCATGGCAATTTGGCGCGCAGAATTTATTGCCCCTGACTGTGTTTGATGTAAAGAGGTAATTTTTTGATTATTCTCCCCTTTAATAGCCCATTGATTGTCATGCGGCACTACATGTTGATTCTTTTTAGACATATATTAATTTAAATAATTTAAAGATGTAAACACTATATTTAGTAGATAAATATAGACATAAGCTGTATATGTAGTAATAATTTTATTTTTTTCAATCATATAGTTAAAAATAATCTATCCAAAACTAACTTTAAAACTGGCCGAATTCTTATAATCATTTTTACTATGATTATAACTTAAAGTTGTCCTTGGATCACTATGTCCAGCCGTATCTTGAGCATGTCGTAAATCGCATCCTACCTCTAATGCATTAGTAATAAAAGTTGCTCTAGCACAATGGGGATTAGTCCTCTCAACTCCTGCTTTTTTGGCATATTTTTGCCAAAGTAAATATAATGAAGTTGTACTTATCGCCTTACTCAAATCTCTAAACCTGGGGTTATTTGACATTTGCGGGAACACCGGCAATTCTTCCGGCACTTTAAATTTCATATTTCCCTCTTGATCTTTTAAATAATAGCCCATCACTTCAAAATAATTTTTTAAGCAAGCTTGTATATGCGAATTAACTGCCACTAAATTTCTTTTGTCTCCCTTGAGATGCATATCAAAAATCAAATAGCCATTTTCTTCATAAATATCCTTACCTTTTAGAGCCGCTATAGTACCTACCCTAGTACCAATGTTAAACATTATTGATAATATAGCTCTATCTCTAAGTCCCACTATTTTTTTAGTATCAGGCTGTCTTAAAATAGCATCAACTTCATCATTTGACAAAGCCCGACTTTTCACCTTACGATAATCCTTCTTCATTGCTTTAACACCATATACTGGATTAGTTTTTACTACTTGCCTTTCGATGAGATGTTTGAAGAGAGAACTAAGCCCGGACAAGCGATTGTTAATGGTAGAATTCTTCTCATTTAATTCCTTCATTGCATCACGAAATTTTATGATGTGCATTGAGCCAATGTTTCTTAGCTCGTCAACATTATTAACACCTAGCATCTGGCAGAATTTTTTGAGCCCGGCTTTATAGGTTTTTTGGGTGGCTTTGGAAGTAAAGTTTTCTAACCAGACTAGCTCTTCAGAGATTTGTTCGGTAGAGATTTGATTGGTGGTTATTTGGGCGCTTTGGGATTTGATAATTTCTAAATTATTGGTCATTTTTAATACTTAAAATAGTTAAAAATTTTTTAATTTTTGTTTAATTTTCTTTTAATTTCTCTTTAAACTAAGTTTAATTTTTGCTTGACTTTTTTACATTTAATACATAATATTCACCTACAAATTGCCTCTGGCACAGTTCAGCCCTCTTTATTGAGGGTTGAGTAAATATTTTTACAATATATCTTTCAAGCTTTTTCTTACTTTCTCAAACTCTTCCGTAGTGAGCTTTCCCATCATATCTATCATTCTTTTGCCTTCAAAAGTTCTTGCTTGAGATAATAAAGCTGAGGATATTTTGTTTTTAAAATGTATCTTGTGGTATAGGTAGTTATCTTTAATTCTTGATGTTAAGGGTATGCCAAAAAATATGTGATTATTGAATTTTTTTAGAACCAAAACTGGTCTTTGATAGCTTTCACCTTTGCCATTTTCTTCATCGCCTATGTTAAATCCTACATGACACCACCAAATTTCCCTTTGTTTAAACGAAGGTCGGCTTTGCTTTGAATGTATATCTTTCTTAAGCAAGCTCCACTGATCAAAGTTCTTTTCCATTTTGATTGATTGAATTATTATAATTTGATTGCTGGAGTTTTATTGTTAATTTTTCCACCCAGTTTCTTTATAACTCTATAAATTGTGGAACGCGACGGAATTTGATTAAAATTATCCACAAAATATTTCTGCACTGCAACCACCGACTGTTCTTTTGATTCGGCAGAATTCCAAATTTCTACCAACTCTTTCTTGTTTTGTTCATTTAATTGCATCGCTGAATTATTTTTGTTGCATTAGTTTTTTTAAGAATTCTCTTATAAATTATCATGAATTTTTATTTCTGAGTAAGAGGTCGGGATTTTGTAACCATGTTTGCTAAGAGATTTATTTTCCTCAAGAATATTGATGATATTAAACAAAACTTTCTGTGCAGTTTCTTCAACTCCTGCGATTCTTCCACGACCAGAAATATCAACTAGGAAATCACAGTTTTTAAATACATCGCTATCCTTTTTTGGTACCGTTATTTCTTTAAAATGTACAAACATTCTAAAAAACATGGGAGTAACTAGCTCTTCATTTACACCGCTAATCATCTTGTTATATATGGTGTGTATTGTTTTATGATCTCCTTTTTCCTTTTTAACTCCACTAATATAAATTTTATTGCCAACGGAAATGAAAGGGGTCTTAATAATCGTAAAACCTCCCTCTTCTAGGATATTTATTATAACTTCAATATTATGAAGTTTGGGTGAGTTTAGTTCAGAATTAGATTTTGTTTTTTGAAGCATAAATTTTATTTTAATAAGTTCTTTAAATTAATTTCAGGAATGAATTTTAAATATTAATTCTTTTATGTCAAATATCTTTTCTTAAATCTTTTATTTTAAATATTATTTCTTTTGTAT
>CAZUPN010000054.1:0-10749 GCA_964622015.1 uncultured Rhizobiaceae bacterium | reverse complement strand
AGACTAGTCAAATTACTATTCCCCTCCAAGGCAGCAGCTAGGGCCTTTGCTCCTTTGACACCAATCTTACAACCCTTAAGATCAAGACTAATCAGCGATTTATCATTATTTCTTAACTGCTCTAACTCTTCAGCTTTTTCTTTTAGAAATTTGTTGCTTGCAACAAAATCAAGAATTTTTTCACTTAACTCATAACTAATATTGTTTCCCTCAAACTCAAGACTAGTCAAACTACTATTCCACTCCAAAGCGGCAGCTAGGGCCTTTGCTCCTTCATCGCCAATTTTGTTGTAATTAAGATTAAGACTAGTCAAATTACTATTCCCCTCCAAGGCAGCAGCTAGGGCCTTTGCTCCTTCAGCGCCAATGTTGTTGTCATCAAGCACAATACTGGTCAAACTACTATTCCTCTCCAAGGCAGCAGCTAGGGCCTTTGCTCTTTCATCACCAATGTTGTTGTTATAAAGATCAAGATCAGTCAAACTATTATCCCTTAACCCCTTAATACCTTCTTCTAACTTTCCCATAATTTCCTATTTATTTGTTATTAAATTTCCCGCCAAGTGTTAACCTTAGGCCATCGGCGCTATAACCCACGTCATCGGCGCGAATTTTTATTACTCCCTAAAAACCATCAAGAGACCAGCCACCTTAACCACTACCGCCCCCCACGGCCCCCTTACTTCCCTACACATTCAACCGATCAATTCCCACCCTCATATTCAAAAATAATCTTAGGATTTTATAAGATTCTTTTGGGTAGTAAGAAATGGCAAGCAAGCCAAGTTTGAAGATGCTATTAAAAGGTTTATACATACTGGTAAGTTTTTTTTAATGTTAGGAAATTTTTTATTTACAAACTTTCCAAGTAACATAACCATACTGACCTTCACCCCATAGCCATACCACTATTGCTGAGAAAAATCTAACTTTTCACCTTTTGTAAAATACAAGATTTAGTGAATTCTTCTGGGCTTAAATAGTTCAAAGAACTATGAGGTCGATTATGATTATAATCCTCTCGCCAGGATTCTAATTTATCCTTAGCATCATTTAAAGACAAGAACCAATGTTGTTAAACATTCTTGCCAAACCTTATCATTAAAGCTTTCAATAAAAGCATTTGGCTTTCCTGGTCTTGAATAATCAAGCTCAACTTTATTACTATAAGCCCATAAATCTAATTCTTTGGAAATAAATTCAGGACCATTATCAACTTTAATTGCTTTTGGTAAGCCCTAAAATACCGCTACTTTCTTGAGCGAATTAACAACATCAATTGCTTTTTAATTAAACTTTACATCAATTACAGGGCTTATTTTGGTAAAATTATCAACCACAGTTAAGACTCTGATTCTTTCACCGGTAAAAAGATTATCAGACATAAAATCCATACTTAAACAATCATTTTTGGCACTTGCTATTATTTGATTTTCTCTTGCTTTGGTTTTTACTCTTCTTTTTGGATTTTTATTTCTTAATTGCAAACCAGTTTGGCAATAAAGACGATAAATTCTTTTATGATTAACATTAAAACCTTCACGGCCGAAGCATAATATAAATTCTTCTATAACCATATCTTACCCTGGTTGCAGCAATATCCTTTATTCTTTGAATAATACCACCGCCTGATGATCTTCAGCTGCCTTGTAATAATAATTTGAACGATTAAAGCCAAATAAAACACACACTCTTCGAACACTCACCTGATGAACAAATTGTAATTTCTTTACAATTATCCTTGATTCATCAGGCGTTAATACTTTTTTGCTATCACCTCCTGCAACATATGTTTATCCAAACTTAAGTCAACAACTAATGCTTTTAATTTCTTATTTTCTTCTTCAAGTTGTTTTAATTTTCTAACCTCTGATGGCATCAAATTGCCATATTTGGTTTTCCAGCGATAAAAGGTAGCCTCACTTATCCCTAGCTTCCTACAGATTTCGTCAACAGGAGTTCCATCTTCTGCTGTATGTAAGGCTAATGTTATTTGCTCTTCACTGAATTTAGTTTTTTTCATAAAAATATCTCATTTTGTTGTTAATAATTTATACCAAAATCTTCTAAGAAAATTTAGAAGATTTTGATGTTAATTAAAATGAGATTTTTCTTGTTTTGGTGGTCTGGATTTTGGGGATCAGGTCAATGGTATAATGAGCCCTTTTGTTCGGACAAAAAAACCAAATTAGGTGACTAATTTCCTTTATTCACGCGGTTGCTCAACCCGCCTCTGAGTTGAAGCTCTTACTGCTTGCCAAACTGTCATTTTACTTGGAGAGGATTTTGGTGGATTTGAACTATCTTTACCTTTTAAAACTGCAAGGAGCTCGGCAGCGAAGATACTCAAATTACTCTGTGGTATTTGCAATAAAAACTCTACCGATTGTAAAGCACTATTATCCTGATTAGTTTTAGTAGCTTCAAAAAACGCTGCTTCAAGCAACGCTTCTTCTAAATGTCGATGTGATCTCTTGCCATGCTGATCAAGGATTTTTTGCAATTCCTGAATATCGCCTTTTTTAGCGGCAGTAACAAAATTTTTTTGAATTTCGATATTGCGGTTGATTAAAGATTGAATTTTATTTTGCATCTCTCGAGAAATGACATTGCCAAATTTTATCATACCCATATATAAAGGCAGGGCAATAATATTCTTGTTAATGATTAGGGCGTCGTGTAATGCTAGGGCACCATCTTGGCTGATACCATTAAATGACAATCCTAATCTAATTAAACCGTAATTTTGTTTCAAAGCCTCAGCTAAAGCGATCGCTCCTTGATTACCAACTGAATTAAACTCAATATCAAGAAATACCAAAGTCTGGTTAGTTTTTAGCATCTCAGCTAGTTTTTCTGCACCACTTACAGCAATTCGGGTCATGGCTAAATTCATAACCACGATGGCTGAATTATTTAACAACGTATCTGTTAAGGATACAGCGCCATCCTTACCAGTATAGTTGGCAACAACCATACTATTGGTAAAATCGGAGATAGTTTGCTGATTAATTATATCAAGCATTCGTGCAGTCATTTTATTCCCAACTTTCCTGTGAGCTTGGGGGTTACCTCTAAGGGACGACTTCATCATATAAAGTATGAAAGGTAAGAACATCATAAAAATTGATCCGTAATATTTTAAACTGCTATCGGAATCTGAAGTTGGGCTTGGTAAAATTTTAGGATTTGGGTTTGATGATAGAGTTGGTGGTAAGGTTGTAATTGTTGAGGTTAGTGACTTAGCAGGTGTTTTACTTATAAAATGATGATGGGCAGAATCTGGAGATATAATTGGTTTTAACTTTGTCAATCTAGTTGGCAGTGGCGGGATTAAGGCCAAAGGATCATTATCATCCAAATGGCCATCATGATTTTGAGCAGTATTTTCTATAATTTCTCCATGCGCTAATGGCAGGCAAAGCAGCATTAAAAAAAGCAATTTTGTTATACCGCCAAATTCAGCAATTTTGATATTTGTAGCTAAATCAGAAGAAAAAGAATGATCTTGCTTAGATGAGTCAAAAGACTGGGAAAATATTGGCATTGACTCCTTGCTCAAATTAACTCTGATATTTGATAAGTTAGTAACTTTAGCTGGTTTAGCGATAAATTCGCGAGCTCTTCTGGTTGCTTGCTTTAATTCGCTATACTTAAGGCGTTTTTCAGATTTAGACGCTTTGTTATTAGTGGTAGTATTGTGATCATTATTCATGGTTACTCCTAAAAAAATTAACAATATTGATGTTTATTGTCCTCGTTGATTATTATCGGCAAGAAGCTTAGTAGAAATTAGTTGGATGATATCTTTTGGCAATACTGCAAATGCACCCATATTGGCGATTTTTATTTTTGCGGCTTTATCCTTTTTACTGCTCTCAACTGTTTGATCATCGCTTTCAGTTATCGGGTCATAATATTTTAAAGCCTGCCAGATTCCCTTACAAGATGAGGCGAATGATTTGTAATCTTCGAGTTTGCTTTTAATTTTATAATATACCTCTTCTGGCGCTCTTACAATAATTGGCTCTATTAGCTCTTGACCTCGCTCTTTTTTTAATTGATTAACCTCTGTTATGCAGTAGCTAACCAGATTTATTGCTGAAAATATCTGCTCAATTGAGACATCTTCTTTTTGACAATATCTAGTTAAGGTATTAGTGGCAAGTGGCCAGTCTTGAATTAATTTATCATCTTCAGACATCTTCTGATATCTTCCGGCAAGTGTTTTAATTGTAGCGCAAGGATTCGGAGGGTCTTGTTCATTTTCTATTATCCTATTTTTTAAAAAATCAACATCTTTGCGATGATATTTATAGGATGTAATGTCGGTTATTTCTGTATCAGGGATTATATCTAGTGCCATTTGAGCAGCATCATCGCCATTTATTTCGGCATATGCAATAATAAAACGCCAGTCACACTCACTAAATTTCTCTTTTTGTTTGGCAGCAACTTGGTCAATTGCCCGAAGAACATCTTTACCATTTCTAGCGGCAGTCTCAAAAACTCTTTTCCAAGCGATTAGCGGCAATTCCTTTTCTGGAATCTTATTATATGCTGCTTTTAGTTTATTATCTTCTCCGGTTTTGGCGATTTTAATCAGCTCGGCACCATAATCAATTTTTAATTTTATTACGCTACTGATTTTAGTTTGATTATGACTAGAGCTTGCAACATTTTCTTGTTTAGATCGTGGGTCGCTTTCGCTTGTAAGACCAGTTTGATTTGGTTGCTGTGCAATTTCTTGATTGGCCATAATGCCAATCATCAGGTAAACCACGCAGATATGTATCGCAATTTCGATCTCTTGTTTTTTTTCAGGTAACAATTCCGGACTATTAGCGCATTCCATTATTTTAAATGCAGCAGTACAAAGCGCTATCAATCCTAAGACTTTTAATAGTTTGCGTTGAAATAAACTTCCTTTTTTCATATATTATAAGGTTAATAAAATTATTGCGGTTGTTATCAGCACTATTAACTAATTCTTTGCTGGTGAAAAAAAATTAATTCAAGAAATCATAAAGTTTTTTTAAGCTAACTTATGATGCATTTATATCTAGCGTCTAGATTCGTTGCTTCTGGGTTTTCTGGGGCGAGTTTAGGACTGGAAGTAATGCCATCATCTTGCTGCAATTTTGTCACTCTTTGTTGATTCTTGGCAGGATTCAACTCTTTTTGCTGTTTTAATCCTTCTAAATAAGTAGCTTCTGACTCTCTTGGATTTCTTGACTCTCTTTCTGAATTTTTAAAACTCGGTTTATCTTGTCTATCACCAGTAACCGCCTCTTGTCCCACAGCATCTCTTTCAATAACTATTTTTCTTTCCATTTCCGCAGCTTGCTCTGCTTTAGTAGGTTGGTTTTTAGTAGCTTTGGTAATTTGTTGTCTAAAAGTTATTTCAAGAAATGTTATTTTGCCATCTAATTCTGTAATAACTTCATACAATTCTACTTTTAATGCCTCATTTTTTGTTATTTTAGCTTTTGGTTCAGGGGTTTGTTTTTTGAGAGCTGCTATTTTACTCTCTAATGTTTCAGCGGCCTCTTCTAGCCTAACTTTGGTTGCTTCGTTATAATCTATAATTGCTTCTCTAACCGCAATTTGCCCTGCAAAAGCTTTTTTTTCAAATATTGTAGCAATTTTAGCTTCAGAGGTTTCTGACTGGTCATCAGAGGTTTCTGACTGGTCACCTGCTAAAAAATCTGGTCTTATTGAAACTTTTGGCTTAGAAAATTCCGTTTTTGTCAACACCGCTTCTAAATTAGCCCTTCGGTTTGAAGATAATTTTTCTAGATCTTCTTTCATCAGATCAATCATCCCCCCAACTTCTCTTGTTGCAAAGGATTCAATATATTGCCTGGTATCTTCACTTAAGCCTTGAGGAAGATATTTAGTACAAATTGCCAAAGACACTATAGCGCCAGATATACAGCTGGTTAAACCATAAATTAAGCCGTCATTTTTACCAAATAATAAAGTTGCGTTAGCGATGGCATTTAATGCAATTGCCATCCACATTATTGTTGAATCAAAATCAAATTCCCCCACGCCGGTCTCAAAAGAATTCTGAATGCGGTTTGCGGTTGCGATCATCGAATCAATAACTAATGGTATCGAAGTGATCATTGAGGCGGTAACAAATGCATTTACCAGATGCTCAGAATAATGATGTTGGTTGGAAATATCATGAATTCTTTGATCAACGGCTTGATAAGTTTTAATGGTTTTAAGCATTCCTGCGGTTGCAAGAATAGCTTTAAGAAAGTGTTTTATAACTAATGGGGATATACTCGACTTGGTATCTGGGGCGTGGTTATCAGCTTCTTCTTCCAACTTACTATATTTGCTATTTGCTGATGCTGTATTGCCTACGGTTTGATCAGAATCAGATCGTCCTTTAAACCTATTTACTGCTTTAGTCCCTAATTTCCTACCTTTAGCAACAATTTCTGGTGCCAAAATTGCCACTCCAGACAATAATTTCATCGTCAATTTATAAAAATCTTCACCATATAAGATAGATAAGGTTGGCCAACCGCCAGCTGCAAAAGCAAGGCCAGTGGTCATCAAATATGGTTGGCTATAGTTTATGAATGCGGTTTCATGGCCATAGCTGATGTTAAAAGTTTCCGCCATCTCATTGCCGGCAGTAAAGGGTTGAACGGTGGAGGTGGTTGCTGCTATTGGACCAGCAGCAATCGAAGCTATGCCAACTAAATAAGGTGTGGCACAAAGTACCGCTTTGAATAAAGATTGGAGATAATATCTCGTGGTTAATGATTTAGAATCATCTTCTTCACTAGTAGCCAGCTTTACGGCTTTAAGTAGCTCTTCTGCGGTCATTTTTGATTTAGATTGTTTACAAGATAATTTTTGCGCAAGTAAAGCAATTTTTTTAGCTAGTAAAATTTCCGAACTATTATAAGCAAATTTATAATTAGCATATAGATTAGCAATGATCAGTAATTCAGCAGTTGTTATCATCCCTATAGCAATGCCATTCATTTTAGCCTTACTGCCAAGCTTATGAGCACCATTAAGAATTGAAAAAGCGCAACCACCAAGATAGGCGATGGAACATAGGCCGGCAATTGCTTTAATTAAAATATGAGGTTGCGCTTGTTTAGCAATAATTGCTGTTTTTACGGCAGCAAAAAGCTCCATTGCTTCTGAGCCAGATTTAAAAATCTTACTAGCAGCAAAATCACCGCCATTGGCAAATAATTCAGTGATTTTTGCGGTGGCAATTTTTTGATCGATGTCGTCAAAGATTTTATCATCTTCTTTGAGTCTTTTAAAATCCTTTTGCACCTCTTCCCAAACTCGGTTAATAACTATGGTCATTTTTATTTTAACCCCAAGATCAATAGCATTTTTTTGTTCTTCAGTGCCAAATAATAGAATCTCTACCAATTCTTGAGCTCTTTGATGATGGATGGTGATTTTAGCAAGATCATCGGTACCGATATGCTCTTCACCCCTTTTATCAAAATTAAGGCGATGATTTTTGTTATAGCGATGGCGTAGAATACTGCCAATTGCTAAAATAAGTGGTACTGAAGCAAGACCAAAACCTACTTGGTAAGGGTCGGTGAATTCTGTTGTTGGTGTTTGTGGTGAGGTGGTGTTTGATGATGGCTCAAATGATGGGGTTGGTAAGGTTGATGATGTTGGTGTTATTGTTATTGATTCGCTTGGTGATTCAGGGGGCGGTGAAGTTTCTGGGCTTGGATTTGAGCTATTTGAAACTAGAACAGCTGGACTAATATCAACGGTAACTGATGGTGAGCTATTGGATGGTTCTGGATTTGGTGATTTACTACTGGATGGTTCTGGGCTTGATGGTCGAGATGATGTCGTCGCTAGTTCGCTTGGGCTGGGGGTTGGGCTAGGGCTTGGGTTTGGACTGGCGGTTATTGCATGTGGTTCACCAGAAGTTTGAAATTCTCCATCTTCACACCTAACAATCTCTTGTATTTGTAGGCTGCCACTACTATCGTGCCAAGATATAGCAAGTCGATCAGGGTTACTGAACACAGAAATCTGGCAGTCTTGGCTGTATGGGAGGTTTATATCTAATGATGATTTTTCAATTAAATCAGGACCAAATTCTTGTAAAATTATTTGGTTATTGCGTAGATGATTGGCGGTAACAATAACAAAGTCATTAGTTAATGGTAGTGCTACAGCTTTAAATTGAGGGTTTATAGTATTAATTTTAGGTAAAGTCGTTATAGTAGTGCGACCAAAATCAGAATCATATTTTATGTATCTAATCAAAACTTTATTCCCTTTTACAAGTGAGATCAAAACACCAACTTGACCACTGACTAATATTGGAGTCGGATTACGTATTTTAATATTATTGTTGATAAAAGAAATGGTATCATTCTTACCATATGGAAAATTGATATTAAGCCTTTGCTTACCTGATATTGCAGTGGTTACATACGAAGTAATGAATCCAGGATCAAAAAGTAAACACGACCTTTCTGTTGCATCTTGAGGAAAAAGATATGGCGCTTGAATTGCACAATCATTATCCTTATCTTGAATTGGTTTTTGAATTTTGGCTTGAAGCATTGATTGTTGGAATTTATATTCTTCTTCAGCTGTGATCGACATAGATTTTGGCGCAGAGACTGCCGATATTATCGGCGAAATTATTGAATTAATCGAAATTGGCGGCATCTTAAAACTTTGTGACTCTACAATTCCATTATAATTAGTGATGCCAGTACTTGGGCTAGCTATATTGGTTGAATTTAGCGCTACGTCATGACTGGTTGAACCTGGTATTACAGGATGATCTATATTATCGTTATTTTGATTATTAGGTCTAGTTTCACGTACCGCAGCCACTAATCCCACAACTGTTCCTGTTAATAATAAGCCCGATAAAACTGCCGCAGTTGTTTTGTAGTTTGGATTTGGGATTGGCTGGAATTGAAACTTGGTATTTTCAGATGTTAGAAATTTGCTAAATGGTTTAGGATTTTCAATGTCCCATCTTCCTGCTTTTCTTAATTGATGTTTTTTATATGAGCCTTTTTGTTGATAATTTTCATGTCTCATGGCGTTTCTTTAAAATTGTTAATCATTAAAAATCTCATTCTCCATTGCTTTCATCTATTTCAAAGTCTAAGTCTGGTGGAGGATCTTCGGGGCACCTGCCACCTGGAGTAAAATACGCGCTACCTGGAACATATATATCTTCTGGATGACTATCCCTCCAGCTTCCATCTTCACATATATCCCTCCAATGACAAGTTCTGGGATCAACAGCTTCGCCAGGCCTTCTTGAACGATTCACATCACACCAATCTCTACTACTAATTTTATTTTTCTTACCAATCACCACCTCATCTCGAACCGCAAACTCATTCATACGGTTGATTAAGTTATCTTTATGGTAGCTTGATGAGTCAATATAATTTTGATAGTTTTTACCAAATTGATAAGTAAGTTTTAAGATTGCTGCAGCTCTTGATCCTCTGACATCATCATATTGATACTCACTACCAAAAGTAATTGATAAAGCTTGAGGTAGGAATTTAAGATGATCTTGATCAAATTTGATTTCGGCTCTGATTCTGGGACCATAGACTGATTTATATTCGTGGTTACCATCAAAATAATAATAACCGGCAAATAGTTTGGTATTAGCCTTGATTGGTAATTTATAGCCAAATTCAGCATCGGCGCCTCTTAATGCTTTTTCTTCAATGTAATCTTCCTTGGTGGTGCGCTCAAGACGGGCCATAAATCCATACTCATTGTAAGTTCTAGAATAATAAACATGCTGATATTTCTTATGATCAGGAATATATAAATTAACCCTAAAATCATATTTATTCGATAAAGCCTCAAACCCAATAGTAGTTTGCTCAAATTTATTACCATAATCACCATATAAACGATCACGAAATCCGTAAGCGCCTATAATCCAAGCGGGTTGATTGAGGAAATTACCATTATTGATTAATTGTCTAAAGCCAATACCAACATTATACCCTGAAGAGCCAACATCATCAAAGCTACCCCTTAAGTCAGTATAAACCAATCGATCTGCTTCTTTAGTTTGATATAGCGGAATTAATAATTTGCCGCTACCAATACTGCTCTTAATACCATCCTGACCATCAGGATTATATGTCGAATAACCAGTATCAATTTTAGCAAAACTAGGAGCTCTATAATGAGTAGCATTTGCTTCTTTTTCAATTTGATATAAAGGAGTTAATAATTTGCTGTTATCAATACCGCTCCTAGTAACAACCTGACCAGAAGCTTCAAAACGAGAGGCAATTATTGGAGCGGAGTATGAAGAAGATGAGTTAGATTCAGCTTTGCTGGTAATAGAATTATTGAGATTAGAAGAATTAAGATTTTGAGTGAGTTTTGGGTGATTTGGGTTATTTTTCTTTGCTGGTGATAATAATGGAGTTATGAACTCGGTGTGATCAGTAATATCTGGAGATAAATTACTATTAGCAAAAAGAATGTTGTAATTACCAAAAAACCAAGCAATACCCACCATCACAATTGTGATTAGTTTGGTTGATTTTAATAGGTTTGATAAAATCTTTTTCATAAATAAATCATTTGGGTTAAATGTTATGAAGTGATAAGTATAAGTTATTTTTTTATGAAGTAAAGAGATATTTTTTTAACCAAGATGGGCTGATTTCAGGGCTACCGCATATAAATTTTCATAGACAAATATAATTAAACCGCTATCTG
>CAZUPN010000053.1:0-10829 GCA_964622015.1 uncultured Rhizobiaceae bacterium | reverse complement strand
TGCAGCGAAATTGTCAATTAGTATGTTGTATTATAGATGGATTTTGGTATAAGATTGAAAATACTGAATGATGACCTGCTATTCTTAATAAATTATCATGATATTCGGTATTATTTAGAAAAAACTGATTATAAAGGTTATCTGCAGCATTGACAACCGGAGCTGCTGATTCATAAAACATTTGACCCTCTCTTGTTAATTTAATTCTCTTATGATAATCTTTCTTGCTACGATGAAAGAGTTGTGTTTTTAAATCTCGCTCCAAAGATTGTACCTGTAGAGTTATAGCTGACTGAGTCAGCCCCATCGCTTTTGCTGCTTCAGTTATACTGCCATAAATTACTACATTACAAAAACCTCTGATTTGTTGTAGGCGATTATTTTTGTAGTATATTTGCTTTAGTTGCGAAGAGTGTGCCATTACAAATTATTTATTTTAAAATGTTTTTAAAATTCAAAAAAATATTGCTTATAAGCCAATTCTAAAGCTTTATTATCAGTTTTAAATAAAGTTAAAAAATACTATTATGAAAGGTAACAATATAATCAAAAGATTATCAACAATTAATCAAACTATAAAATCATTGATATCAGTAGCGCCAGCTTCTATTTTATCAAGTACTGTCAATATTAGAGGCTACGCTTCTGGAAGAATTCCAAAAAATAGCCCATATAATACTATTGGACGCTCAGTAGCATACACTCAAAAAACAACATCAGGAATAGATTATAAAGACATCAAAATGATAACTCTTTTTCCAGATAGTGAAGCGGATTTCAAAATATTTGAAGAAATTATTACCCATCGCGACGTGATTTTTACCTCTTCATGGATTGATCAATACTTTGGAATTGAAACGTTAAAGGAATATTGTTCTGACTTTGAATTAAAGCTAAAATTAGCCGCAAAAGATACTAAGGGAGTTACCGTGGCAAGACGCGAGTTAATGGACTATAAACATAGTAAACCCGCTATCCAGATAGCATTAGATAATTTTTTTAGCAATAGACAAAATAATAACAAACTGAGAGAATCCTACAAAAACATGACATCTGAAGCATCAAACAATCTTGGGTACTACAAATTTATAGATCAAAATAGCGGAGAGCTTTTGGGAGGAGGAGCTTTAGTTCCATTAAAAAAACCTGGCGAATTTGGCTTAGCTACAAAAGTTGACATTGCATTACATATCTTGCGTACAAAACAAGGTATTGGAACAATCTGTTTAGATAAATTATTTAATACTGCTTTTGGACGACCAGAGATAGAGCAAGTTTGGGGAAGTTCTGTTACGAGTAATTCCGTTACTTTTACGTTATGTTCCAAATATGGAATGAGAATAGAAAATGTGGATGGTAAGAAATATTACTACATTAGTAGAAAAACGTGGGAAGTTTTTAAAAAAGATCCGGTAGTAATTAGAGAGCATAGAACATCTGCTGCTGATCAATATTTTTCTAGAAACGACAAAGATGGAAGCGGGGGAAGATAATAAAACCACATTAATTTTATTAATGTTTAGTTTAATAACTTTACTATAACTAATTTGATTTAATCTTATTTCGCAATAGGTTTGTAGGAAATATTTTATTAACAATTAAAATAATATTTCGTCATGACTCATACAAATCAGCTACTACTCCCCCAAATCACCCACGATCTCCGCAACTATATCAATGGCATCTTCGGTCTAGCAAACATCATCGCCGATAATATCAACTCTTATCAAGAAAAGCAAACGGCAATGGGTTTTAAACTTGACGATAATCTTAAAGAGGTGGCAGAAATTGCCAATATGCTCGCCCCATATACAGACGAAGCGTTTAATTATGTAGAAGATATGCTTGACAGTGCTCAAGCTAAAACCGGGAAATTTACCTTGGGAAGAATTGAAGATTGCGATTTAGAAAAATTAATCAAAAGACTGCTGATCTTTAATAAAGGTTTTATTATTGATCATCATATAATAATTGAAACTAATATTGAAGATGATTTGCCTAAACTACCATGTGATATTTTTAGATTAAAACAAATACTAAATAACCTAATTACCAATGCAGTTAAATATAGCAAAGAAGATAGTAAGGTAAATATTTTTGTTAAATATTTAAAAATAGAAAATAAAAACCAGATCTGCATTGAAATTGCTGATTGCGGCATCGGCATGACAAAACAAGAAATCCCAATGGCACTAAATGGTGATGGGCAAAAAATTGATAAATTAGGTCTTGATCACCCAATTGATTCTCACGGTCTTGGCTTGCCAATTGTAAAACAGCTAGTTGATCTGATGAATGGTAAGATGGAAATTGAATCTCAAAAAGGAAAAGGCACCAGAGTCAAAATATATTTCACCATACCCAATCTTGCTCGTTAAAACCAACAAACAAGATTTTTATTAGCCCTATTAATCAAAATAAAAATATATGACCAATGATTCATCTTCAGCTATTGCCATGCAAACCTCATTACCCCCAAATCTAAATCCCATGAAACCAGAATCAAAGAAATTAGCGATATAATAGTTGCAACTACTCAGAATAAAATTGCCTTTATAATTCTTTTTGGCCCATTTGCAAATGTGGTGATTGGGTCGATAATGGCAGCTATAGTTATCCAAAGATGAGACTTGGTATAATACTACCGAAGAAAAAATGCTTCTGTTACTAGCCAATATAGTACCAATTTAATATGGTTGGGGTTATGAAATAGAAGGATTGATTGCAGTTTTGAGATATTCTTTTGATGGGCATTTTGGTTATTTGTGTTTTTGGTTAATAATTGTTTGTTGTAGGATCGGTTTTGGGTTTTTAATTGCAAGGGTTTTATGTTTTTTGGCTTGATTCAAAGGTTAGGAAGAGGTCTCAAGGAAGACACCTGGTTCCTTCTTTATTTAAGTTGCTAATAAATGGTTTAAAATATCTTGAATGATTGTGAAGCCGTTAGTGGTGAGTATTGATTCGGGGTGGAATTGTAGGCTAGTGAAATATTTTCCTCTGAGAGCGTGAATTTCGTTGGTTGTTGGGTCGGCTTTTATTTCTAGGTTGAGATTGTTGATTTTATTTTTGGCGACAAACGCATTGTAAAATCCGACATATTCTTTTTTGTTCCAGAGGTCGATTAATTTTTGCGCTCCTTGTAGTGGGGTTGGTTTTTGAATTATTTCAAAACCGAGTTCTTTGCATAAAATTTGATGGCCTAAACATACGCAAAAAAGTGGCTTTTTGATTTTAATTAATGATTGGCAGATTTGCGAAAGTTTAAGCATTTTGGCTTGAGTTTTGTCATTTGGATTACCTGGTCCGGGGCCAATAACTACCAGGTCTGATTGATCTTTAGCTAAATCATATTGATTATAATTGACAATTTTTACTTTAGCACCTTGGGCAGTAATAATATGGGCGAGCATTTTGGTAAAATCATCTTGATTATCGATGATGGTAATTTTTTTATTGGCCATTTTTTGTTCGATATTATTGCCGATGCTTTGATCTTCGATCCAAAAGCGTGATAATTTGGCATTTCTTGCTAAAAGGGCAATCATCACATCTTCATTATAAAGATTTTCTGCGAGTTTGTAGGATTGGGACTCATTTTGTTGATTGATGCCAAAGGCTGTAAGCAGGGCTGAAACTTTGGCGGTGGTTTCGGCAGTTTCTTCTTTAGGGATTGAATCATAAACAATAGTTGCGCCGGCGGCAATTTCTAAATTGCCATCAAGATCAATTTCGGCCATGCGGATGGTGATTGGGGAATCAAGGGTGTCTGCTCCTTTTTCATCTCGGCCAATCAGTGCAAAAGCGCTGCCATAATAGCGGCGGCTTTCCTGATCATGGCGATAAATAACTTTGCAGGCATTCTCAATTGGGCTGCCAATTACAGTGGCGGCGTACATACTGCTTCGCAAAATATCAATTATATCCTGGTCACTTGTGCCAACTAAAGCATATTCACTATGAATTAATTTTGACATTTCCTTAAGCATTGGTCCTACCACCTGGCCACCTTTTGAACATATTTGTGCCATCATTTTTAGCTCTTCATCAGTAACCATTAATAGCTCAAAAGTCTCTTTTTGGTCTTTAAGAAAATCAAGTAATCCGGCTTTGATATTATTTAAATCATAGCCTGATTTTCTTAAAGTGCCGCTAATTGGATTCATTTTTACGATACCCTGATTATAGCTGATATGTCTTTCGGGAGTAGCGCCGATAAAATATTGCTTGCCGGTATAAAATAAAAAACTCCAATATACCCCATATTCATTTAGCAATAAATGTTTAAAAGTTGCTAATGCTTGCTGCAAATTAAAATTGTTAATTTTGGCGCGAAAGCGTCTTGGAACTACAAAATTACATCCTTCGCCATATCGAATTTCCTGATCGATAATTCGCTGTATTTTAGCGGCGTAAGCGAGGTCACTTGGAAAAAAATTACCATCATCTTTAAGTGTGATTGTTTGATCTTCAACGGTTGATAAAAATTGCTCTAATTGCAGATATTGTTGGGTTGCAACCTCAAGGCAAATAATTTTTTCATCATGATGGCGGGCTACAAAGCCGCGTTCTTCAATTTGGCGAAAAGGTAAAATGGCTAGATTATCAAAGGTTTCTTTTCCTGATTCAGCCTGGCCTTTTTTTCTTGGGATTTGATTAAGATAATCGTAAAAATTGATTTTTCCTGATAAATAAAGAATCTGACTGTCACTGTTTCTTTTAATCAAGCAAAAGGGTCGGTTGGTAAAAAGATCGGTCATTTTTTATTTAACACTTGAAGATTATTGATTTTTGTACGAATTTATAAATTTAAAATAATAAATTTTGACCGATAGTCAATTAAAAAAATAAAAGCATGAAGAAATATATCGATAAATTAATTGTTGGCCAAAATCTCTCAAGACAGGAGGCTTATGATTTATTTGTGCAATTTGAAACAATTAACATTGAGCAAAAATCGGCGATTATTGCTTTGCTTGCTGCAAAGAAAGAATCAGTTGAAGAGTTGCTTGGTGCCAGAGATTTTTTATTAAAACAAACCAGTCCAATTATTTGTGATTATGATGTAGTTGATATTGTTGGTACTGGTGGCGATGGCATTGGTACTTTTAATATTTCTACCGCGGCAAGTATCGTAGTTGCCAGTTGTGGTGCTTATGTTGCTAAACATGGTGGCAGAAGTGCTACCAGCGCATCTGGCAGTACTGATGTTATTGAGAGTCTTGGAATTAACCTTCATGATTCTGCAGCCAAAATCACTGATAGTTTGTCTCAAAATCACTATGCTTATATTTGGGCGCCTTTATTTAATCCGATATTAAAAACCTACGGTTCGCTACGTAAAAATTTAGGCTTTCCAACCATATTTAATATTTTGGGGCCATTGATTAATCCAACTTATCCTAAAAGGCAGGCAATTGGAGTTTATCGTAAAGATTTGGTGGCTAAATTAGCGATAATATTTAAAAATGATGGTTCTAAACATTCTTTAATAATGCATTCTGCCGATGGCTTAGATGAAATTAGTGTTAGCGCTGCAACTTATATTACTGAGGTTAAAAATGGCGCAATTAAAGAATATAAAATTACTCCCAGAGATTTTGGTCTTGCGATGTCGTCTTTAGATGAAGCTTTTGGTGGTCTGGCAAATCAAAATGCTAAAATTATCAACGGAATTTTTGCTGGCGAAATTTTAGGAGCAAAATTAGATATTGTGCTTTTAAATGCCGCAGCTGGGCTAGTAGTTGCTGGCATTGCCAGCGATCTTTATCATGGCGTTGAAATTGCAAGAAATGCAATTTTATCAGGCAAAGCTCTAGCTTTATTAACCAAGCTGCGATTAAATAAATCATGATCAATAATTTTTTAGAAAAAATTCGAAAAACCACGCAGGTCAGAGTTGCTAATATTGCAACTATGCCAAATTTATTACCAAATAAATTAGAATTTTGTGATATTTTTTTAAATCAAACTAAGCCGGTAATTATTGCCGAAATTAAATTTGCCAGCCCTTCTTATGGAATAATACATCAATCAACGCTTAGCCATGTAGAAATTGCTAAGCAATATCTAGCTAATGGTGCATCAGCATTATCAATATTGTCTGAGCCCGATTATTTTAAAGGCAATATTGATTATATAAGGGATGTAAGGCAGGCCTTTCCTGGCGTCAATATATTATGTAAAGACTTTATCCTAAGCAAATCACAAATTGAGCAGGCCCTACATTATGGGGCAAATTCGATATTATTGATTGTGGCGTTTTTTAGCGCTGCAAATCTTAAAGAATTATATGATTATAGCCTGTCTCTTAACCTAACTCCGCTGATTGAAGTTCATGATTTAGCTGAGTTAGAAATTGCTTTAAAGCTTGATCCAAAGCTAATTGGAGTTAATAATCGCAATCTCAAAACCTTAGAAATTAATCTTGATACGGCCAGGAATTTAATCAAATATATTCCAAAAAATATTTACAAAATATCTGAAAGCGGAATTGAAAATAAAGCGCAGATAGCAGAAATCTATCAGCTTGGATTTAATGGATTCTTAATTGGCTCTAATTTAATGCGCAGTCAAAATCCTGGTAGCGCTTTGGCTCAAATGTTATTATAAATATTATGCGTGGTAAAATTTGCGGTATTACCAATATTGAGGATGCTATATTTGCTGCTGATAATGGTGCTTGGGCGCTGGGGTTTAATTTTTATTTGGGCTCTAAAAGATATATTACGCCTCAAAATGTTAAACAAATAATAAAGCAATTACCAAAATCAGTGCTAAAAATTGGGATTTTTATTGGCGAATCCTATCAATTTATAGCTCAAAATATTGACGATATTGGTCTTGATTTTGCACAAATTTATCAGGATTTTGATGTGAGTCTTACTGATAAAAAATCGCTAATTTTAACTTTGCAAATTGATTCAAAACGGCAATTGCCAGAATCTGCTATACTTAAAAGTTACCCATATATTTTATTTGATGCCCCAATTGCCAAAGATGGCTTGATGGGTGGCACCGGGCGTAAAGCTAACTGGGATTTGGCGGCTGAATTGGCGGCTGATTATCCTTTAATATTGGCGGGTGGCTTAAATTGTCAAAATGTCAAACAGGCAATCAAAATTGTTAGGCCTTATGCTTTAGATGTTGCAAGTGGGGTTGAAAAAGCTTATGGGATCAAAGATCATTTATTAGTAAAAAATTTTTTAAATAGCTAAAAGGACATGACAAATAAAAAAGGATATTTTGGCGAATATGGCGGCTGCTATGCCCCCGAGACCTTGATAGCGCCACTTGCTGAGTTAGAAGCGGCATATTTAAAGTTAAAAGATGATCAGGCTTTTAATGCAGATTTAAAATATTATTTAAGTGAATATGTCGGTAGGCCCACTTCTTTATATCTTGCTTCAAGATTAAGCAATCATCTCGGTGGAGCGACTATTTATTTAAAAAGAGAAGATTTGGCTCACACTGGTGCTCATAAAATTAATAACACCATTGGTCAAGGGTTACTTGCCAAATTTATGGGTAAAAAACGCTTAATTGCTGAAACTGGCGCCGGGCAACATGGGGTAGCAACTGCAACAATTGCTAGTTTATTTGGGCTAAAATCCGTGGTTTATATGGGTGCAACTGATATGACAAGGCAGCATCTAAATGTTAGTCGAATGCGTATTCTTGGGGCTGAAATACGTGCAGTTACTTCTGGCTCGATGACTTTAAAAGATGCTACTTCACAAGCAATGCGGGATTGGGTAGAAAATGTTAAGGATAGCTATTATGTTTTAGGCTCAGCACTTGGACCGCATCCATATCCAACCATAGTTAGAGATTTTCAAAGAATTATTGGTATTGAAACTAGAAATCAGATTTTACAAAAAATTAATAAATTACCAAATGAGCTGGTTGCTTGTGTTGGTGGCGGCAGTAACGCTATTGGTTTGTTTCATCCATTTTTAGCAGATCAGGAAGTTAAGATGACCGGCGTTGAAGCTGGTGGCAAGGGAATTGCATCATCATTACATGCCGCAAGATTTACTGGAGCATCTAAAGGAGTATTGCAGGGTACTAAAACCTATCTTTTACAGGATAAAAACGGACAAATTAGTACTACTCATAGCATTTCTGCCGGACTTGATTATCCGGCAGTTGGGCCTGAACATGCTTTTTTACATGATATTAAGCGTGCCAGCTATTGCTATGCAACTGATGAAGAAGCGATTGCAGCGGCATTTTTACTAGCTAAACTCGAGGGAATTATACCAGCCTTAGAAAGCGCACATGCTATTGCTTACGCAATTAAAATTGCACCTAAATTATCACCGAATTATGTGATGGTAGTTGGTTTATCAGGCCGTGGCGATAAAGATGTTGAAACTTTAAGTGAATTTATAAAATGATTATAAAAGAAAAATTTCAAAGCGATAAGCCATTATTTATTCCATTTATTATGGCGGGCCATCCTTCTAGCGACCAAACTCTTGAGGCGCTAATTGCCTTAGCGGAAGCTGGTGCTGACATTATAGAATTGGGAGTGCCATTTTCTGACCCGGTTGCGGATGGGCCAGTAAATCAAAGAGCGGCTGAAGCGGCTTTAAATCAAGGAACAAATTTAAATTCAATATTTGGTCTGGTTGCTAAATTTCGCTCACAAAATCATGATGTTCCAATAATATTATTTAGCTATTTAAATCCGATATTAGCATTTGGATATCAAAAATTTATCACTCAAGCCAAGGAAATAGAGGTAAATGGAGTATTAATAGTTGATTTACCGGTTGAAGAAGGTCAGGAATTTTATCAGCAATTAACTGAGGCCGGATTAGAAATTATATTATTAGCGTCGCCAACTACTGAGCCAAAACGCTTTGAATTATATGAGCGACAAAAGCCAAGCTTCATTTATTACATCTCAAGACTGGCGGTAACTGGTACTAAAGATGAACTTGCAATTGATTTAGAAGATAAAGTTAAGAGTTTAAAAGCCCATTTACCGCAAATGAAAATCGCCATCGGCTTTGGAATCTCAAACACTAAACAAGCGGCTTTGGTTGCAAAATTTTGTGATGGGGTCGTCATTGGTAGTTTGTTAGTACAGACTTTACAAAATCAAGGATTAAAAGCCTTTAAGCAGCTAGCATCAGAGCTTGCTGAGGCGATACATAATAGTCGGTAGTTCGTTTAATAACTCCCTGGATTGCCGCTTATACTTTTCTACGCAATAATTTAATTTTAACCCGATATCCAGATTTTATATTATTTGTTTTAGCAAAATTGCCTTGATTAATAGCAATTGCTAAATTACCAACGCTATTAATATATGCAATTGGCTTACCAATTTTAACATCGCCAAAAGTTTTGCCAAATAATATCTTGCCTGAATATACTAATTTTTTGGAATGATAAATTTCTAATAAAAGCTGTTCACCAATAGCAAAATGCGCTCCTTGCATTAAATGGTAACTAATATTAGTCCATAAATTACCATAGGCCCCATCTAGAGTGATGATGCTGCCAAATACCCAATCAGCAACCATTATTGGCATTTGTATCGGCAATCTGACAAAATCCTGACTTAACAAGCCAACCCGGTTAAAATTAATAATATCAGATGCTAATCTAGCTGCGGTATAAGAATAAATATCTCGGCCATGAAAAGTATCAAAGGAAGAATTGTTGCTATGTAATCTATTTTTACCCTCATCAATTTCGCGTACTTCTTCTACGCCGTATTTATTTGCAACATAAGTTAATATTCCATTATCCGGCCCGACATAAAAATAGCCATTTTTCATTTTTGCTACAATTGATTTTCTAGCAGTGCCAACTCCGGGATCAACAATACATACAAAAATTGTGCCCTTAGGATAATATTCCATCGCCTGGTACAATTTGTAAGAAGCCTCATAAATATTAAATGGCTCGATATGATGAGTTAAATCTGTGATCGCGATATTTTGATTAACCGATAAAATCACGCCTCTCATTGCACTAACCGCACCATCATTGGTGCCAAAATCAGTCATCAAAACAACCGGCGCCTTAGCATAAACCGCGTTGGCCGCAAAGCTAATCAACAAAAATATAATTATAAATAATCTTTTAATTCTCATAATTGCCTCCTAATTATAAACCTTGTCTCTTTTATCAATAACATTCACATATAAATATTTGTTATCATATTCATAAATGATGCGGTAATTTCTAACTCTAACTCTGTATTCAGGGCGGTTGATAAGTTTTTTATGGTTGATTGGTTTTGGATTAAGACTCAGCTCTTCTATTTTTTGGCAAATTAATTGTGCCAATGGCGGTTCTTTATTGATTAATTTTTCAATTATTTTTTCTGCCTGCCTGGAGAAGTTTATTTTAAGCATTATTGGCGTTTTTCATTTTATTTAACAAAGCTTTAGATTTAGCTTCGCCAATAAAACCTTCCTTTTTGGCTTTATCAGATAATTTTGCAAAATATTTATCTTCCAGCTCTTGATCAAGACGCAATCTTGCTTCCAAGGCTTGCATTACATAGTCCTTAAGTTTTATGCCCAAAAGTGAGGCGTGAGATTTAACCTCATTTTTAAACTCCTGGGGAACATCAACTGTCATTCTAGCTACATTAGACATAATTTATTCATTTAAATTGTGAATTAAAAGTAATATGGTTTTAAATTTATCTGTAAATGTGGGTAAATGCAATATTTATTTTGAAAGGTACCAGGTTCTTTTTACGAATTAATTTTCTTCATAATCTCAGCAAATAACATTGCTGGTAATTGGCCGCCGGTGATGTTGTTGGTTGGGGAGTTATTGTCATTGCCAATCCAGATGCTGAT
>CAZUPN010000052.1:0-11314 GCA_964622015.1 uncultured Rhizobiaceae bacterium | reverse complement strand
AACAGGAGATATGTTGGTGGCGGAATTGATCTATTTTGTATCATTTTGGGATTTAAAAATTAATTTTTAATATGACTATCACTATTAAGTTAGATAGTTTAGAAACTCGGTTTATTATATAGCTCTAAATTTCAAAACTGAGAAGATTTTATGTTTTGGATAGCCTTATTATTTACTTTAGTTCTTGCTTATTAACTGAAGTTTGTATTTTTTATCATCCGATTTTTTTAGATGAATTCCTAGTAGGGGTACCGCACAAAGCCTTTAAACAATTTAGCTAAATATTTTTTAAGATAATAATTAACTTATGACGTCGAAAAGAAACATATTGATCGTTGATGATGAGATGACGCAGTGTAAAATGTTGGGAAAATTCGTGAGCGGCATGGGGCACGAATATCTGATCATGAATAATGGCATTGATGTAGTCGATTTTTTTATGAATAAAAAAATTGTTAATAACATCGTCTCTCATGAGGTGGATGTTATGTTGCTTGACTTATCAATGCCCGATCTTGATGGGCTTGAAGTGTTAAAACAGATTGGGTCAATTAAAGGAGATCTGCAAATCATAGTTTTAACCGCTAATCGTGATATTTCTTTAGCAATAACTGCAATTAATCTTGGTGCAATTGACTATATCATCAAAGGTGAAAGGGATATTTTTGCCAGAGTTACTGCTTCAATAATTAATGCCCTAGAAAAGAAAAACCTTAAATATCAAGTTTCTCACTTAGAACGCAAGGGAAAGGATCAGGTCGCTTTTGCCGATATTTTAGGCCATAGTGAAGCGATAATGAATGTAATACAGTTGGCAAAAAAAGTTGTAAATTCAATTATTCCGGTTCTAATTCAAGGTCCAAATGGTTCTGGTAAAGAGTTAATTGCCAGAGCAATTCATGGCTCTGGTTTAAAATCCGGTAAACCTTTTGTGGTAGTTGAATGTGAATCACTTAGAAATCACAATGCTGACAAAATTCTGTTTGGCTATGACCGGGTTTTAGAAAATGGTACCATAGAAAAAAATCTTGGTAAAATCCGCGAAGCTAATGGCGGCACCTTATTTTTAGAAAGAATTGATAATTTGCGTCCCGATATCCAAATAAAAATCTTGCGCTTTATGCAGGAAAGTGAAATTAATCCGGTTGCAAGTAAGCAGGCAGTTAAGGTCAATGTTAGAGTGATTTCATCAACCAGTAAAAATCTATCAAAATTAGCTGAAGAAGGAAAATTTAGAGAAGATTTGCGTTATAAAATCTCAACCTATCCCCTGTTAGTGCCAAGTCTTAAGCAAAGAGGCGAGGAAGATATTAGATTATTATCCGAAAGCTTCTGTCGTAATTTCTCGGTAAATGAAAATAAAAAAATTAAATCTATCGGCCCTGAAGCCTTATATTTATTATGTAATTATGATTGGGAAGATAATATCAGGCAGTTAAAAAATGCGATTTTTAGAGCTGTAATTTTATGTGATGATGAATATCTAAAATCAGAGCATTTTCCGCAATTGCTGAGCAAAGAAAATAACAGCCTTACCAAGGCTAAAGCTTTTATTAAAAAAAGTTCTAATATTAATACTGAGCTTATTGATATATTTGATGATGAGGGCAAGTGTAAAAGCCTTGATGCAATTGAGGAAGAGGTGGTAAGAAGATTGGTTGATATTTATGGCGGCAATCTGTCTGAAGTCTCTAAGAAGCTTGATGTTGGGCGTTCTACTATTTATCGGAAGTTGAAGATAACTGAATAAATCTAGGAGTGACCAGTCTATTACGCATAAATGTCAGTTTTATTAGGTCTTGATTTTAAGACAGTGTCATTTCCGCAACGATTAAATTAATTTTATTTTGGTTTATGAAGATTAAAACAGCAGTGTTTCCGGTGGGGGGGCTTGGTACCAGATTTTTGCCGGCTACTAAATCGATGCCCAAGGAGATGTTGCCGGTTGCCAATAAGCCGATTATTCAATATGCTTATGAGGAGGCTCTTTATGCTGGTATTGAAAAATTTATTTTTATTACCGGGCGTAATAAATCGGCAATTAATAATCATTTTGATCATGCTTACGAGCTGGAGTCGGCCTTAAGCAAGAAAGAGAAATCTATCGAGCTGCAAAAGGTGAGATCTTGGTTACCAAAGGCTGGTCAAATTGCTTTTGTGCGCCAGCAGCAGCCTCTTGGGCTTGGTCATGCGGTATGGTGCGCCAGGAATTTTATTGCTGAAAATGAGAAATTTGTGGTGATTTTGGCCGATGAGATGCTATATAATCAGGGGCAAGAGCATAATTTTTTAAGCAAGATGATTGAATTTGCCTCATCTAAAGAAGTTGATGCTAGCGTGGTTGCGGTTGGCGAAGTTGACTATAAAGAGACTTTCAAATATGGTATCATTAAAAATTCAGACCAGGGAAAAATTATTGATATGGTTGAAAAGCCAAAAATTGCCGATGCTCCTTCAAATTTGGCAATGACCGGGCGCTATATTTTGCATCCCAAGATTTTTGAGTATTTGGCAATGGCAAAAAAGGGCAGTGGTGGTGAAATACAATTAACTGATGCGATGAAAAATATGGGTAAAGATCATCCTTTTTATTATCAAAAGATTGATCAGGCAAGATTTGATTGCGGAAATATTTTAGGTTATATCGAGGCTAATATTGCTTTTAGTTTAAGCAATAACGAGATCAAAAATGATTTATTAAAAATACTGAAGAAATATTCTAATTAACTATGACTATTAAAATTATTCCTCAAAAAACTGCTTTTGTATTTCCAGGGCAGGGCTCACAAATGGTTGCGATGGGTAAGGATTTATTTGAAAATTTTGCGGTTGCCCGTGAAGTATTTAATTTAGTTGACGAGATTTTATCACCTTTCTTAAAAGGCAATCTATCCCAAATTATTTTTAACGGACCAAATGAAGAATTAACTAAAACTGAAAATGCCCAACCGGCATTAATGGCGGTTTCAATGGCGATAATGCGAGTTATTGAGCAAGAATCGGGCAAAAAAATCTCTGATTTGGCAAAATTTGTTGCTGGGCATTCTTTAGGTGAATATTCTGCGCTTTGTGCAGCTGGCGCAATTACTCTTGAAGATAGCGCTAAACTGCTTCAAATTCGTGGCTCAAAAATGGCTGAGTGCGGCCTAAAAGAGCAGGGCGCAATGGCGGCAATTTTGGGATCTGAAATTAACATCATAAGCCAAATTGTTAAAGAGGCAGTAGCTGATGATCAAGGTGCAATTTGCCAAATTGCTAATGATAATTCGGTAGGTCAGGTGGTAATTAGCGGCTCAAAATCAGCGATTATAAAAGCTCTTGAAATCGCTAAACAAAAAGGGGTAAGAAAAGCAATCATGTTGCCGGTAAGCGGCGCTTTTCATAGTCAGCTAATGAATGATGCTGCTAAATATATGAAAGAGGCGCTTGAAAATACGGCTCTAAAATCTCCAATGATACCCTTGATTGCTAATGTTTGTGCTTCTGAAGTTAGCGACCCGCTTGAGATAAAAAAATTATTAGTTGAGCAAATTACCGGCTCGGTTAGATGGCGTGAAACCATGATTTATATCGAAAATAATGGGATTGAAGAAATTATTGAAATTGGCTCCGGCAAGGTTTTATCATCAATGGTTGCTAGAACTTGTACTAATATTAAATCTTCGTCAATTCAAAATACTGGCGATATTAAAGCCTTCTTAAACAGATTATAGTTTTTAGTGAAAAAATATTTTATAGTATTTTTATTTATTATTCTTTTTGCGGCTGAAAATATTGCCCTTGCTAGCTCCAATTTATCTTTCATTCGTGACGCTGAAACTGAAAAATTCCTCCGTGATATTGAAACTCCAATCCTTAGAGCTGCAGGGCTCAATGTCAATAATATTAGAATTTACATCGTTAATGATAGTGAAATTAATTCTTTTGTAGGTGGTGGGCAGAATATTTTTGTTAATACCGGATTAATCAGAAAATTTAATACCCCAAATGCATTGATTGGAGTATTGGCCCATGAAACCGGGCATATTGCCGCTGGTCATATCGCAAGATCCAGTGAGCAAGCGCAAGAAATTAATCAACAAATGATTATTGGCTATTTGCTTGGCATTGGCGCAATGATTAGCGGTCAGGGAGATGTTGGTAGTGCGGTAATTTTTGGCGGCAGTCAAACTTACCAAAGATTATATATGAAATATAGCCGGGGCCAGGAAGAGGCGGCTGATAAATTGGCAGTTAGTTATTTAGATAAAATTCATTATCCGGCAAATGGATTGTTTGATTTGTTAAAATCTTTCAAGCGTGAGGAAATTGGCCTTAAAGATCAAGATGAATTTTATTTATCTCATCCAGTCACTACCAAAAGAATCGATTTGATTAAATCTCATATTGAATTAACCAAATATGATGATCAAAAAATTAATCAATTACTGATCAAGGAGATGCAATGGATTTTGGTAAAATTAGAGGCCTTTATTGATAATCCGGATCAAATCGTAATAAAATATCAAAATATTGAAGATAGCGATTTAAAATTCTATGCGCTTGCAATTGCTAATTACCGGCTTGGCAAAATCAATCAGGCAATTGATGATATCGACAAGGTAATAGCAAATAATCGAGGTAATGGATTTTTATATGAGCTAAAGGCTCAAATTCTACTTAAATCAAAACAAACAATGGCGGCGATTTTAAATTATCACCAAGCCTTAAAATTAATTGCTAAAAAAGATAATCTGTTGGTCAAAATATCATTAAGCGAGGCGATAATTGCTTTAAATAGCGGCGATAAGGAATTGCTGCAATTGGCAATTAATTATTTAAAATCGGCCACCAATCAAGAAAATGACAATCCTTTAATTTATAGAGATTTAGCTGCCACTTATATTCAAATTGGCGATAAGGCCAGATATTATCTATCACTAGCTGATTTTAATTTATCAATTGGTAATCAAGTGGCGGCAATCAAATTTGCTAAATTAGCAAAAGAAAATCTTGATAAAAATTCAGTTACTGATTTAATTCATTTAGATGATATCATTAGTAGCTATGATTCATCTACCCTCTCTTCAGCGAGGAAAGAAGGGGCGGTCTAAGCAGTAGCCCCGCCAACATGCTTTCTTATTCGCGCCTTAATTTGTATAATTTAAGTAAATGACAACAAAAAATAAATATTACATCGCCAATCAAAAAGAATTATTGGAATTTTTATCGCAAATAAAAAATATTAATTTACTGGCAATTGACACTGAATTTGTAAGGCGTGATACTTATTATCCGATTTTATCAATAATTCAGATCGCTTTTGAAGGTAATTTTTATATTATTGATTGTTTAAGCGGGATTGATATTAGTGATTTCCTGGAAGTGTTGGCAAATAATAAATTAGTTAAAATAATTCATTCTTCCTCTCAAGATTTACAAATCTTAAATTATATCTCTAATTCTGCTAATACTATAACTGATGGGGTCGAAGATACCCAAATTATGGCTAATTTTGCCGGTCTTGGTTTTAATATCGGCTACTCAAATCTAGTAGCTAAAACCCTAAATCATGTAATTGATAAAAAGCAACAATTAAGCGATTGGAAAAGACGTCCCCTTAATCAAAAACAGATAGATTATGCATTTTTAGATGTAAAATATTTAGAAGAAATTCACTTTATTTTACACCGCAAGTTAGAAGAAAAAGGTCGCACCAGCTGGTTTAGAGAAGAAATGGCTGGTTATTTAGGTAATATATTAGAAGTAAGAGATGAAGATTTGTTTGGAAAATTTGCTTTCGCTAATAAAAGTCAAATATATAAAGAAAAATTAAAAGCGCTTATTTTATGGCGCGAAGATATGGCTAGAAAAATCAATATTCCACGCCAACATCTAATCAGAAACGAAACCTTAGAAAAAATTGTCACTAATCAAGATTGCAGCTTCTTAAATCTAGATAATAAATTAAAGCAAGAAATTAATGATTTATTAAGATCAAACTATCAACAAAACACCAAACCAAGAGAATTTACAATAACCCCGCCGCTTACTGAAAAACAAAAAGCAGCCTATGCTAGAATCAAAGAAAAAATTTCTACAATATCAAAACAAGAAGATATCTCAGAGCAATTTCTTATAACCAGCGGCAATTTAAAAAAGATAGTTTTGGGAGATCAAAATGTAGAAAATGCAATTTCGGGCTGGCGCTATGATTTGTTTGGTAAGGAAATTTTGAATTTATTTTAAATTAATCTCAAGAGGTTTGTGCCCTATTTTTTAATCTCAAGCAATTCTTCAAGAGCTAAAGCAACATTAAACATGGTTTGCTCATCAAAATGATTGGCAATTATTTGCAATCCTAGAGGTAATTGATTTTCATCAAAGCCGGCCGGTATAGAGATTGCAGGCATTCCAGCCAGACTGGCTGGAATGGTGAAGATGTCATTTAGATACATTTTGATCGGGTCAATATTGCCGCCATCTTTGATGCTAAAGGCTGCGGTTGGGGTAACGGGGGTGAGAATAGCGTCGACTTTTTTAAAGGAGGCTAGGAAATCTTCTAAAATTAATCTTCTTACTTGCTGAGCTTTTTTGTAGTAAGCATCATAATAGCCGGAGGATAAAACATAGGTGCCAATAAAAATTCTTCTTTTTACTTCTTCGCCAAATCCTAAGGAGCGGGTTTTTTGATACATTTCTTCAAGTGATAATATTTTACCATCTGCATCCTTATCGACCCTGAGGCCATAACGAACCCCGTCATAGCGGGCAAGATTTGAAGAGCATTCAGCAGGCGCAATGATATAATAAACTGAAGGGGCGTATTTAGTATGAGGTAGAGAAATATCAATAATTTCAGCACCTCTTTGCTTTAAAAGAGCAATTGCCTGATCCCATAATTGTCCGATTTTTTCAGGAATGTGATTGAGGCGATATTCTTTTGGAATGCCAATTTTTTTGCCCCTGATATCAGAGCTTAATAGGGCGCTAAAATCCGGCACCTTAATATCATAAGAGGTTGAATCTTTATTGTCATAGCCAGAGATAATTTTTTGTAAAAAAGCTGCATCGTGAACATCTTTAGTAAAAATTCCGGCTTGATCAAGTGAGCTGGCAAAAGCAACCATGCCATAGCGTGAACATCTGCCATAAGTTGGCTTAACCCCGACAATATTGGTAAAAGATGCTGGCTGCCTGATTGAGCCGCCAGTATCGCTACCGGTTGCAGCTACACAAAGATCAGCAGCAAGTGCTGCCGCTGATCCCCCAGATGATCCTCCGGGTACCAAATCATCATCAGAGTCTTTTTTCTTGTAAGGATTGATTACCGGGCCGTAATAGCTGGTAAGATTACCTGATCCCATTGCAAATTCATCCATATTGGTTTTACCCAAAAATATTGCCCCGGCATCTAATAATTTTTTAGTTACCGTTGATTCGTAAGGTGGTATAAAATTATCAAGCATCCGGGAGCCAGCAGTGGTACGTAAATTTTTAGTACAAAATATATCTTTAATTGCTAGTGGAATCCCTTCAAGATCGCCGATATTATCTGGATCTTTAGCAATATTTTGATCGGCCTTTTTAGCATTTTCAACCGCAATATCAAAATTATCGGTGACATAGGCATTTAAATGACGATTAGCTTCGATATTTTTGATATAGGCTGATGTTAATTCCAGCGCGCTAAATTCTTTTACTTTTAGACCGGCAATAGTTTGCTTTAAAGTCAGTTTGGTGATATTAGTCATTGATATTTGAAGCTTGATTAATTAATTGGAGTAACCCTTCTTTTTTTAATAATTCGCTAGTGATTTTACC
The DNA here is from genome assembly GCA_964622015.1 of uncultured Rhizobiaceae bacterium. Classification (GTDB taxonomy): domain Bacteria; phylum Pseudomonadota; class Alphaproteobacteria; order Rickettsiales; family UBA1997; genus CAZUPN01. The sequence continues at coordinate 3,511 of CAZUPN010000052.1, read as the reverse complement.
ACCCGGTATTTTTGGCCCATAAACTGCATTAAAAGGAATTGCAAAACGATCATTGGCACGAAGAAAATCCATAACTTTTTTATCCGGTTTGGTAATATCAGCTCGCATGGCAACAATATTGGGGTTATTTAATTTTGCTAGAACTTTTTTATCATTTAATACCAAGGCTTTATTTAATTTACAGGTCAAACACCAGCTGGCAGTTACGTCAACTACTACTGTTTTACCTTGAGCAACTAATATTGGTATTTGATTTTGGTCAAATTTTATCCAAATATCTTCTCTTATGGCCCGGTTACTAGTTTGATTGGTAGTTAAGGCCGGGTTGGTGGTTAAAACATAAACCAGCCAAAATATGGTTAATATTAAAAATAAGGCCATTAATTTTTTGATTTTAACCATCCATTTTCCTGGTTTTGGCAGCAAATAAAGAGCTCTTGGGGCAATTAATAATAAAATGTAAGGAGTGGCAACCCCAATTGCGATGATAGTAAAAATTAAAAAAATTATTGCAATATCTTGAGCTAAGGCAAAAGAAATTGCTGAACCTAAAAATGGTGCCGAGCAGGGGGTGGCAAGTAAAACCGCCAAGATTCCTGATAAAAAATTGCCGATAAAAATATTTTTATTATGGCTCTCAGCTTGCTCATTTTTTAAATGGTTAGAAATTTTTTTATTTAAAATTGTTGCCATAATTTGGCTAAATCTGATCTCAAACAAACCAAGTAAATTAGCGCTAAAAAAAGCTAAAATTAAAATCAGAAACATTAAAAAATAACGATTCTGAAATTGCAAACCCCAGCCTAAATTATCACCGGCCAATTTAGCAATACTGGTGATGGTGGCAAAAATCAGAAAGCAAAAAATTATTCCAACTATTGTAGATAAAAATGCCAGACGGATTCTTTTAATTGTAGCGTGGCTATGATTTATAACCGATATTAATTTAATTGATAAAACCGGTAATACACAGGGCATGATATTTAAAATCATACCGCCGATAAAAGCGGCAATCAGTGCGGCAAATAAGGCAGCATAAGAGGTTTTTGATATTGGTGCTACTTGATTGGTAATTTGGGTTTGGTAGTATTTTTGAATTAAAGATAAGGCCTTTTGGTCATTTTCTAAAATTTCTAAATTAATGTCAAATTCTGCATTAGCTGGAATACAAATATCATTGCAAAGACCATAATCAATTTTCATTTTTAAATTGGCTGGCTGACTATAATCTTTTAAATCAATCTCAATTGGAATGATTACCTCATCGTGATAATATGAATATTTCACGGTTTCATCAGCAATTTTTTCCTCTGCTAAAATTGCTTGTGGCCAAATTATTTTATTATTTAGATAATTGCTTGAATTGCTAAAATCAATTGCTGGTGGCAGCCCTATGCTTGAATTATCGTCATTACCATATATTTTCCAGCCCTTTTTGATCTCAAAATTTAATCCGATGATTAATTTTTGCCTGGAATTTTGATCGCTAAAAAAACTAGCAACAATTCTTACTTTACTATTGCCGCTTTTATCCTGCTGCCAGCTGCTCATTAAGCCGTAAGCATTTGGTAGGGATAAAAAATATGATAAAATAAAGACGATATTTACAATTAATTTGTTTAGTTTTCTTACTTGCATTCAAAAGTATAAATAATTAGAGTTGCCTCGCTGTTTTTTAAGCAATAATTTTGATAAAAGCAATTTATATGAATGATTCTAAGATAACTCAAGTTAATTCTAAAAAAATAAGCTGCGATGGTGGCGATGATAAATCTAAGCATCCTTTGGTTTATTTAAATATGGACAAAAATGATTCAATTAGTTGTCCATATTGTGGTAAAATATTTGCCATTAAACCATCTTCCTTAAATAACAAAAAATAGTAGTTTTTAAATAAATAAAATGACAAATGTAGCGATAATTGGTTTGCAATGGGGCGATGAAGGTAAAGGCAAGATAGTTGATTTTTTAGCCTCTAAATTTGATGCGGTAATTAGATTTCAAGGGGGGCATAATGCTGGTCATACTATAAAAATTGATGAAAAAGTTTATAAGCTTAATCTTTTACCATCTGGTATTGTTAGCAATAAATTCTCAGTAATTGGTAGTGGCGTAGTGGTTGATCCGGTTGCTTTATTTAATGAAATTGATAAGTTAAAAGCTGCCGGCATTGAAATTAATCCTTCAAAATTAGTAATTGCTGATAATGCCTGTTTAATTTTTTCTTTTCACAATCAATTAGATCAATTGCTTGAGGCGCAAAAACAAGAAAAAAAGATCGGTACCACCGGCCGCGGTATTGGCCCAGCATATGAGGATAAGGTTGGCAGAAGGGCGATTAGAATTTGTGATTTAAAAGATGAAAATAATTTAAAAGAAAGATTAGAAAATCTATTATTTTATCATAATTTATTACGCAGATCGCTTGGAGTTGAAGATTTGTCAGTTGCTCAAATTATTGCTGAAATTAATCCAATCAGAGAAAAATTACTTTCTTATACCAAGCCATCTTCTGAAATCACTAAAATTCTAAAAGGCCTTAAAAATATTATGTTTGAAGGCGCTCAAGGGGCGTTGCTTGATGTTAATTTTGGCACTTATCCTTTTGTTACCTCTTCAAATATTTTATCTGGACAAGTTGCCTTGGGTTCTTGTGTTGGTATTAAAGATCTCGATAAAACAATTGGCATTTTAAAAGCCTATATTACCAGAGTCGGCTCTGGTCCTTTCCCAACCGAACTAACCGATGAAACCGGTGACTTCCTCAGAATCGAAGGCCATGAATTCGGCACTGTAACTGGCAGAAACCGCAGATGCGGCTGGTTTGATGCCGTCTTAGTAAAGCAAGCAATTGACCTCTCCTCAGTAAAAGAAATCGCCCTCACCAAATTAGATGTACTTGATAAATTAGATAAAATAAAAATCTGTGTTGGCTATAAAATTGACGGCCAAGATTATGATTATTTGCCTTCCGACATCAGCCTATGGCCAAAAATTAAACCAATTTATGAAGAAATCGAAGGCTGGCAAGAATCAACCATTGGCACCAAATCAATTAAGGAATTACCAATCAAAGCCCAAAATTACATCAAAAAAATTGAAGGCCTCTGCAATGTAAAGGCAACCATCATCTCAACCGGCCCCCAACGCGATCAAACTATAGTGCTTGAGGATATTTTATCGAATTAAAAATGTTGGCCCTGACCTTCCTCCTTTCCAAAGAAGGAGGGAGGGGGTATTTGAGCATTAGCTATTATACTATTTCCGATCTCTAAATATATTATTATTGAAGGAACTTTGTTTAAAAAGCTTCAAGCGGTTAAACCAGAATATGAACATGGTATTAAAGAAACTGCGGAGTTCCTAAATATCTTTCCTGTCCAAGTCTCATCTTTGGATAGTTATATAAGCTTGATCTTTTTGGAATAAATTTAATAAAAAAATCCAATATATATCCCGATAGATTGACTTTTTTTATTAAATTTTCTTCTCAAAAATATTTTGCTTATAG
>CAZUPN010000051.1:0-11459 GCA_964622015.1 uncultured Rhizobiaceae bacterium | reverse complement strand
AGCTTAATTCCATCCTGATGTTTAGTTCCTATCTTTAACCAATCTAGCTTATTTTGATTTATTAACTTTGCCCAATTTCTTATTGAGACAGGAAAGATATTTAGGAATTCTGCAGTTTCTTTAATGCCATGTTCATATGCTAGCTTAACCGCCTGAAGCTTTTTAAATAAAGTTCCTTCAATTTTTATTTTTTTTAATTCGTTTTGGGCGGTGATATATGTTTTTTCTGATATTATTGTTTTGGGCATGATTAAGAAATTTAGATTGATAATAAGCTAAATCTTAGAGGTATTAATAATATATTTAAAGATGGGAAATGGTATTAAAGCTACTCAAAAAGGAATGCGGATATGAAGAATGTTAGCCAAAGAACCAGGAGTCCTAACACAAGCACAAGAATCTCATGCAGATAAGTAAAAACACGAAAATCATATGATAGGATGTTATGAGCGATATATTGCCAAAACTTCACCGAAACATCTTTAATTTTAGAAAAGAACTGGGCGCTCAATTGTGATTTATTTAAATAAGGCCCTGTCGCGGAAATGGGTTTATTAAGCCATTATCCGCGAGGAAGAGATGATATATTTAAGAATTAAGATTAGGCCTAGGGTTGTTTGGCCTAGGATTATTAGGCCTAGAGTTAGAATTATAGTTAGAATTAGGGTTAGGTCTTGAATTGGAATTTGGTCTAGAATTAAAATTCTTGTTAAATTTCCGATTAGCAGTTGGAGGGAAATTTTTTCTTGCACAAGGAGCTCCACGTCTCTGACCATTAGCAACCGGCACTATTTTTCTATCCTTGTCAAATTTCATCATATTTTGTACCGGCACCAAGCTGCATCCTCTGTAATAATAACGTAGCGCTAATTTATTGCTGGCATCTTTTTTGATCAATCCTTCGTAAGTTTGCGCATTAAGGTCATAAAAAATATTACTACCATTACTTGCAACATCAATTTTTAATAGATCGGCTATTGTTTTTCTGATCATCAGGCTGGCTTTTGCACTTAAGCGAGTTTGTTCAGATGAACTTTTGATATATTGGCATTGGCTAAAGAATTCATCTTCCTCATTTTCTGGAAATATTTTTACTACATTATGACTGTATGATGTTATATCGCTACCACCCTGTATTTCAACATTTTCTTTACGTTCTAATTTTGCAATATGAACTTTTTCAGCCGTAATGATTGCATGAACAAAATGATTACTGCCTGCTTTACTGTAAAAACCCTCGTCAATTTTTACCTCGCAATTAGCAAATATTTTTTTGCACCCATCATTAACAGTATTTCTAATCCGATCATCAAGACCACCAATTACTCTTAATTGCGCATTTGCCACAATACCGCCGGCCTTAGCAAAGTCCTTTTTAATTTTAAGCAAAGATTTTTCTGTCAGCTTCGGTGATAAACAATTTATCGGATGAAAATGCCCAAATGCCGCTACCTTTCTAGCCTTATCCACCATAATCACACCAACCGATTCAATTAAGCTGGTAGGGCATATTTTATCAATTGATTCTTCTTTAAATTTCTTAACCAAGTAAGTTCCCATCGGCACCGACGCAATATTAGGACCATTATCTATTCTCTTTAAATAATCACAATTAGTTATCATTTCGAATGCTCTTTCGAAAGTCATCACTATATTTTTTGATATTATATTTCTGGATTTCATGTTATTAGTTGTTTGTTAATCTGTTGAAATAGCTTAAATTAAAGGACAAATTCCAATTATAGTAATCATCTTTATTAAATTCAATAGCTTCTTTAGCTCTTTAACAATTATTTTTTTAGCATCACCTCAGTTTCTGATTTTTGATTGTTTTTCGAGCGCTATATTATAGCAAAATCCATATAAATACTACATATAGCTTCATCTTTTTGGTAAAAATTAATGCTTTTAAAGCCCGGCGTATATCAATATAGACAAGGCTTTAAAAGCATTAATTTTTCCTCAAAAATATTTTGCTATATACAGTATTTTATATGGATTTTGGTATTACTTTAAATAAAATTCCCACAAAAAGATATCTGGTACTTTTTAAAAAAGAACCTGGTACCTTTTTTTGCAGTCACGAAGGCGGGAATGACAAAAAAATAAAGAGAATTCAAGATATCATACAATCAAAATAATAAAAACCAAAGCTGGTGGTAGCGCTGCATTTTCTGATTTCCAACAATTTAAAACCTTGGCATGAACATATTTGATCGCTAATTCTACCAGCTAAAATAGTTTTAAATTCAACTATTAAAAGCGCATTATTGCTTATAAAATCAGCCTTAAGCAAATTTGTTATCATCAATTGATAATCCTCATTATAAGGCGGATCAAAAAAAATCAGGCGGAATTTTTCATTATTGATTTTGAGATTTAATTTAAGATCGGCAAGCAGAAATTTTACCCGATTAATTAATCGTAAATTTTCAGCATTTTTTTTTGCGATTTTTAAATGGCCAGGATTATTGTCGATCAATACTGCAGAATCAACGCCTCGAGATAAGGCCTCAAAACTAAAAGCGCCACTACCTGAGCATAAATCAAGTATTTTTGCCCCTTCAAGTTTAAAATTAATTTCTTTTAAAAATTTAGCAGAATTGAGAATGTTAAAAATCATTTCCCGATTTTTATCACTAGTTGGCCTTAGATCTTTAAATTTAGTACAATCTACTAATTTTCGCCCACGAAATGAGCCTGCAATTATTCTCATCACGCAATATACTTAAAAAATTTAGTTATTTATTTGCTAGCCATTTATCTAGCAAATCAAGTAATATTTTTTTATTGACCGGCTTAGAAACAAAATCATTCATCCCAAAAAATAAAGCCCTTTGTTTAGCAACGCCTTCAGATAGAGAGGTAATAGCAATTATTGGTACTTTTTTATAATTAATAACTATTTTTGGACTGAAAAATTTTGGGTGGAGATTGCGAATATTTTTAGCCGCCTCATAACCATTCATCTCTGGCATCTCAATATCCATGAAAATTAGATCATACTGATTATTAGCAATCTTTTCAAGTGCCTCCTGACCATTTTTTGCTTCATCAGCCACCGCAGCTAAATCACCAACCGCCTTTTTGACTATAAGACGATTTATAGCTTCGTCATCGACAATTAAAATCTGTTTTTGTTTCAAGCCCTTGCCTCTAATTGCATTAATATAATACCACTTCCCACCCAAAATTAATCTTTTCAAGCTTGATCTTTTTGGCCTAAAACTTAAAAAAGTTAATTTTGGGTGGGAAGTAGCATAAGATCTCAAGTCAAAACGTTTTGACATCAACAATATTAAATTCAAGCTTTTATTTATATTTAAAAAAATAGCCCAAAATTAGATTAATTCTGATACAGCATGATCAAACCCAATTCTTCATCTCTAACCCCAAACTATTATTTTTAATTGCAACGCGAATCGCCTTACATAAGCGGTTCATAAATGATATGTTGTGGATTGAAATTAATGAAAAGGCTAGCATTTCTTTGGCTTTTAATAAGTGATGTAGGTAGCCGCGGGAAAAATTTTGGCAGCAATAGCAAGGACAGTTTGATTCTATTGGGTTTTGGTCGGTTTTAAAATGGTTGTTTAGGAGGTTGATATGTTCTTTGGCTTGATTAGTCTTGTGGATCGCAGCTACCAGGGCACCGCCATGACGGGCTAGTCTGGTTGGATGGACGCAGTCAAAAGTGTCAATGCCGTTTAGGGCGCCATAAAATATGTCGCTGACACCACCAATTCCAAGTAGATGAATTGGGCGAGAGCGGTTGAGATTCTCGACAGCAATACCAACTACTTGCTGCATTTGCGATTTGGAGCTGCCAAGCGAGCCACCAATTGCGGTGGCAAAAAATTGTTCGCTACTGACAAAATTGGCGGAGATTTTTCGCAGATCTTCATGAACGCCGCCTTGTACGATCCCATATAATGCTTGAGTACCATTATCAAGTTCGACAAAGCGGTTCAAGCTACGCTTTTCCCAGCGATGACTCATATGCATTGAATTCTCAGTGTATTTTTTATCGGCATGAAATGGCGTGCATTCATCAAGTGCTACCGCAAAATCGGGGCCTAATTTATGCTGGATTTCAATTGCCAATTCCGGAGTTAGAAAATGTTTGCTACCATCAAGATAGGAATGAAACATTGCCCCCTCTTCGGTGATTTTTTTAAGGCTGGTAGCTCTTGATGATTGTCTTTTGCCTTTAATTTCATCAGCTACCGATCCATGACCAAGACTAAAGATTTGAAATCCACCAGAATCAGTTAAAATGGGGCGATTCCAGCCCATCATTTTATGTAATCCACCAAGTTTAGCTACAATATCAGCGCCAGGTTGCAGCATTAAATGATAGGTGTTGGCAAGAATAATTTGAGTTTCTTCATCCTCTAATTGCTTTGGACTCACTGCTTTAACCGCTGCCTTAGTACCACAAAATATAAAGGCCGGAGTTTCAACTAAACCATGAGGAGTGTTAAGCCAGCCAAGCCTGCCGCCATCCTTGGCATTTTCATATTTAAAAGAAAAATTCTGATACATTTTTTACGCCGCTTTTTTAAAAAAATAACTTAAATAGATTATAGGCACTGAGGAAATATTAACCATTACCCGCCCTATATAAGCAGCAATAATATAAACTGTAAATAACGATTTTAAATCAACCGGGTTTGAGCTCAACAAAATCCAGGCAATATAGCTAAAAATAAAATTATCAATAAAGCCGGAAAAAATCGTTGAAACTGAGGTTCGAAGCCATAAAAAATTATTTTTGGTTTTGGACTTTAGCCAACCAAAAACACTAATATCAAAATATTGCCCAACCGCATAAGCAATAATACTAGCAGTTAAAATCCGCCAGGATGGAATAAATAATAAATCAATTGCCGATGATATATTTTCAAAACCTATAGCCGGTTTATATAATGAAGAGATCAGCATCATAATTGCAAAAGCAATTTGTGCAAAAAAACAAATCAAAATCGTCTTCTTAGCCTCATTTTTACCATAATGCTCAGTAATAATATCGCTAACCAAAGCAATCATCGCAAAAGTAACGGTTCCAAGCGCCATCGGTTCTTTAACCAAGCCAAAATTTGCTACTTGCAACACCTGAATATTAGAGGCAATAATGGCCACCGCATTAAATAAATGTAAACCAATAAGCCCAATGGTTTTTAGCGCCAGCAATATTAAAAAAGCACAAGCAACCAGCATCAAAATACTTATATATTCAGAACCAAAATTGCTGCTTTGTAAAAGATTATACATGTTTGAATTAAGCGATTAATTTAATGCTATGCAGCAGAGTTTGACAGGGATTAAGCGAATTGTATTAACCCTAACCCCTTTTTTATTCCTGCGACGTTAAATTTAGTGAATTACACTGTTAAGCCAGGCAATGACAGCAACTGCTATGGTAATCATAGTACCAATTTTAATGGTCATTCTTTGTTCAGACATCTTGATTTCTTGTCTGATCATTTGAATTTCTTGTCTAAGATTAGTTTCAACTGCTTTAATATCTTTGTTAATTATTTCAACATCATTTTTTACCGCCCGCAAATCCTGTTTGGTTGCCAAATTATCGGTAGAAATACTGGCAGAATCCTTAATTGCCTCAGCTAATTCTTCTGCGATCTTTTGATTTAGACCGGCATTTTGCATTCTTTTGGAAAATTGTAGAGTGTCAATAATCATTACCGTCATATTATTTTTAAAAAATGGGTTATTGCTTGGATTCGACTTCTCACTTGTAGGAAATATAGATATATTTTCATCAAAAGCAATCTCCTTAAAACAAATTAAAAAAATTGAGTGATACCAAAATCCATACTGCCTATAGCAAAATATTTTTGATTTACGTCATATCCGCTAAACATTTTGCTATAGACAAAAGAATTTAGACCATTTAAGATCAGGTTCCTTGCACCAATCTCAACCATTAGTTTCACTTTTATAACATAATTATCTCACTATAAGAATTTTAATTAAATATGGCCTACATAATATCTGGTAAAAATTGCGATTATGAAATCGTTGTTGGATGTGAGATTCATGCGCAAATTGCCTCAGAGTCAAAATTATTTTCTCGCAGCCCCACCGCATTTGGCTCGCCGCAAAATAGTCAGGTTTCTTTTGTTGATGCCGCGATGCCTGGAATGTTGCCGGTACTTAATCAATTTTGCGTTAAACAGACAATTAAAACTGGTCTTGCAATTAATGGCAAAATCAATTTATTTTCAGCTTTTGATCGTAAAAATTATTTTTATCCGGATTTGCCACAGGGCTATCAGATTTCACAATTTTCCTATCCAATTGTAAGTAATGGCTTGGTTGAGATTACCAATGAAGATAATGCTAAAAAAACTATTACTATCAACCGCATTCATATCGAGCAGGATGCTGGCAAATCAATTCATGATCAAGATCCAAGTTTAAGTTTAATTGACCTAAATCGCTCAGGGGTGGCATTGATGGAAATTGTTTCTGATCCCAATATTAATTCTCCTTTTGAAGCTTGCGAATATGTAAAAAGGATCCGCGCGATCCTCAGAAGCATTGGTAGCTCAGATGGCGATATGGAAAAAGGCAATTTACGCTGTGATGCCAATGTTTCAGTACGAAAAGTCGGTAGTGACAAGCTTGGCACCAGATGCGAAATCAAAAATCTTAATTCAATTAAAAATATCTCCCGCGCCATTGAGTTTGAAGCACAAAGACAGGTTGATATTTTAGATAATGGCAATCAAGTAAGTCAAGAAACCCGTCTTTTTGATGCAATTAATGGCGAAACCAGAACGATGAGAAGCAAAGAAGATGCGATGGATTATCGTTATTTTCCCGATCCTGATTTAGCACCACTAATTTTAACTGCAGAATTTATTGAACAAATTAAAAAAGAATTACCGGAGCTGCCCGATGCTAAAAAAGCTCGCTATATCAAAGATTATTCACTGAGTGAATATGATGCCGGGGTCTTGACTTCAGAAACTGAAATTTCTGATTATTTTGAAAAATTAGTTGCTATTCATGATCCAAAACTTGCCAGTAATTGGCTAACTGTTGAGTTATTTGGCAGGATGAATAAATCAGGAATTAAATTCGACAAACTTAAAACCAGTGCTAATGATTTGATTGAATTGCTTGATTTGCTAAAAGACGGCACAATTTCTGGCAAAATTGCCAAAGATGTTTTGGATATAATGATTGAAACCTCTCAAAAGCCCAACCAGATAATTTTAGAGCATAATTTTAAGCAAGTAAGCGATAATGACGCAATTGAAAAAATCATCGATAAGGTTTTAGCTGATAATCAATCTTTTGTTGCTGAATACAGATCGGGAAAAGAAAAATTATTCGGATTTTTTGTTGGTCAAACCATGAAAGAAAGCAAAGGTCAGGCCAATCCACAAATTGTAAATGAAATCTTAAAAAAGAAATTACTAGAATCTTAGAGTATATAAGAGTATTCTTGCAGATTATCATTTCCTAAATGATTTCATCAAAAAATATTTCAAAAAATGGAAGAAAAATTTATTAAAGTTGTTGGTGCTAAAGAGCATAATTTAAAAAATATCAATATTGAAATTCCTAAAAATAAACTAGTGGTGGTTACTGGTTTAAGTGGCTCCGGCAAATCCTCTTTGGTATTTGATACTATTTATGCTGAAGGGCAAAGAAGATTTATTGAAAGCCTGTCTTCTTATGCGCGCCAATTTTTGGATATGCAAGATAAGCCTGATGTTGAATCAATTACCGGACTATCGCCAGCAATTGCCATTGATCAAAAAACTACTTCCAGAAATCCACGCTCAACTGTTGGTACCGTTACTGAAATTTACGATTATTTACGACTTTTATATGCCAGAATCGGCATCCCTTATTCACCGGCAACTGGCCTTGCAATTGAGAGTCAGTCTGCCTCACAAATGGTTGAAAAAATTATCAATTTACCTAAAAAAACTAAAATTTACCTTTTAGCGCCAATTGTTAGAAGCATGAAAGGTGAATATCGCAAGGAGCTGATTGCGGTTAGAAAACAGGGCTTTCAAAGGGTAAAAATTGATGGTAAGGTTTGTGATCTTAACGAAGAATTGCCAAAATTAGATAAAAATAAAAAACATGATATTGAGGTAATTATCGACCGGCTGGTGATTAGTGATGATCTTGGTAACCGTCTGGCAGATTCGGTTGAAACTGCATTAAAAATTTCTGATGGGCTGTTATTTGTTGAAATTGTTGAATTGCCAGCTGATTTTAAATCACAGTCAAGCGATCCTAAATTCGATTTACAGCAACAACCAAAGCAATTAAATAAGGCTAGTAGAAAAAAAACTAAAAATGATTCAGAAAATTCAACCATTAATAATGAAACTGGTGGCTACAAAAATGGCGATATCATTATCTTATCTGAAAAATTTTCTTGTCCGGTTTCTGGCTTTACAATTCCCGAAATTGAACCAAGATTATTTTCTTTCAACAGCCCATATGGCGCCTGCAAAAATTGTGACGGACTTGGAACTGAATTTTATTTCAATGAAAATTTATTAGTTGAAGATGAAAATTTATCACTAAGACAAGGCGCAATTTCAGTCTGGCAAGGCTCGCAAGCTAAATTTTATCAGCAAATTTTAGTCGCCTTATCACAAAAATATAATTTTAACCTCGATGTTGCTTTCAAACATCTAAGCGATGAAGCTAAAAAAATAATTTTTTATGGCAGCGGTGGTGAAGAAATTGAAATTAAATATGAAGAAGGGCTCAGAACTTTTAGAGTTAAAAAGCAGTTTGAAGGTATCATTAATAATTTGCAAAAAAAATATAATGATAGTGAAAATCAATCAACTAGAGAAGATTTGGTCAAATATCAAAGTCTTGCAAAATGTAAAAGCTGTTCAGGATTTAGATTAAATGAGCATGCTTTGGCAATTAAAATAGCTGATCATACTATTGGTCAAATTTGCCTGATGTCGATTGAAAAATCCGAGCAATGGTTCCTTGCTTTAGAGCAAAAATTGAGCCCGACCCATCGCCAAATTGCTAATCGGGTCTTAAAAGAAATTAACAAAAGATTAGGGTTTTTAAAAAATGTCGGCCTTGAATATTTAACTCTAAGCCGCGAAGCCGGAACCTTATCCGGTGGCGAAGCTCAAAGAATCAGACTCGCTTCTCAAATCGGCTCCGGACTTTCTGGCGTACTTTATGTGCTTGATGAACCATCAATTGGCCTGCATCAATCCGATAATGATAAATTAATTTCGACCTTAAAAAATCTCCGCGACCTTGGAAATTCAGTGATTGTAGTTGAGCATGATGAAGAAATGATGCGTGAAGCTGATTATTTAATTGATATCGGCCCTGGCGCCGGGCTTGCTGGTGGCATGGTAATTGCCGAAGGCTTGCCTCAGGAAGTAATCGATAATCCTAACAGTATCACCGGCGATTATTTATCCGGTAAAAAACAAATTGAGATTCCTAAACGACGTCGCATTGCCGATCCTAAAAAAGTCATTACTCTTAAAGGAGCGCGCACCAACAATTTAAAAAATGTTAATCTAACCATACCACTCAAATTATTTTGCGCGATTTCAGGAATTTCTGGCGGTGGTAAATCAAGCTTGATCATTCATACTTTGTACAAAGCTTTAGATAAAATTGTCAATAAAAGCAAGGTTACTCCCGGAGCCTATGATTCTATTGAGGGCTTTCATTTTATTGATAAAATTATCGAAATTGACCAATCACCAATTGGACGCACCCCCAGATCAAATCCATGTACCTATATTTGCGCTTTTACTCCGATTCGGGAATTTTATACCGAATTACCGGAATCAAAAGCCAGAGGCTATAAATTAGGCCGCTTTTCTTTTAACGTTAAAGGCGGTAGATGCGAAACCTGTCAGGGAGATGGTTTAATCAAAATCGAAATGCATTTCTTGCCTGATGTTTATCTTAAATGCGATACTTGCCATGGCAAAAGATATAATCGCGAAACTTTAGAAATCAGATATAAGGGCAAATCAATCTCTGATGTGCTAGAAATGAACGCCTTAGAGGCAATGGAATTTTTTGCCAATATGTCGCATATTTACGATAAATTTAAAGCCTTATGCGATGTTGGCCTTGGCTATATTAAAATCGGCCAAAGCGCCACTACTCTTTCTGGCGGCGAAGCCCAAAGAATAAAATTAGCCAAAGAATTAAGCCGTAAAGCAACTGGCGATACGCTTTATATATTAGACGAACCAACCACTGGCTTGCATTTTGACGATACTAAAAAATTACTTAAAGTTTTGCATAAATTAGTAGATGCCGGCAACTCAATCATTGTAATTGAGCATAATTTGGATGTTTTAAAAACTGCCGATTGGATCGTTGATATTGGACCAGCTGGCGGTGATAAGGGCGGCTATATTGTTGCTGAAGGTAACCCCGAAGATATCGTTAAAAATAAAGCTTCGGTCACCGGAAAATATCTGAAAAAACTAATTAAATGATTGATAATATTTAATGCAGATCGTCAAAAAAATATCAAAAATCAGATCAGTTATTAAAAAACAAAAATCAAAAAATCAAAAAATTGCCCTAATTGCAACTATGGGGGCAATTCATGATGGTCATTTAGCTTTGGTTAAAAAAGCCAAGAAATTGGCAGATATAGTGGTAGTAACTATTTTTGTAAATAAACCACAATTTAATAATCTCGATGATTATTTAAAATATCCAAATCAGATTAAATCCGATATTAAAAAGCTTAAAGAAATTAAGGCCAATTATCTTTTTTTGCCTCAAACAACCGAAATTTATCCGCCGGATTTTTCCTATAAAATTATCCCAACTACCATGGTCAATTGCCTATGCGGTACCACCAGGCCCGGTCATTTTGATGGGGTGTCGTTAATTATTGCCAAATTTTTTAACCTAATTAAACCTGGTATTGCAATTTTTGGACAAAAGGATTTTCAACAACTATTGATCATTAAAAAATTAGCTAAGGATTTAAATTTTGAGGTTAAGGTTATTGGCCATAAGATTCTAAGGCAAAAAAACGGGCTAGCATTATCATCAAGAAACAGCCGACTAACCCCTAAAGACCTTGAGCAGGCGCCAAAAATATATAAATTTCTAACTGAGATTAAAAATCAGATTACCAATAATTTTAAACAAGGTATCGAATTTGATTTAGAGATTTTTTTATCACAAAAAAAGGCAGAATTTTTAAAAAATGGCTTTAGAAAAATTGATTACTTAGAAATAAGAGCTGAAAAAAATCTAGAATTGATACAAAAATTTAACCCAAAAATCGCTTCAAGAATATTTATTGCAGTTTATCTTGGCAAAATTAGATTGATTGATAATTTAAAGCTTTAATTTAAAAATGTCAGTTTCACTCGATAGTTATTCTGGATTGCGGGGTCGCTTACGTTCCTTAAAGAATGATATGACATGAGTCC
>CAZUPN010000050.1:0-11752 GCA_964622015.1 uncultured Rhizobiaceae bacterium | reverse complement strand
AGGAGTTTATGGTGTTAGGTTAGAAATAATAGGGCGGGTTCACCGTACGCTTACTAATAGGGTAAATTCTTTACCGGTTTTTGGGTTTAAGGACAAAGAAAATATTTAAAAAGAATTACGGTTATTTCTGCTTACTCAAATAATACCAAGAAACTCATGGCGCCATTTTTATTTTGAGGGAAATACTAACAGTGAAATGTTTAATTTTTGGCTTAAAGAAATACCGCTTCCAGAGCTAAAGCCTAATCAAACCATAATTATGGACAATGCTGCGTTTCATAAGAATAAACTCACTCAGGAACTTATTGAATTAAAGCAGTGCCAGCTTTTATATCTTCCTCCATACTCACCAGACTTTAACCCAATTGAACAAAAATGGGGACATGTGAAGAATATGGTAAAAAAAATCAGGGATAAATTTGAAGATTTTACTAAGTGTTTGGAGATGGTTCTAGGGTGTCAATAGAATTTAGATTTGGTATAGTATGTTTAAAGATTGGATTTGGTATAATACTGAAATCTCAATAGGGGCTAGATTTCTTAAAAAGTTATAAAACTGTCAAAAATAAACTACTTTTTTTCTCCTAACTAAATCATCAAAGCTTCCATAATCAACAAATTTACCATCTTCCATTACATAAATTATGTCAGCATCAATTATCGTACTATAGCGGTGAGCAATTACAATTCTGGTTATGTTTAAGTGCTTTAAATTATCATGAATGATTTTTTGGCTATGATTATCAAGTGCAGAAGTTGCTTCATCTAAGAATAATATTTTTGGCTTATTTGCTAGAGCGCGGGCAATCAATATTTTTTGTTTTTGTCCACCCGAAATAGATTCACTGGAATTATCTGATAAATGAGTGAAAAGTTTCATTGGCATTGCCTTAACCTCATCATCAAGACCAACTAATTTTGCTAATCTCCAAGCCTCATCAACAGAAATAAAATTATTAACAGCAATGTTAGAAAATATGGTTCCAGCCAGTAAATTAGTAGTTTGAAGAACTATACCATATTGTTTACGTAACTGCTTTAAATTCAGATCATTAATATTTTTCTTATCAATCATAATTGTACCAGAACTTACATTTTCAAGCCCTAGAAGTAATTTAATTAATGTTGATTTTCCAGCACCAGTTGGACCAATTATTGCAACAAATTGTCCAGCTTTGATGGTCATGCTGAGGTCATCAATAATTGGCTTCGAATCATTCATTTGAAAGCAAAGATTAGATAATGTTATTTCTCCTTTGAGCGAAGAAACCTCTTGTTTATTATTATTTTGTTCAATTTTTTCCTTCATAATTGGTCTAATTCTTTTTAGCCCCGGCAACAAATGGACCAAGGAAACTAACTGCAAGAATAATTTGTCAATCAGCAAGCAAAATTGTCCACCAGCAATTAAAAATGATAATAATTTAACTGGCTGAATATCATTTAAAGAAAAATATAAAATACCATATAGGCTAAGCAATAAAATCAGCACCATCAGCGCGTCAAGAATGGTAAAAAAAATCTCAATTTTGGTAGATTTTTCAAGGCTATCTTTTAAACCCAAAAGTTCAATTAGCCATTTTTGATAGATTTTATCTTCAGCGTTAGCTGAACGAATTTTAGCAATCCCAAGCAACGCTTCATTTAAAAATGAGGATAATTTTCCTTGTTTGCTGATTTGAAATTTGATTTGTCTTAGGTTTTGGGGGATAAAATAAATTTTTAGACCAAGAAAGATCAAAATAATTATGGTATAAAGCGCTGTAATTAGAGGTTCGCACCACGCCATATAAAGCAGCAAAAGAATTATTGCGCAAAGATCAAATAAAATGACAAGATTTAAAGAAATTAATGATGAGATCGTGGTTTCGTAATCAAGTAATCTCTGCGCTGTATCACCAGAGATAAATTTTTTGGAAATTTTAATTGGTAAATTCAAAATGTGATTCCAGATATTTGGTAAAATATAGAGTAGAGCCTTAATATGAAGAGTTTTAATGTTAATATCACTTACAAATGTTATAAGCGATGAAAATAAAATCGTAAAAACTGCGGCAATAAATATTGTTAAATAATTACTGTTTAGGCCATCGCCAAGATTTCCAAAAATATAGCCAGAAATTAGTGAAGTAAATATCGTTCCAATCGATACTAGAAGTCCTAATGCAATAGCACTAAAAACATCTTTTTTAAAAAATTTCAAAATATTTTTAACCAAATCAGAATAATTGGTAGCCATCTTGAAATTAAGCGGACTTAATTGCCAGATCCTGATTATTTTGTCCGGATTATAATCTTTTGAAATTACCTGACTAATATTGGTTGAAGGGTTATAAATTGAATTTTTGCCCCATATTTTTGGAATAACGATACCAAAGACTTGTTGTTGATTGTCATTTTTAAACTCAATTAATAATGGAGTTGGAAATTTGATGATAAGATCAATGTTAAAGTCAATTATTGGCTCTATAATTAAGTCAAATGATTCTTGACAAATTTCAAGATCCAAAATAGTAATTTTGATGTCTTGTTTGTGCTTTATTTTTGGTGAAATATTAAAATATTTAACAGCTTTTTTAAGACAAATTACCAGATTATTATCCTTTGTTTTATCCTTATTAATTTGATCAGATAATCTGTGAAGAAATTTACTCTCAATTGTCATGTATTGGTAATATTTTCACTATTGGTAAGATTGTAGTAATGTCCTTTTTTTTGCATTAAGGTTTGGTGATCCCCTCTTTCGATAATCGTCCCTTGATTGATAACTAATATCTGGTTGCAATGCTTGACGGTAGATAGGCGATGCGCTACAAAAATGATGGTTTTATTTTTTCTTCTTAGATTATTGATTAATTTTTGCTCAGTTATAACATCAAGAGCAGATGTTGCCTCATCAAGAACCAAAATTGGGGTATCTTGAATTAACGCTCTAGCGATATCTATTCTTTGCCTTTCGCCACCGCTAAAATTATTACCATTTTCTTCTACCGCGCCATATAAGTTTCTACTGGCAATTAGATCGGTCAAACAAGTATCATTTATTGCGTCATAAATATTTTCTAGTGCTGGATTATGATTGCATAAATTAAGATTGTCATAAATTGTGCCACAAAAAAGAGATATTTCTTGATTGACATAAGCTATGTATTTGGCAATTAATTCCACCGATAAATCTGATAAATCCTGGCTAAGTAATTTGATATTTCCTGAATTTGGTAAATAAAGTCCTGCTAGTAATTTTGCTAAAGTTGATTTTCCACTGCCGGTTGTACCAACTAAGGCTATATGCTCACCTTGGCGAATCTCAAGGCTAATATTTTGTAAAGTAGGATTGGAGTTTTTGTCATAATAAAAATCAATATTTTGACCGGAGATCATTTTCGGCCCCGCTTCAAATTTACTTACCTTTTCTTGCTCTCCCATGCGGCCAGAGGGTTGGGGTGAGGGGTAAATCTCAAATCGATGATCAGTTTGATATTGCAAATAATCATTAATTCTAATATGAGATGCGTAAGCAGTTTGAGCATCGCGAAATGATTGAATCAAATTATTTAAATTGGTAGTAAAAAATAAATGTAAACCATAATAAGCAATAAGATTACCAACCGAAATAATCCCACCAGATACTCGCCAGGCTCCAAGACATAAAATAGTTAGAATTGCTAAGGAATTATAAAATTTATTGATCGAATTTGAAGCGGCGTTGAGTGTGACTACTTTATCTTCTGTGGTTAATTTTTGGCATAGAAGTGCGTAATATTTTCTAAAGATTTTTTCTTCAAAACTGCAGATTTTGATAGTTTCTAAATTTCTAAGATTCGAAATTAAATAGGCATAAATTTTGGCAGAAAAATTGACATTCAGCTTTGCGTTTAAAAAATTTATTTTGGCAATTATTAAGGTTGTAATTAAGCAAATTACTAAAATTAAAACTGATAAAAAGGTCAGCATCACATCAATTCTGGCCATAAATATCAGGCAGATGATAATTGCAAATGATCCAACCAAATAAGAGCTAACAGTTTTGGCAAGCAAGGCAATTACCGATTCCGCTCTGGTGATAATAGCAACAATTTCGGCCTTTTGACGTAAAAAATAAAATAATAAAGGAAGTTTTAATATATGATTGATGATTTTCGATGATTTAATAATGCTAGCCTTGGTATGAAATTTATATTGATGCCATTTTTGTACTACTGATATTAAACCAAAAAGAAATGCTGATATTGTCAAAGCCCCTGCAATATAAGGAATCCAGCTAATATTTTTAAGAACCACAATTTGGTCAATAAAAATGTTAGAAAGCGCAGAATTAAATAAGGGGGCACATAAACCAATTGCTAGACACAGTAAAATGAAAGAAATTTCGGTTTTAAAATTTTCTAACCAATTGGTAATAAAATTTTTGACCACCCGTTCTTTTGGAAGTTTAATAATTTTATCAGTTGGCACAATATCAATAATTACACCGCTAAAAGACTTATCGAATTCAGCTAAACTAACCTTAAATGAGCCACAGGTTGGATCATTTATAAACACACAATTGCTGCCAAGCCCATCAATTACCACATAATGGCTAAAATTCCAAAAAGCAATCACCGGATTTTTTAAATGATTAATAAAATCAAGCTCAACCCTAAAAGCATCAGCTTCAAAACCATAATCCCGAGCCACCCTAAGTAAAGTAGTAGCTTTGGAGCCATCTCTTGAAGTACCACATTTTTGCCTCAGTATTTCAATTGGTACATAATGTTGGTAATAAGCAAATAATATTGCCAGTGCCGCCACTCCACATTCAGTGTCGCCAAATTGTAAAATGGTTGGTGTTGTAACCTTATTAAAGGGACGGAATTTTCCAATTAGATTTTTGATAAATTTTTTTAATCGTTTTAATTGGCACATTTGACTAGCAATTGTAGCGGTGAACATTTTTTATAAATAATCTTAGCTGTGACAGTTGTGCCAGCTTCTATTTTATGTGGCGCTCCTTTCTTGCTAGTCCAAGCAAGTCTGCTTAAGGTTTTTTTATCTTCGATTAATTTTAGCTTAACCAAAAATGGCGCCCCACCTTTAAAATATTCTTCAACCAATTCACTATTGCCAAGATAAGGAAAAACAGTCTCTTTTGATGCTGGATAGCTAGAAATACTTTCAATTTGAGCTAAAATATATCCATAATCATAAGCTGAAATTGTATCTGGAAGCACCTTCGCTTTCATACCGGGAACAATTTTCTTGCCATTATTATGGCTAACAAATACTAATGATTCCAGACTCTCTGAAGCGCTATTGCTAACGATAATAAATGATATTTTTTTCTCAGTTAAATAATCTCCTTTAGCAATATTGATACTCATTATTGTACCATCAGCAGGGCTAATAATCTGAGCACCATTTTTTTGTTCAAGAATTTTTACATCTAAATCATGCTTACTATCAAGATGCTTTTTACCAACCAAATTCATCTTTTCTTGCAAATCAGATAAATTATTACCATATTTTAACTTTGCTTCATCTAAATCCAGCTTTGCTTTACTTAGCTCTTCTTTTGCGGCAAGCAACTCTGACCTAGCCTTCTCAAATTCAGTTGCCGATATAAAGTTTTCTTGATATAAAGCCTGCTTTTTTTTAAACAAGTCACTAAGATGATTTACCTTGACATTATGATCCTTAATTCTTTCCTCAAAGATGGTAATTTGAGAGGTTAATTGCTTAGATAATTCATTTTCTTTTTGCTCATAGCGACCCTTAAACTCATCAAATAATTTAGAATTATCATTTAAGACATTGGTAAAATATTGCAGATTTTCTTCAAAATAAGGATTGTCAATTATTGCCAATATTTGCCCCTTAGCGACCTTTTGCCCTAATTTAACCACAACATCATTCACATTACCCTGCTGCAAAGCCGGCACCAAAATCGCCTGGCCATTCTGAGGAATAATAATCCCATTTGCCTGCACATTCAGATAAATACGCCCAAAAACTCCCCAAATCAGCAACGCCAATAACAAAAACAAAACCACGCCAACCAAAACCCAACTATTTACACTAACCACCTTAAGCCGACACTGGATTTCTTCAGATTTACTAAGTTGATTGAGGGCGTTTTTTCTAAAAATTTCTTTCTTCACACCCTCAACCTCTTCACTTGGTAATATATTTTGCTGATCGGATTCTTTCATTTATTTTAATTGTTGGCTATCGATGGTAAATTCAACGTGATTCGTCTGATCCTTATTTCCCTGAAGCGAATCCATAATAATGCCCTTTTTATGTTTAATGATTGGGTTAAAAAGTTTTCTTTCATATTTACCACCATCATCAACCGCTTTACTCAGCCAATCCTGCCAAGCCTTATAATCGCGCTCACCATATTCTTGGCCACTAATTCTGGTTAGGACTGCATAGCTATTACCATGAAGATTAGGTTGAAACATTTTAAGATGATCAATAAGTAATTTAGCAGCATGAGTTCTGATATATCTAGCATAGTTAGGTTGATTAGCTAAAGATAAAAGAATATATAAAGCCTTATTGCGATCAGTTTCATCCGGAAAATCCAGGGCTGCTATTGCTTTATCTATTGGAAAGTCATTTACTTTAACTTTTGCAAGCGTTGCACCAAGTACCCGCATTACATTATTTCGAACACCAGAACTTGAATCATACATAGATGGTATAAGAATTTTTACTAATTCTTGTCCATCTTTAATATGAGCTAGAAGAAGAGTGGCGGCAGCGCGTTTATTTTCATCCTTGTCATTTCTTAATATATCAATAATTTGTTCCTGATTTTTTGGCACTAAAGAATTAAATAACCTTTCATATTTCTTAAATTTTGGATTAACAAAACCCCCCAAACACAATGATAAGCAGAACATTTATTAGCTCCTTTTAGCTTACTATCTGCAACATAGCTATTTAGAGCCGCCTTATCATACTCAATCCACTTTTCTATTAAATGGTTCGGATCATTTACAGTTCCATTTGGTTTTGATATAAAATAGGAAAGCCGAGCCGCATCTTCTTTATCAACCGCATCAATGGTAAAATAAGATTTACCATCCAAATACATAATGATAGAAATATTTAGATAAGAAAAATTTCCCATACTTTTAATGCCGTCGGTTATTTTATTCATCAAATTATGTATTTTTTCTGAATTTTCCGGAGAGGAATCGTGCCACCCTGCAGAGTTGAGCATAAGGTTTGCTTCTGATATTTCTTTGCCAAATTTCTTATTAATCTCATCAATTGTTATTTGTTTGCTGCGATATAAATCTATGATTGGCTGAGTATTCTCTAAGGCGTAAATACTTTTACTATTAACCATCATTATGCAAAATAAAGCAACTATTAACCATATAATTGACTTAGGAATCAGATAAAAATTCGATCGAAAAATAACTTGCTTCATTGTTGTTAATTTTTAAATTTTATTATTAATAGAGTCCGGATTTTTATGTAATTCAAGCGCTTGAATCCTAAGACTATTAACTTGCGTTACAAAATCGGTACAAGATAAAGATTGTTTTGATACAACTGGACTATTCTTGTTGATTAAAAAGTTTACAAAAGCATCAAGCATTTTTATATCAGGATTTACTTCCTCAATCCATAAAAATTGCCCCTGTTCATTTATCTCAAGAAAATAATATTCATTATCTGGAGTTACAATAAAATCAAAACAACCAAAAACCAGTCCCAATTTTTTCATGAATTTTCGGCACTATATTTTGCTGATCAGATTCTTTCATTTAACCATCACTTAGATGCTTGATCAAGCCAATCCTGCCAAGCCTTATAATCACGCTCACCATATTCTTTGCCACTAATCTTTTTTAATACCATATATGCACCTCCATGAAGATTAGGCTGCAGCATTTTAAGTTCATCTAATAACTGCTTACCAGCATGCTCAGCAATATATTTTGCATATTTAGGTTGACTTGCTAATGATTCAGCGATGTAAAGAGCTTTATTTCTATCAGTTTCCTGGGGGAAATCTAGAGCGATTATTATTTTATCAATTGGAAAATCAGTTACCACTACCTTTTCTAAGGTTGCTCCTAACACACGCATAACATTATTTCTTACGTTAGCACTTGAATCATAAATTGATGGTATAAGAATTTTTACTAATTCTTGCCCATTTTTAATATGAGATAGAAGAAAAGCGGCATTAGCACGCTTATTTTCATCCATATCACTTCTAAGTATTTCAATAAGTTGTTTTTTGTTTTTTGGTACCAAAGAATTAAATAGCTGTTCATATTTTTTTAAACCAGGATCATCAAAACCAAAATCACAATGATAAACTGGACATTTATCATGTGCTTTAGCTCCTTTTTCTTTTAATTTATTACCTTCTGTAAATGTATTAAGCGCTACCTCATCATATTCTGTCCATTTTGCCAAAAGATGATCGGGATCATTAATTGTCTTTTTAGGTTCTGGCATAAAATAAGACAAACGCTGCTTATCTTGCTTATCAACTACGTCGATAGTAAAATAAACTTCGCCATCTGGGTAAATAACATAACCCAAAGACAAATAAGAGAAATCTCCCATATCTGCAATACCCCGAAGTATCTTTTCCATTGATTCATTTAATCTTGCTGGACTTTCTACAAAAGCTGGCTTGCTCCAACCAGCAGATTTTATAATGTCTCTTGCTTCTTTTATTTCTTTGCTAAATTTCTTATTTATATCATCAACGGTGATTTGCTTACTGCGATATAAATCTAAAATTGGTTGATTATTCTCTTTGGCGTAGCCTTGATTAAGGCTAATTATCAACATGGGGAACATGGCAAATGCAAACCACGTAATTTGTTTAAAAACTCGCCCCAGATCTTTCTTAGGTATAGATTTTAACATATTTTTAGCAATTTTTTCAAAAAATTTCTTATAACATCGGAAATTCTTTAAGAGATTTTTTGAAAAAAAGAGTAAGAATAGAGCGAAATATAGATTTAAGAAAGGTGTAGAACTGGTTCTAGTTGATGGATAACAATTTGATTGAGAAATTATCTGATTCATTATCATTGGTTTTTTACAATTTATTATCGATAGAATCTGGATTTTTATGCAGTTCAAGTACTTTAGGCCTAAGATTGTTGACTTGCTTTACGAAATCAACCTAAGATAAAGATTTTTTTGATGAAATTGACTTACCTTTGCTAATAAGTAAATTTACGAAGGCATCAAGTATTTTAATATCTGGGTTTACTTCTTCAATCCACAAAAATTGTCCCTGCTCATTAACTTCAAGAAAGTAATATTCATTATCTGGAGTTACGATAAAGTCAAAACAACCAAAAACTAATCCCAATTTTTTCATGAATTTCTGGCATTTCTGATCTATCGATTCAGGAAGTTTAAATTTTTCATTTCCATATATTATTTTTTAATTTGTAATTATTACATTCCATATCATAAGCTTACTTAAATCATAGCTTGTGAACCACTATTTTTAAACCGTTAAAAATCAACTCTTAAGTCCGTATGCACATCTCTCTCATGTGTTGAGTGGTTATAACTGACATTCCCACACGGCCCATAGCTCATACCAGCAGCTGATACTTCTTTCAACTCCTCCTCACTCAATTTGGGACTGTCCCAAATCCAATTTCCCAACCTATTTTTGACATAAAAATCTAATTTTGCAAAAGTTTGTTAAAAATTTGCTGATTTGCTGATTATTTTCTAAAATTTCTAATTAATTTTTTGAGATATTTCGGTTTTTTAGTTAATTTTCTGTGATTTTTGCTGATATTTGCGGTGGCGAATAAAGCTCATTTAACACAATCATTCTTTTAAAGTTATGAGCAATAGCTTCCATAAAAGCAGTAAATTGATTCTTTGCTATTCCTATATGACGGACTCGATGATTGGTTTTGCTAAAAACTCTTTCATATGGAGATCTCATCTTAGTATAGAATTTATCAAGATCTTTATTCTTATTTTTCATATTATTCTTTTTAACCGCAGCTAAATGAAGATTTCTTTTAGCTGCTGCTTGTTTGGCATTTTTATCACAGTAACCCTTATCAGCATAAACCGCTCCTTGCTTTGGTATAACATGTTTCATTCCTTTAGAGTCAATGAGGCTGGCTTTAGTAATGGCAACTTTATTAATCATTCCTGATCGCATATCAACTGAGATATGTTTTTTAAAACCATACCAGAATTTATTGCCACCTTTGCAACCAAAATTAGCTTCTTTGTCACGAGCGAATTTGGGAAGGATTTCATTATTTAATTTGTCATGCTTTTCTTTAATCGCTTTGTCTCGCTCCTTCCAAAGAGTTGCTTTAGATATTAAATGAGATGCGTCAATGAAAGTGAATACTTCACTCATGCAGCCTTTGGCTTTTAATTGATCTTTTAAGATGTTGAAGATTCTAGATAACCTGCTGGTTCCGATTCTTTTTCTAGCATTAGTGAAAGCTCTGAAATTAGGAGTTTTTTCAGTTAATTCGAACTGACAAAACCATTTGGCTGAGTTGTTGTCACTCAAATATCTTTCTAATTCTCTATCGCTTAAATCTTCTGTAAATTGAAGAAGTAGAGCGAGGAATAATCTGAAAATTCCAAAGCCTTTGTGATCTGATGCAATTTCTATTTTTTCTAATTCCTTTTTGATATCAGTAAAATCCCATAATTCCACAAATTTTCTGTAAATGTGGTTTGAAGAAACTAACTCTTCTAAACTAATCATTTCTATTTGGTAAGACATATCAATAATTCTTAATTATTTTTACTAAAAAAGTGAAGATAAGATAGCTATTAAACTAGGTGAATAGTAGCTTAATAGCCGTTTATAAACAAGTAAAAATGTTAGAAATTGTTAAATTGTTTGGATTGGATTTGGGACAGTCCCAATTTGTAAGACATTGCATAAGATAAAATGCGTTGATTTTGATTATTATCGTTTTCCATAATATTTTTTAATTTAGGTTATTATTTGAAGTAAGTAATTGGCTAGAGAAAAATTATCGTATCATTTTAAATAACACGACTTATGAAAAACTTTGTTAATTAAAGAGGTAATTTTGGTTAGTTTGACAATGGTAATTAGAAGGAGAGTTTTTTCTGATGCTAATTTACGTTTGCGGCTAACATTAATTACTTTTTGATTTATAAGGTTTTACTAAGTTATTTTTAACTAGACTTCGTAGATCTAAAATAACTAATAATTCACTGTCAAAAGTTTTTTTAAAATAATTCTCTGATTTAATTTATCGTACCAAAAAAGTTAAAAATTTTAGAGCTTTTTTATAGATATTTTTATCAGCTCTAGCGCGATCCATTATCAATTTATTAACCAATTACCACTGTAAGAAACAATTGCATTTACTCAATTACAACAAACATTATGATCAGGGCTAACGCATATAAAGTTTATAAAGATCTTATATTTCTCCCTTCCCCTTGCTCCGAGAGGGTCGGGGTCTTCCTATTACCCATAAGTTTTAGCAAGATATGTCATTGAGCAATTGGCCTAAAGTTCAATTGCATAAATTATTAAACTGGAGCGAAGCGATTCATATTTGCTTGAGGCTTCACTAATTACTAAGTAATCTCCAAAATCTGCTTTTGCTATTGAATTAATAGTCTGGACATTTGGTTGCGTTATCATCAATCTTAGTAGTGTCCTGCCCCCATTTTCGACTCCACCCCAAAGTGATCTGTCAACCTTTTTTCGGACACTAAATTAAGCATATTTCGAATATCTTCTATT
>CAZUPN010000049.1:4316-11840 GCA_964622015.1 uncultured Rhizobiaceae bacterium | reverse complement strand
AGAAAAAATATTAAAAATTTAGGTTTTTGGAGATTGGAATTCAACAGGCCCATAGTTTGACCATCGCTTTAATATCTTTTGTAGTTGCCTTACGAATTGAGGTTTTCAAAGGTGGCTTCTCATTAGCTTTGATAAGATTAAAATCTTTTTTAACTCAGTTTCTAATTGCTTTATGGTTGGAAGGTTACTTTTTATTTCTTGAGATATCGCCTTTGCTAGCTGATATTGAGCAAATCCAATTGGTTTTGACATAGAAAATTTGCGCATATATTTAAGGTTTCTGGGGCTAAAACCCGTCATATCCGCAAAAGCACTTTTTAGATCTCTGCTTAATTGTGCAATAATTTTAGCGCCCCAGCCATATTGCTACCAATTTGATGATAAAGTAAAATTAATTCGCGATTTACACTTAAGACTGCTTGATGGCGCGATAAGGCGACCTTATGTTTTAATTCTTCTGAAAATTTGTGATAATTTTTGTTGGTAATTTTCATATATTTTTGGTTTTTTTAAATTAAATCTCTTTTCTATAACTTAGGGCTTCTAAAATATGATTTTGGGTAATTTTTGGGCTTGTTTCTAGGTCGGCAATAGTTCGGGCAACTCTTAAAATGCGGTTGATTCCGCGCATTGAAATTTGCATTTTACTAATTGAATTTTGTAAAATTTTTTGACTATTTTCGTCAATTTCAATATATTTACTTAGAATTTTATTATCGATTTTAGCGTTAATTGGTCTGGCATTTTCAAGGTTTAATAAATCTTGCTCATATCTTTGTTTTTGAAAATCCCGTGCTTTTTTTACTCTGGCTAAAACTTCTTTTGAGCTTTCTGCGGTTTGGGTATATTGATTATTTTGGTGGTTAAAAATATCAATTTGTGGTACTGAAATGATGATATCAATTCGATCTAAAAGTGGTCCTGAGATTTTATTTTTATATTCCTGGCCACAAATTGGCGCTTTTTTACAGGCTTTTACGGGATTATCTAAATATCCGCAGCGGCAAGGATTCATGGCGGCAATTAGTTGAAAATTTGCCGGATAGGTGAGGTGGGAATGAACTCTAGAAATTGTTACTTTGCCGAGTTCAAGAGGTTGACGTAAGGAATCAAGAACCGCTCTTGGAAATTCCGCTAATTCATCTAAAAATAAAACCCCATTATGAGCTAAAGAAATTTCTCCAGGCTTGGCTTTGCTGCCACCCCCAACCATTGCTGGCATTGAGCAGGAATGATGAACTTCGCGAAAGGGGCGCTTATTGATTAATTTACCATCAGTTATTTTGCCGCTAATATTATGAATCATATTAATTTGTAGAATCTCTTTTTTTTCAAGATCGGGTAAAATTCCCGCGATGCGGCTGGCAAGCATTGATTTTCCGGTTCCTGGTGGTCCAAACATCAGCATATTATGTCCGCCGGCAGCGGCAATTTCGAGTGCTCTTTTGGCATTTTCCTGGCCTTTTACTTCTGATAAATCCGGATAGTTTGATAAGTGATAATTATTGGTAATATTTTGCTTGATTTGCGGACGTGGTAATAATTCTTCACCTTTAAAATGATTGATTAAAGACAGTAAATTATTTGCAGCAATAATATTGATATTATCGATTAAAGCGGCTTCTGAGCCTGAGGCGTTAGGGCAAATCAAGCCCTTATTTTTACTGGCAGCGCTGAGTGCTGCTGAGATGATGCCATTAACGCCGTTAATTGAACCATCTAGTGATAATTCGCCAAGTAAAAAATAATTCTTAACATCTTGATTGGATAGAATTCCAAGCTCAATTAAGATTGCAATTGCAATTGCTAAATCGAAATGACTACCTTCTTTTTGTACATCCGCGGGAGCTAAATTAACAGTAATTCTACCCTGGGGCCACGAAATTCCAAGTGAAGTAATTGCCGCTCTTACTCTTTCTTTTGATTCACCAACCGCTTTATCCGGCAGGCCAACAATAGTAAAGTTAAAGATGCCGGAAGATATTTTGACTTCAACATCAACTTCCAGCGCTTCGATGCCATGAAAAGAAAAGGTTTTGACTTTGGTGACCATATATAGTTTATTGGTTTTTTAAAATTTAAAAAAAGTGATTATATGCCGCACTGTAATAATCCTACTTTACAAATCAAAATCTTAGAATTACAACAATTTTTATTATTTTTTAAAATTATCTAAATTTATGACTAAAAAAATTATCGTTGCTAATTGGAAAATGAATCACGGTTTTGATGAGGCAAATGACTGGATTGAATCGGTTAATAAAAATTTTGCCACATTAGATTTATCAAGCATTGAGGTTGTTTTATGCCCACCTTCTTACCTCATTGACTATATCGATGGTGAGTTGATGGAAAATGGTTTTAAGAAATTAGAAAATATGATGACCTCAGGTCAAAAATCAACTACCGATATTTCTGATACTGACCTAAGTAAAATTGTTTTAAATGAAAGATATGTACAGCTTGGAGCCCAAGATTGTCACTATGAGCAAAAAGGTTCATTTACTGGCGATATCAGCGCCTGGATGTTAAAAAAGATTGGCTGTGAATATGTAATTTTAGGTCACTCAGAGCGTAGATCAAATCATTATGAAACCAATAAAATCGTTGCTAAAAAAATTCTTGCTGCTTTAAATCAACAAATTACTCCAATTATTTGCGTTGGCGAAGATCAGGAGGTTCGAGATCAGGATAAATATATGGAATTTATTTATAAGCAAATCATGCATTCAATTCCTCAAGAAACCAAATTTGATAAATTGATCATTGCTTATGAACCGATCTGGTCAATTGGCACCGGAAATGTAGCTGGTACTAAGCAAATAGCAGAAATAGCGGCATTAATCAAAAAAATATTTGATCGAAAATTATCTGGTATTGCCAATCAATATTATATTTTATATGGCGGATCAGTAGATAAATCAACCTCAAGAGAAATATTATCAATTCCGGGAATTGATGGGCTATTAGTTGGTAAGGCCAGTCTTGATGGTGAAGAATTCTCTGAAATTGTAAAAACCGCTATTGAATTTTAGGTAATTTCATTACTTCTTGATAAAGCGCAATTGTTTTATCACACATTGCCTGATGAGAGAAATTTTCCTCGATATTTTTTCTAGCTTTATTGGTCATTAGTAATTTTTGCTCCGGGTTTAAATTAAGGGCAAAATCAATCATTTTGGCAAGCTCATCACTATCATTTGGACTTACCAAAAAGCCGGTTTCTTTATCAATTATAGTTTCAAGTGAGCCGCCAATATTTGTTGCAATAATAATTTTTTTCATTGCCTGAGCCTCAATTGCAATTCTGCCAAAAGCCTCAGGTTTTATTGAGGCTGAAATCACTAAATCAGCTATGTTATAAGCAGCCGCCATATCCTTGCAAAGGTTAAATATTTTTACTTTATTACCAAGATTCTTATTCATGATTTGGCGTTCGATTTTTTGTTTGAATGCTTGATGTCCAATATCAGAGCCAATCATAACGCAAAGAAAATTCGGGTTCTTTACTTTGGCTAAAGCATCAACCAAAAATTGATGTCCCTTCCAGCCGGTAAATCTTGCCGGAAATAAAATAATATTTTGGCGATCAAATAAATCCCATTGCTTGATCAAATCCGCTACCCGGTTTTTAGAAACATTTTCAGGACAAAAATATTCCAAATCAGCGCCTCTTTGAATGACTTTAATTTTGTCAAAAATATCCTGGGGAATAATTTTTTTTAAAATCCTGTTGGCAAGAGTTGGCTTTTGATCAAGTGGTAATTTGTAATTAGCAATTAAATGATTTTTAACAAAATTTGAAACGGCAATAACCTCGCTACCTCTAAGCATCATTGCGTTATAGATTTTTTTTAACAGTGAATTTTTGGCAATTAAATTTAGCGAATAAATACCATGCGCTGTGCTTACTAATTTACATTTCATTTGCTTGCAAGCATAAAAAGCACTAATCATTGGCGCCCTTGATCTGACATGGACAATATCAACCTTATATTCATTGATAATTTTAGCGATTTTTTTAATGTTAGCAAAAATTACCAGCGGATTTTTGCTGTTAACTTTTAAGCTGATATGTTTAATATTTTTTTCTTTTAATTGATAAACTAAGATGCCGCCATTTGAAACTACGATTGGCTCAAAATCGATTTTTTTTAATGCTTTAGAAATATCGACCACCCCCCGTTCAACTCCGCCATTTTCTAGGGCGGGCAGGATTTGTAAAATTACCGGTTTCTTGTTATTTGATTCTAACATTTATTATATTTGATTGTTAATTAGTAACTTGTAGATTTTATTGATCAGATTTAATTATATTGCAGTATTATCTTAACCAATTATTTAAAATTATGCTTGAAGGTCAATTTCCATATACTAGATTAAGAAGAAATCGTCAATTTGCTTGGCAGCGCGAATTGGTTGCTGAAAATCACTTAAAAATCAGTGATTTAATCTTGCCGATTTTTTTAACTGAAGGCAAAAATACCCGCCAAAAAATCGATAATCTACCAGATGTATTTCGTTTTTCAATCGATTTAGCAATAAAACAAGCAAAAATAGCTAAAGATATTGGAATTCCAGCGATAATGCTATTTCCATTGGTTGAGCAAAATAAAAAAACCATTGATGGTAAAGAGGCGATTAATTCTAAGAATTTAATTTGTAGAGCAGTAACCGCTATTAAAAAAGCAGTGCCAGAGATTGGTATTATTTGTGATGTTGCCCTTGATCCTTACACTACTCATGGTCATGACGGCGTATTTTGCCAAAAAACCAATTCAGTATTAAATGATGAAACCATTGAGGTACTTTGCAAACAGTCACTAGTACAGGCTAAAGCAGGCTGCGATATTATTGCCCCCTCTGATATGATGGATGGCAGAATCATGATGATCAGAGATTATCTCGATCAAAATGGCTTTCAAAATGTAGGAATTATGTCTTACGCCATCAAATATGCCTCTAATTTCTACGGGCCATTTCGTAGCGCTGTTGGATCCGATAAAAATTTAGCCAAAGCCGATAAAAAAGACTACCAGATGGATTTTAGAAATGCCCGCGAAGCAATCAGAGAAATTGCCTTAGATATTGAAGAAGGTGCAGATATGATCATTATCAAACCGGGCATGCCATATTTAGACATCATCAGAAGCGCCAAAGATAATTTCAACATTCCAATCATCGCCTATCAGGTCAGCGGCGAATTCGCAATGCTAAAATACGCCGCCCTAAACAAAGCCATCGATTTCAACCGCGCCTATTTAGAAAGCCTAACCGCCTTTAAAAGAGCTGGCGCTACATCAATTATTAGCTATGGAGCGCTAGAAATTTCTGATTTGATCAAAGGTTGTTAAAGGTTGCTGCTTATAATTAAAATTGCTTCTTAATTCCTTAGATTGCCGCGTCGCTACCCGGCAATCTAAGGAGCTCTTTAATAAAAATAGTAATTGTAACGGTTAAGATGAAGCTAAGTTAGAAATATAACCATTGATTGACTTATTAAAACTACAGAGGAGAAGGGTGAAGAGAAATTTCCGTTTGGAGCCACTACCATGTAAACCCACTGCCTGTATAGATCTTGATTGGTTACATTGCTTTTATAATATATACACCCCAAACGACGCCGAGCCATTGGCAACCTAGACTCAGGCCTAAATTTATTACTACTGTTTTAGGGCGTCAAGAGGTTTTAAAAAAAAATTTTTAAATTATTTTTACTGATAAATTTTAGACAAAAATTTGGAATTAAAAATAAAAACTTGACAAATTCTCCTTTGACAGATAAATTTGCGCCCCTCTTGGATTTGGGTTTTCAAGTTTAATGACCTCTTATGGTTAGGTCCTAGAGCCTGGCTTTCGCGACAATCATTATGAGATAAGAATCACGAGAATTAAAATAATTCAATATAGAAAAATAGTTAAATATGTTCGCAATAATTGAAATTGGCGGCAAGCAATATAAAGTTGCGCCGGATCAAAAGATAAGAGTTGACAAAATAGTCGATAAAGAAGTTGGGCAAAAAATCAGCTTGGATAAAGTTTTTTGTTTGGAAAATGATCAAGGTCAGTTTACGATTGGATCTCCTTTAGTTAATGGGGCCATGGTTGAAGCTGAGGTGATTAAAAATTATCGTGACAAAAAAATCATCATCTTCAAAAAAAGAAGAAGACAAAATTCAAGAAGAAAAAACGGTCATCGTCAATATAAGACTGAGTTAAAAATCTTATCAATTAAAGTTTAAACTAAATTTATCGGAGTAAATCATGGCAACCAAGAAGGCAGGCGGTAGTTCGAGAAACGGTCGCGATTCGGCAGGTAGAAGGCTTGGAATCAAAAAATATGGTGGTCAATTTGTACTAGCTGGCAATATTATTGCTCGTCAAAGAGGTACCAAATGGCATCCTGGTCAAAATGTTGGCTTAGGAAAAGATCACACGATCTTTGCTAAAATTGCTGGAATCGTAAATTTTGTGAAGTCTGGCTATAAAAACAGAATTTATATCGAAGTTATGCCTGAAAATATTGCTGCAAGCTAGCATATTTAAGGGTTTATTTTGCCTTAACTCGATTTAGCGGATGTGGCGAAATTGGCAGACGCACTAGATTTAGGTTCTAGCGCCGCAAGGCGTGTGGGTTCAAGTCCCTCCATCCGCACCAACTTCATTTCAAAATCTTTTCACTAGGAAAATAGTAATTAATTCTTAAAAAAATTAAATCATGGAAATCAAAGTAAAGAATATTCTAAATAAAAATCTCAAAAAAGACTATCAATTAATCGTGCCAAATCTTTTGATTAAAGCTAAAATTAATGATCGAGTCAATGAGATTCAAAAAGATTATTCACTTAAAGGTTTTCGTAAAGGCCAGGTGCCGCAAGATGTTATCAAGCAAAAATATGGCACTTCAATCAAATTCGAAGAGCTCGATAAAATCATCTCAAATGAAATTAAAAAAATTATCAATGACAATAATTTAAAAATTGCTATTGAGCCTAAAGCTGATCTTAAAAAAATTGAAGATGATGCCGATATTGAGTGTAATATTTCATTTGAATTAATGCCGGAAGTTCCAAATATTGATTTAGCTAAGCTTAAAATAGAAAAAATGGATGTTGAAATATCCGATAGTGATACTGACGCAGCTTTGGCTAAGTTTTTAAAAATCTATTCGAATTGGGATAAGCAGGAACCGGGCTATAAGTCCAAAATCGGCGATATGGTTAATATTGACTATGTTGGTAAAATTGATGGTAAGGAATTTCAAGGTGGATCAGCAACAAATCATGATTTGGAATTAGGAAGTAAGTCATTTATTGATAATTTTGAAGAGCAGCTAGTAAATAAAAAAGCTCAAGATGAAGTTACGGTTAAAGTTAAATTTCCCGATCATTATCATAATCCTGAATATAGCGGCAAAAAAGCGGTTTTTGAGGTTAAAATTAATCACATTTCCTGCTGCCAGTTACAAGAAGCAAATGATGAATTTGTCAAAACCAAATTCGGCCTTGAAAGTAAAGAAAAATT
>CAZUPN010000049.1:1545-4306 GCA_964622015.1 uncultured Rhizobiaceae bacterium | reverse complement strand
AGTCGAAATTCTAAAAAAACAAGTCGAAAATAATTATCAAAATCTTGGTTTTGAATTATTCAAAAAAGAAGTTTTTGATTTTTTTGCCAAAAATTATGATTTTGATTTGCCAAATGGTTTGGTTGAGCTAGAATTCAAAAATGCCTGGGGTGAAAATGACGAAAATCGTAAATTTAAAGATGATAAGGAAAAAGAAAAAGCCAAAAATGAAAAATTAAATTCAGTAAAAAAGATGGTTAGGGTTGGAATTATTATTTCTGACTTGGCGAGTAAAAAACAAATTGAGACAAACCAAGATGATTTAAATAAAGAAATCACTAAAATTCTGGCTAAATACCCAGGACAAGAAAAAAATATTATCGAATATTATAAAAAAAATCACAGCGCCTATGAGCAATTAAAAGCAATAGCGCTTGAAGATAAAGTGATAAATTTTATCATTGACAATTCCAATATTAAAAGAAAAAAATTGTCGGTAAAAGAATTTGATGAGATGTGGCAAAAGCAGGCGGGAAAATGATTTTGATTATTACTTAGTGGTACCATTACAGTTCGCTTAATGCTATAGCCAAGTTATTGTTTGTTTAATTGCTCCTGGCATTCCGGGAGCTAAGAATATTGACCAATGCGCTAAATTTACATAATTATATTTTAAAATATATGAATAATTTCTATAATCTTTTGAAATTAGTATCTTTTCCAATCCATAAAGAAGGATTTAAATTTATACTGATTTTTGCCTTAGTGACCGTCATATTATCTTTGATGAGTCATAGTCTTGGCCTGATTGGCTTGGTTTTAACCTTATGGTGCATATTTTTCTTTCGTGATCCCCACAGAGTAATTCCAGTAGAAGAGGGAGTCTTGGTTAGTCCGGCCGATGGCGTGGTTACTAGGGTTGATTATGATGTCAGTGCTCCATCTGAATTAAATCTATCTGATAAAAAATTCAATAAAATCAGTGTTTTCTTAAATGTTTTTGATGTCCATGTTAATCGGGTGCCAATCTCAGGAAAAATAGTTAAAATTAGCTATATAGCTGGCAAATTCTTAAGCGCCAATCTTGATGAAGCAAGCTCAGAAAATGAAAGAAATTCAGTTTTGCTTGAAACTAAAGATAAAACCGAGATCGTTTTTGTGCAAGTTGCAGGTATGGTAGCTAGAAGAATAGTTAGTGAGTTAAAAGAAGGGCAGGAAGTAACAATAGGTCAAAAATATGGCATTATACGTTTTGGTAGCCGGGCTGATATTTATCTGCCTGCCAAGGTTGAAATAAAAGTTTTAATTGGTCAAACCATGATTGGTGGCGAGTCAATCCTTGCCAAACTGAAGTAAATTAAAAAATAATATGCGCTCTTCAAATATTGCCAAATTAGCTTCTAAAAGAGAAGAAGCTAGAATGGGTGGGGGTCTAAAAAAAATTGATGTCCAACATTCAAAGGGAAAGCTTACTGCCAGAGAAAGGCTTGAAGTATTACTTGACCCTGATTCTTTTGAAGAATATGGGTTATATGTTGAGCATCGCTGTACTGATTTTGAGATGGAGGATAAAAAACATCCAGGAGATGGCGTAGTTACTGGTCAAGGCACCATTAATGGTCGCTTGGTTTTTGTTTATAGTCAGGATTTTACAGTGATGGGTGGATCACTTGGTGAGGCTCATGCCAGAAAAATATCGCAATTATTAGAAAGAGCGATGCAAGTTGGTGCAATTGTAATTGGCATTAATGATTCTGGCGGCGCTAGAATTCAAGAAGGCGTTGATTCTCTTGGTGGTTTTGGTGAAATTTTTCAAAGAAATATTGATGCAAGCGGAGTAGTGCCGCAAATATCCCTGATTATGGGACCATGTGCCGGCGGCTCAGTTTATTCGCCGGCTCTTACTGATTTTGTGATTATGGTTGAAAATTCCTCTTATATGTTTGTAACTGGTCCCGATGTAGTAAAAACCGTTACTCACGAGACAGTTACTCAAGAAGAACTTGGTGGTGCTATGGCTCATGCAACCAAAAGCGGCGTTGCTCATCTTAGCTATAAAAGCGATATTGAAGCTTTGCTACAAACCAGAAGATTAGTTAATTTTCTGCCATCTTCCAATCAATCGCAATTGCCAAAAATTCCAACTGATGATGATTCGGATCGCGCTGATATTTCGCTTAATACTTTAGTTCCTGAAAATTCCAATCAACCTTATGATATTACTGAGTTAGTTGAAAAAATCCTTGATGAGGGTGATTTTTTTGAGATTCAGCCAAATTATGCTAAAAATATTATTGTTGGTTTTGGTCGTTTAGAAGGTGAAACAGTTGGTATTGTTGCTAATCAACCGATGAATCTGGCCGGATGTTTAGATATTAAAGCCAGTCAAAAAGCTGCTCGCTTTATTAGATTTTGTGATTGTTTTAACATTCCATTGGTAACTTTTGTTGATGTGCCGGGATTTTTGCCAGGTACCGATCAAGAACATGAAGGTATCATAAAGCATGGCGCCAAATTGCTTTATGCTTATGGTGAGGCTACAGTGCCAAAAATCACCGTTATTACCCGTAAAGCCTATGGCGGCGCTTACATCGTGATGAATTCTAAACATTTAAAAGGCGATGTTAATTATGCCTGGGTTAATGCTGAAATAGCGGTGATGGGGCCGGAAGGCGCGGTTGAAATTATTTTTAGACAAGATGCTAAAAACCCCGAAAGCAAACAAAGAAAAGTTGCTGAATATCGCGAAAAATTTGCCTCACCTTTCGTCGCCGCATCACGA
>CAZUPN010000049.1:0-1535 GCA_964622015.1 uncultured Rhizobiaceae bacterium | reverse complement strand
GGTTTTATTGATGAGGTGATCAGGCCGCAAAATACCAGAAAAAGAATTTGCAAATCATTACAAATTTTAAAGAATAAAAAAACTTTCAAACCTTATAAAAAGCATGATAATTTGCCTTTATAAGCAAAATAACTAACTTGAATTTACTATGCCAATAGAAATATTAATGCCCGCTTTATCTCCAACTATGAAAGAAGGAAATCTAGCAAGATGGTTAAAAAAAGAAGGCGATAAAATTAAGGCTGGCGAGGTGATTGCTGAAATTGAAACCGACAAAGCAACCATGGAAGTAG
The DNA here is from genome assembly GCA_964622015.1 of uncultured Rhizobiaceae bacterium. GTDB lineage: Bacteria > Pseudomonadota > Alphaproteobacteria > Rickettsiales > UBA1997 > CAZUPN01. Next base: position 1,242 of record CAZUPN010000049.1, on the reverse strand, counting down.
AGGCGGTTGATGAGGGGATTTTAGGTAAGATTATAATTGCTGGAGGTACTGAAAATGTTGCAGTTAATAGTTTAATTGCTTTAATTTTAGAAGAAGGAGAAGATCAAAAATCACTTGCAAATTATGCTAAAAATACTTCTAACGTTTTACCTAAAAATGAAAGTAAGCCGCAAGTAAAAATAGAAGAAGTGGCTGTAAAAAATACAGCGGTTGTTGCTACTACTGTCGCTGATATTTCCTCGCACATTAAAGCTAGCCCCTTAGCTAAAAGAATTGCCAAGAATAATAATGTTAATTTAGGCTCGCTGGGTAATTTAGGTACCGGACCAAAAGGCAGAATTATTAAAGATGATGTATTGGAATTTATTGCTAGTAACTCTGCAAATACTTCTACCAGCGGCGTTGTAAGAAGAAACGGTGAGGAATTTAAAGCGGTTAAAAATAATAATATTCGAAAAATTATTGCTAAAAGATTATCGCAGTCCAAGCAAAATATCCCGCATTTTTATCTAAGCGCCGAATTTAAAATTGATCGTCTTTTAGATATGCGCATGTCTTTAAATGAGGCGGCAGAAACCGATGCTAGCGGTAATCCTGCTTATAAAATCTCAGTTAATGACCTCATAATTAAAGCCTCGGCAATGGCTCTAAAAAAAGTGCCACAAGCAAATAGCGCCTGGTCTGATGAGGCAATATTGCTTTATAATAACATTGATATTGCAGTTGCAGTAGCAATTGATGGCGGTCTGATCACCCCAATTATCAAAAATGCCGATCAAAAATCAATTCCGGCAATTTCTAGCGAAATAAAAATACTCGCCAAAAAAGCCCGTGATAATAAATTACAACCAGAAGAATTCCAAGGCGGCAGCTTCAGTATCTCTAATCTTGGTATGTATGGCATCGATAATTTTAATGCCATTATTAACCCACCCCAAAGCTGCATTTTAGCAATCGGCAGAGGTCTTGAAAAACCAATCGTCGAAAATGGCCAAATCAAAATTGCCAATATGGTCAATATCACCTTATCTTGCGATCACCGCCTAGTTGACGGCGTAATTGGCGCTGAGTTTTTAAAAGCACTCAGAAGATATATCGAAAATCCGGTATTGATGCTGAATTTTTAGTTTGATTTTGATCATTGAGATTGAGAGTGGTTATTGGTCTAAATATAAAATAAACCATTTTATCTCAGGGCTACCGCATATTAAATTCCACCCCCAATATACCAGAAATCGTATC
>CAZUPN010000048.1:0-12098 GCA_964622015.1 uncultured Rhizobiaceae bacterium | reverse complement strand
ATTGTGCCTATGTTTACGTGAGGCTTGGTTCTTTTGAAGACTTGTTTGGACATATCTTTTTACTAAACTATATTTACGATTTATTAAATTTTTTTGTTAATTTTAAAGATTTTATCAAAAATAAAATTTTTAAAAAAACAAAAGGTAATTTTATTGTCATTGATGCCTTCTTAATTAAGAGCATCAAGAGCCTCAGATACTAAATTAATCAATTGAAAATCAGTATTGAATAATCTTAACCAGTAATCTAAAAATAAGATCCCGCTTGACTTACTTATAAGTAAATTTCTCAGCGCTGAATTAAATTAGGGGGCGAATTATTAAACTCTAAAAAACAAAATGCAAGCAATTTTTTAAAATTTTTTTCTTGGAAGAATTATTTATAAATAATTGATTTAAAAAATTAAGCTGATTTTTTGTTATTGTTTTTTTGATATTAACTACTTAGCATGGCGATCTTTTTTGTCAAAAAATTTCTCTATCTGGCTTGTCATTTTAGACTCTTTGTCATTCCCGCGAAGGCGGGAATCAATTTTGCAACAATATAGATGTTGATTGGTGGATTCCTGCTTTTGTGGCAATGACAAAGAGTGGCGCCTGGAATGACAAATGAGGTTGGAAATAACAAGGAAGAGGTAAATGTTGGAAATGACAGGGAGGAGATAAGTCAAGTTGATTCGGTATAGAAAAATTACAAAAATCAAATAATTATAATAATCAAAAATCAATGAGTTCTTTATCAAAAAAATTAGAGACCAGACATATCAATATGATTGCCATTGGCGGTTCAATTGGTACTGGTTTATTTTTAGCTAGTGGTTATGCAATTTCAGTTGCGGGTCCGGGGGGGGCGTTGCTTGCTTATGTCGGGATGGCGGTGGTGGTTTATTTTTTAATGACTAGCCTTGCTGAAATGAGCGCTTTTAAGCCAAGCGCTGGTTCATTTTGTGATTATTCAACCAATTATGTTGGCAAATCATTTGGTTTTGCGATGGGCTATAATTATTGGCTCAGTTGGGCCAGTACCATTGCGGTTGAAATATCAGCGGCGTCATTGGTGATGTCTTATTGGTTTCCTGATGTTAATCCGCTGATATTTTCGGTGATTTTTTTCTTACTGATTTTATTTTCCAATATTTTTGCGGTTAGAATTTATGGCGAGGTAGAATATTGGCTGTCATTTTTTAAAGTATCGGCAATTATTGCCTTTATCGTGCTTGGGGCTTTTAGCATCTATCATCAACCTCATTTTGGTACTAATCGCTGGCATATTGATGATGCGCCATTTCATGGCGGTTATTATGGCTTTATTTATGTTTTTCTTTTTGTCGGCTTTTCGTTTCAGGGCACTGAATTAGTAGGGCTTGCATCAGAAGAAACCAAAAATCCTGAAACTACTATTCCAAATGCCATTAAAATGGTATTTTGGCGTCTATCATTATTTTATATATTATCAATTGCAGTCATTAGTTTATTGGTTTCTTTTAATGATCCAAGATTAGTTACTCAAGATAGCGTAATTACCAGCCCCTATACTCTAGTTTTTGCTAATTATGTTGGTAAATATGCCGCTGATGTTGTAAATTTTGTGATTTTAATCGCAATATTATCAGCAGCCAATGCCTGCTTATATTCATCGACCCGTATTTTATGGTATCTTGGCAATTCCAGACAAGCGCCAAAAATTTTTGCTAAAGTTGGCAGATATGGTATACCTAATGTTGCTTTAGGATGCAGCGCTATTTTTGGTTCTTTGGTATTTTTATCATCAATAGTTGGTAATGGCGTGTTCTTTGGCTATGTGGTACAAATATCATCTCTGGCAGGTTTTGTAGTATGGCTTGGAATCGCTTTAAGTCATTATAAATTCAGAAAAAATTTCTTACCAAAAAATGGCGGCGAAGAAATTCTAAAATACAAAGCCCGATTTTTCCCATTTGCGCCGCTAATTGCAATTTTTGTAGTGCTGGTGGTGATTATTGGTCAGTTTTTTGGCATTAGCCATGAAAAAAGGACGATTGCTAGTCTGTTGGTTACCTACTCTTCGGTGATATTTTTCCTAGTGATTTATGTGGGGCATAAATTAATTGCTAGGGTTAAAAGCTGATGTTCTTTCTCCTGGATTGATAGCTGCTCTTCTCCGTGCAGCAGGTGTTAGCGGCCTAGTATTGGGACTTGCTGATCTGTTGCCTTCTCTACGTGAAACTAAGGGAGTGCCGGGTTTTGCTGTTGACCCCGTACTGCCATCGCTGCTATTATCGCTATGAAGAGTGTCGCTGCTAGAGAATTCTGTCATTATATTACTACTTGGCGCTATATCAACAAGCTCAGCGTACCCGGCGCCTCCGTCACCTATGCGCGCCTCATGCACCATTTGTCGTAAATCTGTGCCCGACACCTCAGACACGTACTCACTAATGAGTCTGCCTATAGCTATTGCTCCTTTTGGCTTGCTTTCTAAAGTACCTGACAATCTTGCGGCTGTTCCAAATATTATCGTGGCGACAATGGTACTAAAGCCAAAACAGCTAAATTCATCAAATAATCTAGAATTTGCCACAAAGACTGAGGCAAGACCTATGCTATTTAATAAAACCATGGTAAAGTCCCTTTTAAAATTATCGGGCAGGCCATTTAATCCTTTATCGAGTAATTTTTCGATGCCTTCTATAGCATTATTGGAGGCTATCAATACAAATGGAATTCTTGCGGCTAGTAAAATGAATTTTAAGTACCAATCCTCAATGTCAAAATAGGTTTCAGCTACCGATGTATAGCCATTTGATTGAAATCCTCCAAGGCCGCACATTGCTGCAAGGCCAATTGTTTTTGCTATATCAGAGATTGAAATATTACTCAAATAATGGGTATAAAATTTTGAAATAGAATCGCGAGGATGGTGCGTTAATGCATAATATCCGCCATTATACAGGTTATTTAGATAATATTTGGCGCCGTTATGGACTCTTACATAATCTTTTACAAAAATCGGTAAAGTTGTAAGAAAAGTTGCAACCCCAAGTACCTTTGTTATCCATTCCATATTTTCAGGAACTAAATTGACTGCGTTAAGTACCGGAATTGAAGGGGTAAAGGCGGTAGCCAAAGCTGGTATTAAATAAAATGGAATTGATAGATTATTCATCATCTCTAACAGTTTTTGTGCAAACACATATTGCGAATAAGCATTTAGCGACCCAGCGCCCATTGTCAATATAAGCCATATCGCAGCATAAGTATCCCTAGTCAATCTTTCAACTGATGAGGCGCTGGTAGCAAAGCCTGATATTGTATAAAGACAAATAAGCAGCTTTGAGATCGCAACAAATGATTTTCCGGCCTCTTTATCGATTGTAGCAAATTGTTTTTGGTATAAGGTGTAGAGCTCAGATATTTCTTTTGGATTATTGAAAGGTTTGCCATCCTCTTCTTGATTTTGCAATATTCTATCAACTTCCTGCCTAATAACCTCATCCATAGCTCTGATTATTACCAATTCTCTTTTTCTGGCACGCTTACCCAACCTATCAATGTCTTTGATCCTATTTATTCTATATAGGCAAAGTTCAATTTTTTGCATCTTATCTTCTGATAGGGCAGAATCATCCCCAAATAATTCCTGGCGCCGCTTTTTTTGGCTGTAGCGATCAGGCAGACAATGATCGGCAATACAACAATTTCCAAGCATTGCTCTGATTAGCCGGTCAGTTAAGGTTGTATCGGTTATTCCCCTTTCAGGTCGCCTTGCTTCTTCCATTGCCAAAGCCGCAACTAGTTGCTCAGCAACGCCTTGATTTCCGTCAGTTACCATTTCGTTCGTCATATTATTAATAAAATCACAAATTTAGTAAAAAGGATTTTTATGGGACGAACTTTGTATCATAATGAAAGCTAAATTGCAAATATTTAGATTTAATTAATATTAATGCTGCATATTATAATTTTAACTTTTGTGAGTAAAATCATTTATTGCTAAAAATTAATGCTTTTAAAGCTTGGTATATATTGATATACATTGGGCTTTAAAAGTATTAATTTTTCCTCAAAAATATTTTGCTATATGCAGTATTTTATATCGATTTTGGTATAATAACGGATGGTGTTGATTCAAGAGAGATTAGCGGTATTATGGTTGGCAAAGGAACTATCGGTGCAATTATGGCTAATTGCGCTATTTTATACTCTGAATCTGCGAATTTAAAGGAAAAAGAATCGACAAAAGAAGAAATAATGAGTTTGGTAGCGGCATTGGTTGCAATTGAATTGCATAAGCATGTTATTTTTAGAAATACCGAGATACAAAAGACGATCGATGATTATATCAAATCACGTCAGTGAGTTATTCCCTAAAATTAATAAATTGTAGCGGAATTTCGTAGTTTGCAGCGCCTAAAATTGCGATTGCCTCTTGTAAATCATCGCGTTTTTTGCCGTCAACCCTTACTTCATCTCCCCTAATTGAGGCTTGGGCTTTGATTTTAGCTTCTTTGATTTGTTTGACGATTTTTTTGGCCGTGTCTTGCTCAATGCCGTTTTTTAATTTTACAATCTGTCTTAGAGAATTACCGCCGGCCTTTTCTTCTTTTTGAAAATCTAACGCTTTAACATCAATGCCTCTTTTAGTGCAAAATACTTTTACTGAATCGCCAATTTGACCTAATTTATAATTATCTTCGGCACTGAGAGTGATATGATTTTCTTTTTGATCGAGAATAATTGAAAAATTTGCGCCTTTAAAATCATAGCGATTAGTTAGCTCCCGAAGTACTGAATTGACGGCATTGTCGACTTCTTGAAAATTTATTTTTGAAACTATATCAAAGCTGGCCATTTTATTAGAAACATTTTAAGTTGTTAGGAGATGACAAATTATTGTTAAAAATAATACTAAAAATCAATTAATCTAGTAGTAACTATGAATTTAGAGCAAATTATCCAAAAAATCGGTAAAAATGAAATTGAGCAATTGCCAAAGCGGTTTTTGGATTTAGAAATTAGCGATATTATTACCGATTCGAGATTGGCAAAGCAAAATTGTATTTTTGTTGCACTTCCTTCAAAATCAGGTGGCAATAATGGGTCAAAATATATTGGCGATGCAATTGCAAGAGGTACCAAGATAATAATTTGTAGTTTCGGTGATCAAATTGATGATTTAAAAGATAGTGGCGAATTTGCGCTGATTAGAAGTCAAAATCCTTACGATTTATTGATAGATTTTCTCAAGGTTTTTTATTTTCCATTGCCAAAAAATATTTATGCTATTACCGGTACTAATGGCAAGACCTCAATTGCTGAATTTATCCGTCAGATTCTAAATTTGCTTGGCAAAAAATCAGCGTCAATTGGCACGCTTGGCACTGTCAGTGAGGTTGATTTGGATATTAATGACAATTCTTTAACTACGCCAGATATTGCTTCATTATATAAAAATCTTCATATTTTAAAATCAAAAAATATTGATGATGTAGCGCTTGAGGCTAGCTCAATTGGGCTTGAGCAGGATCGCATGGCGGGGCTTGCAACTAAGGTTGCTGGATTTAGTAATTTTACTCAGGATCATTTGGATTATCATCAAAATATGGATGATTATTTTGCGGCAAAAATGCTGTTATTTAGCAAGCAGATGAATGAAGGCGCAATCTCGGTATTAAATGCTGATATTGCTGAATATCAGGCGATTAAAAAAATTTGTGAATTGCAAAAACAAAGAATTATTTCTTATGGTTTTAAGGGTGATGATTTTAAAATCATTTCATCAATTATCAAAGATCAGCAATCTGAAATAAATTTTTCCTATCAAGGACAAAATTACCAAATTAAATGGCAGATATTAGCGGAGTTTCAGATTTCAAATATATTATGCGCTTTGGTAATGGTGGTGATAAATTATCAACTAAATCATCAGCAAATATTGGCATTATTAAGCAAATTTTCCAGCCTTAAACCAGCATTAGGAAGAATGCAAAAAATTATCAGCCTTAAAAATAATGCTCAAATTTTTATCGATTTTGCCCATAGCCCGGATGCGCTAGAAAATACTCTAAAATTTGCTCGTAAATTAACTGCCGCCAGAGTGGTTGTGTTATTTGGTTGTGGCGGCAATCGTGATGCAGCCAAGCGCCCAATTATGGGTAAAATTGCTAGTGATTTAGCTGATTTAGTGATTATTAGTGATGATAATCCAAGAAATGAGGATCCGGGCCAAATAAGAGAGCAAATTTTAGCAGGATGCAAGCAAGAAAAAGCTATTGCAATTGCAGGTCGCAAATTAGCTATTCAGGCTGCAATTAAAATGCTTGGAGATGATGATATATTGATACTGGCTGGTAAAGGTCATGAAAAATATCAGATTATTGGCGATCAAAAATTTCCTTTTGATGAGGCGGCGGTTGTTTTGGAGTTTGTTTAGCTTTCTTGACCCCTCTCTACTTGTGGGAGAGGGGGAATATAGCGTCGATTCTTAAATAAAATCCAGCGAATTACTATTTAAATTTTTGTGATAGTTCTTTTTGGTAAAAGATAAAATCAGGCCAAAGCAAAGGGACATTGAGATTATTGAGGAGCCGCCATAACTGATAAAAGGTAAAGTCATGCCTTTGGTTGGTAGCATTGCGAGGCTAACACCGATATTGACGATTACTTGCAAAGTAAATTGCATCATCAGGCCGCATAGCGATAAATAAATAAATAGATCCTCTTCCTCAATTGCTCTTTTGATGATTCTGGTGATTAAATAAGCAAAAGCTATGATAATTACTACGCAGGCAACAATGCCAAATTCTTCAGCAATTACCGAAAAAACAAAATCAGTATGGGCGTCGGGGATAAATTTTTTTACTACCCCATTTCCAGGGCCGCGACCAAAAAAAGAGCCGTTAATAAAGGCGTCAATTGATCTTTCAACCTGATAATTTTTATGATCAGCATCTAAAAATTTATGAATTCGATCGGCAACATGAGGAAAGGTCAGATAGGCTAAAAATATTCCAATTATGCCTAAAATTGTAACGCCAAAAACTATGATTAAAGGTATGCCGTAAATAAATAATTGTGCTAGCCATAAAATAGTCAGGCTTAAAGTCATGCCAAAATCCGGCTGCAAGATCAGTAAAAGTGCGATTAAAAAATAGAGCCCGGCAGAAATACCATATTTTAGGCGCCAATCCCTATAATCAAGCCTTTGCAACAGATAAGCGTTAAAAACAATGAAGAATGTTTTGGCAAATTCTGAAGGTTGCAAGGTAAATCCGGCAATTACCAACCATCTTTTTGAGCCCTTGGCTTCAAGCCCTATCATTAATACTAAAATCAGCAATAAAATTGCGCCAAACAGGCCAAATAAACCAAAGATTTTAATCTGAATCTGGTTCAAAAAAGAAATTGCAATCAGAAAAAAAATCGCAATTACTGCAAAAATTAACTGTTTTTTAAGAAAGAAAAATTTATCAACCTCGATTCTTTTAGCAATTGCCGGGCTTGAACTGGCGGTCATAATCAGTCCAAAAACTATGATGCTGATAATTAACAAAAAATTAATTTTATCGACATCAATCCACCATCTTTTTAAGAAATTTAATTGCTTGCGATCAAAGATTTGGCTATTTGCTACTTTCCAACTATCCATTAGCGCGTTTAAAAGATTGGCTGATCAGCTCTTTGGCTTTGTTAGCATCTTCAAAGCCCTTTACTTTTACCCATTTGCCTTTTTCAAGATCCTTATATCTTTCAAAAAAATGGCTGATTTGGGCTAGCAAATTTGGCGATAATTGCTCGTAAGATTCAATTGATTCAAATTGCGAATTGAGTTTTTTAGCTGGTACTGCAATGATTTTTTCATCCATTCCACTTTCATCTTCCATGATCAAAACCCCAACTGGCTTTACCGCAATAACTGCCCCGGAAATAATCGCAAAATCACTGACCACTAAAACATCGCAGGGATCGCCATCATCGGATAGGGTATGAGGAATAAAGCCATAATTACAAGGGTAATACATTGAAGTTGCAAGAAAACGATCAACGAAAATTGCCCCAGAATCCTTATCCATTTCATATTTTACCGGATTAGAATTCATCGGTACTTCAATAATCACATTTACTTGATTTGGCAAATCCTTGCCGACAGAAATTTTGCTGATATCCATAATTTATTTAGAGTTATTTTGATTAAAAGAGGGCTATTTTTAAGAATTTTGCTTAAAAAATCAATCTTAATTTCGTTCTAAAATTAAGGCCGCTCCTTGGCCGCCGCCGATGCAAAGGGTGGCGAGGCCGCGATGTTTCTTTCTTCTTTTTAATTCGCGAAGTAGATGGATGACGATTCTGGCGCCAGTCATGCCAACTGGGTGGCCAAGAGCGATGGCGCCGCCATTGACGTTGAAAATATCGGGATTGATTTTGCCAATTGCCTTATCTTTATTTAAATATTTTTTAGCAAATTCATCAGATCCAAAGGCGATTTGGCAGGCTAGGGCCTGCGCGGCAAATGCCTCATTTAGCTCAATTAAGTCAATATCGGCAAGGGTTAATCCGGTTTTATCAAAAACTTTGCTAGTGGCAAAAACTGGTCCCAGGCCCATTCTTTGAGGATCAAGGCCAGCGTAAGAAAAGGCTTTTAAATAACCGAGTATTTCTAGATTTAATTCTTTAGCCAGGCTTTTGGCTTTTGATTCTGACATTAAAATCATTGCCGCTGCCGCATCAGTGATTTGTGAAGAATTGCCAACAGTTACGGTACCGGTATTTTTTTCAAAATATGGTTTTAATTTGGCTAAATCTGAGATTCTTTGGCCTTTTCTAACGCCATCATCTTCTGTGATCATTTTGCCATTTTTTTCATCATTATTAAAAATTGCGATGATTTCTTCGGCAAAAATTTTATCATCAATTGCATCTTCAGCCTTTCTATGGCTAGAAAGTGCAAATTCATCTTGCTCTTTGCGGGTAATTTTAAAATCTTTTGCTACTATTTCTGCAGTACCGCCCATGATTAATCCTGAAATTGGATCGGTAAGGCCTTGCTGTAAGCCAATTATTGGCTGTAAAAAACTAAATCTAAAACTAATGATTGTCCAAAGTTTTTGCCAAAAACTTTTGGCTTTCATTAAATTGGTAAATAAATTAGTCATTTTGCGGTTAAAAAGTAGCGGGATATTGCTCATTGATTCTACGCCACCAGCTAGTATAATTTCTGCCTCGCCGGCTAATATTTTAGTTGCTGCGCTGGTAATTGCCTCCATTCCTGAAGCGCAATTGCGATGAACGGTATAGGCTGGTATTTTTTGATCTAAGCCGGCCTTAAGTGCGATAACCCGAGCAATATTAGCAGCTTCTGCGGGTTGTGAGACATTACCGATAATTATCTCATCAATCATAGAGGCGGGAATTTTTGATCTTAAAACTACTTCTTTGACAATTCTGGCCCCTAAATCATGGGCGCTGAGATTTTTTAACGCGCCACCGGCTTTAGTCATTGGAGTGCGATAGCCAGAAATAATTGCAATTCTTTCTTTCATAAATTGATTTTTATTTTAAGATTTAAGAAATTAAATTAAGTCAAAATGATTATATGAATAAAATTATCACACAAGAAATTATCGACTTTGCTAATGAATTAGCTGATATTAGCTCAGAAATTATCAAAAAATATTTTCGCTGCCATTCTAGTAAAATTGGACAGGTGATGAAAGATGATAATAGTCCAGTTACTATTGCTGATAAGGAAGTTGAAAGAGCAATTAGAAATGCAATTGTTAAAAAATTTCCAGATCATGGTATTATTGGCGAAGAGGAGGATGATGTTAATATGGATTCTGACTATCAATGGATCATTGATCCAATTGACGGCACTTCTTCTTTTATCATCGGACGTCCAACCTTTGGCACTTTAATTGCTTTGGCCTATCAAAATAAATCAATGTTAGGGATCATGAATCAGCCAATCAGTGGCGAGCGATGGGTTGGTGTCAATCAGCCCGGCTTTATGCAAGGCGCATGGCTAAATAATCAAAAAATAACCACCAGTGATCGTAACCACCTAAATGATGCAATTTTATGCACTACTTCGCCATTCTTTTTTCAAAATCACAATCAACAAGCCTTCAACAAATTAACCAAAGCCACTAAATATCAACAATATGGCGGGGTAGTTTATGGTGGCGATTGCTATTCCTACGCACTTCTAGCCACCGGTTTTGTCGATATCGTGCTTGACCCCAGCCTAAAAATCTACGATTACGCTGCCTTGATTCCAATCATCGAAATGGCTGGCGGAATCGTAACTGATTGGTCTGGTAATGAAGTTAGGCTAGAATCAAATTTTAAAATGCTCGCTTGTTCCAATAAAAAAATCCATCAGCAGGTTTTGCGTGAGCTTTTAATCTAGAGAGCAATTGCCATTACCGCTTTGCTTCTTGTCATTCCCGCGAAGGCGGGAATCCATCAGCCAGCATCATAATAATTGCAAGGTGGATTCCCGCCTTTGTGGGAATGACAAGGAAAGAATGGAAATGGCAATGGAAGAGTTGAAATGTGACAAATGTGGATCCTTGAATGTTTCAAATTTTAAGATGCTCGCTTGTTCCAATAACAAAATCCATCAACAGGTTTCTTCGTGAGATTTCAATTTGAAATTACCAATTACCAAAATAATCGATCAACCAAAGATAAAATCACTGTCACTTAACTGATAATGACCGGTTAATTTAATCATAAAATCAGAATTTTGATCATCAATTACGGTGTTAGCTGATTCGTCATAATGATATTCTAAATGATGATCGGAGTTGTTATTTTCAACATTTTCTCCTATGAAGTTAATGTGATTAAATTCAAGTCCGGTAAGGTCAATTTTATCTTCTTTTTGACTAAAATCAGAAATGAGATCAGATCTTGTTCTAATTGAATCCTCTAGCTTGTCAAAGTCAAAAATATCTGCTCCGATGCCGCCAGATAAAATATCCGCCCCCATTCCGCCATTAATAATATCATTTCCCTCATTACCAAATAAATTATCATCATCAGAATCGCCGCAAATTATGTCATTTCCGGCATCGCCATAGATTTTATCATTACCAATTCCGCCAGAAATATGGTCATTGCCATTGCCGCCATGAATTTCATCTGAGTAGTCTTTTACGTCATAATTAAGGCCACTTACTCTGCTTTGATAGTGAGCATCACCATCAATACCGCTACCTTGAAGATTGGGGTCAAGAATGTAATCGCCATAGATTGTGTCATTGCCATCACGACCATCAATAATATCAGAGCCGCCAAGTCCACGCAGAACATTATCTTGAGCATTGCCGTAAATATTATCATTATATAAATTACAGCCAGTTACATTTTCGATATTGCGCAAAATATCATGATTTGCAGGATCGCCAGCATCGCTTTCTAACATGAATTCATTGCCATAGGCTCTATGAAAATCGGAATTGCGATTATGTAGATCCTCTGTACTTACTCGCATTACTCCTTCTTTGCCATTAGATTCTATGTATCGTGCAAAATCTCTGAGCAAAATAACTTGGTAATATTTATCAGCTACAACTCCGGATTCTAAGTCAATTATTCTACCATCTTGATTGCCATAGCTTACCGTATCAATTCCTTCGCCACCATCAAATAAACCGCGCCCACAATAGCCTAAGATAAGGTCATTGCCAGCACCGCCATAAAGCTCTGAACCGGGGCGTATTAAAAACTTAAGGGAGAGGCTATTATTACGATAGTTGTAATTAGGTATAGTGCGATCAAAAGGAAGATAAGATTCTGGAATCTTGCCATCAAAAAATCTTGACTGGTTAGCGCTAAACAAAACATCATTTCCCCCTTCACCATATACTTTATCGCTGCCACCTTCGCTGTTAATATTATTATCTTGATCATCGCCAATAATAATATCATCACCATTACTGCCATTAATATTTTCGATATTTAATAAATGATCTTCTCCTATATCAGTGCCAGTGGCGATGCCAGTTTTTAGATTAATGGTTATGCCATTTTTGCCAAGACAAAGAAAGGTATCTCTACCATTGCCGCCATCAATAACATCATTACCTTTTCCGCCTTGTAAAACATCATCGCCA
>CAZUPN010000047.1:0-12153 GCA_964622015.1 uncultured Rhizobiaceae bacterium | reverse complement strand
TTAAAAATTTCTTAGTTATTTTTTTCGACATATAAAGAATAAACTTTATTATGGGACTGGCGCAAATCTAACTTTTTAAAAAATTATGGTTAAAATTTTTTCTATTCCAAGAACTTGAAGATTTTTGCTAGAAATTCTTCAATGCTATTATTTACGTAAAAGTGTGGATCAGCTTTTTTTGCGGGTGCTGTTTGCTTGCTTAAACAAATAAGTTTCTTCTCGATCAGCGCATCTGGTTCTTTTCATACTCACGATCACTTAGATCTTCTACAAACTGGAGCAAGAGACAGAGGAACCTTCTGAAGATTCCATTGAAGAACTGAGTAGATTAATAAAACTTCCGGGTGACTGTCCTAGCATACATAACTACAAAACCTGTGCTTTAGAAATATGCAATGCTAGCGAAATCACCACTAAAGAAGCAGAAACAAAAAAGGGCTGGAAAGAAAAATTTGCTTCTGTAATAAATCTAAGTTCAAAAAAAACTAAATCACAAACTTGGACAGAACAATATCCCGCTACTTCTAATCAAGATAAGCGATGATCATAACTTCACTGGCCAACTATCAATATCGCCATCTTCAATCAAAACATCAACAACAAAAGAAAGCCCTCCAAAGAGCCAGAAAACCATAAAGTTTGCTGATAATCTGGCAACCAAAAAAACAGCCAACATTTTCCTCTATTAGCAAGTAAATTTTTGTTAAAATTGACTGAGTAAAATCTGGTTAATTTCGTGATCTATTTCTGGCTTTGCTTTAAACCAGGCTTCAAATCCTATTGTGGCCTGATTTATAAGCATCGCAATCCCGGTCACAATTTTATTGCCTCTTTTTTGTCCCGCTATTAATAGATCGGTCATTAACGGATTATAAACAATGTCATAAATTATTGCAGATATTGGTAGTTTTTCTAAATTGATTGCCAATTTTTGGCAATTAACCATGCCAAGAGAGGTTGCATTTACCAGCACATCACAATCGCTGAGATTTTGTTCAAAAATTTTATATTCGAGAATATTTAGGCAAGAATTATGATTTAGATTAGCAAAATCAGCGATTAAATTTTTCGCTCTTTTTAGATTGCGATTAGTAATCAAAATATTTTTAACTTTGGATTTAATTAAGCCATAAATTACCGCTCTGGCAGCGCCACCAGCACCAATTACAAAGGCAGTTTTATCTTTTAAATCAAAATTTGGATAGGATTGTTCCAGATTTCTTAAAAAACCATCAACATCAGAATTATGGCCGTATAATTTGCCTTCCATAATGATAACCATATTGACCGCTTTGGTTATTTTAGCACTTTTTGAAAGATGATGGCAGATTTTAAAAATTTCTTCTTTATGGGGAATAGTGACATTAAAGCCGGCGAAGCCTTCTTTAACCATTGAATTTACTGAATCAACCAAAACTTCTTTAGCAATTTTAATTGCTACATAAGAGCCGTTAATTTGATATTTATTAAGCCAATATTGATGGATTTTAGGTGATAATGAATGTTCAATTGGATCGCCAATTACTGCAGCTTTAATCATTTTTTAAGTTTTTTTGATTCTTTGATTTTAAATTCCTCCTGGCGATATTTTTTGGCAAGATTATCCAAAATTGAATTGACGAAAGTTACTTTTTTTTCATCATAAAAACTTGAAGCAATATCAACATATTCATTAATCACCACTTTAACCGGCACCTCAACCATAAAGCGCAATTCAAAAACTGCGATTCTAATGATTTCTAAAGACACATCGGGTAATTTTGCCAAGGTCCAATTCTTCTGTAGCAATTCAGCAATATCGCTGTCAATCTCGCTTAAAAAAGGAATGATCCCCAAGGTTAGATTATTTAAAAAATCAAGATCAATTTTTTGACGATAGCTTGAAGGAGTTTCTTCCTGATCTAAAAGATAATTATCAATAATCTCATTAGTTACATCAGCGATTGATTTTTTACCGCCAGAATTTTGAGCATTAAAAAAATTATATTGATAAAGAATTTGAATCGCAATCAATCTGGTCAGACTCCTTTTGCGACCTAAATTTTTACCGGCTTTGCTTTTAACAATTTTACTTTTATCACTTTTATCTTGCTGCATTTATCCTTTGATTAATTGACTTTGTTACTTAGTAATTTAAGATGAAGAAATATTACAATCTACTTAAATTAAAACATCAATGCCTAAAAGAACAGATATAAAATCGATTTTAATTATTGGCGCCGGGCCAATTGTTATCGGTCAAGCTTGCGAATTTGATTATTCAGGAACTCAAGCCTGTAAAGCGTTAAAAGAAGAAGGATATAGAGTGATTTTAATCAACTCCAATCCTGCTACCATAATGACTGACCCCGACCTTGCAAACAGAACTTATATTGAGCCAATTGATGCTGACATTATTGAAAAAATTATTATTGCCGAAAAACCAGACGCAATACTTCCTACCGTTGGCGGCCAAACCGCTTTAAATGCCGCAATTGAGCTTGATAAAAGAGGAATATTAAAAAAATATAATGTTGAATTAATTGGCGTCACTATTGAGGCAATTAAAAAAGCTGAGGATCGCGCCTTATTTCAAAAAGCGATGGAAAAAATCGGTCTTGCTACCCCAAAAAATGCGATAGTAAAAAATCTTGAAGAGGCGATGATTGCGCTAAAAAAAATTGGCTTGCCAGCAATTATCAGGCCATCATTTACCATGGGCGGCGCTGGTGGTGGCGTTGCTTATGATGCAGAACAATTCTGCCAAATTATTGAGCATGGTTTAAATATGTCACCAACTCATGAGGTGCTAATTGATGAGTCAATCATTGGCTGGAAAGAATATGAGATGGAAGTGGTTAGAGATAAAAATGATAATGTAATAATTATTTGCTCGATTGAAAATATTGATCCGATGGGGGTTCACACCGGCGATTCAATTACTGTTGCTCCGGCATTAACTTTAAGCGATAAGGAATTTCAGGCAATGCGTAACGCCTCAATTGCGGTGCTTAGAGAAATCGGAGTTGAAACTGGTGGCTCAAATGTGCAATTTGCAGTTAATCCCAAAAATGGCAATTTAGTGATTATTGAAATGAACCCAAGAGTTTCCCGCTCTTCGGCCCTCGCCTCAAAAGCCACCGGCTTTCCAATCGCTAAAGTCGCGGCTAAATTGGCAGTTGGTTATAGTTTAGATGAAATTAAAAATGATATTACTGGTGGCGTTACTCCAGCATCATTTGAGCCCACCATTGATTATGTAATTACCAAAATTCCAAAATTTACTTTTGAAAAATTTAAAGGCAGCGAAAATATTTTAAGCAGCTCAATGAAATCAGTTGGTGAGGTAATGGGAATTGGCAGATGCTTTGCTGAGAGTCTGCAAAAAGCCTATCAATCACTTGAATCTAATTTAACCGGCCTTGATGACATTATCATTGAAGCTGAAAATCAGGAACAAAAAATCAAAATCATCAAAGAAAAATTAAAAATCACTACCCCTAATCGTCTGTTATTAATTGCTCAAGCAATCAGAGAAGGGATCACTGTCGAAGAAATCAACCAAATCAATTATTACGACCCTTGGTTTTTAAGGCAAATTGAAGAAATTGTGTTAATGGAAAATAAAATCAAAAAATTTGGACTACCAGATAATAAAGATGATTTTCTCGTAATAAAAAAAATGGGATTTGGCGATAAAAGATTAGCAAAATTAGCCGCAATTACCGAAAAAGAAGTCAGAAAAATGCGCCATGATTTAGGGGTCAGGCCAGTTTATAAAAGAATTGATTCCTGCAGCGCCGAATTTGATGCAATTACGCCTTATATGTATTCAACTTATGAGGATTAGGAACTAATTGATTTTATAAGACAGGTAATAAAACTAATATTATTTATAGAGATTATACTTAGCTATGATGCCAAAAGTTAATTTTGGGTGGAAAATGGTATTATTTAATTCATAAATTTAATCTTTCTTTTTTTCATCATAAATCACCACCTCATTTTTATTGGCATATCCAAGTATTTTTCTTGCTTGCTCATCAAGTAAATCAACATCTAAAGAATCAAGATTCATGCCATCAACCATATTTTGGCGGTTTTGCATTTTGGTCATTAGTTCTTGCTTGGTAGCGTCTTTATTGGTTATTTCTTTTTTTAATTCGAAATATTTAATCAGGCTTTTAGAGCTAAAAAATGCTGAGGATAGGAAATAAAGAATGGCGGTAATGCCGATAAAATAGCTGATAAAAACTGGTTTGGTGATATTATTTTTTTTAACAAAATCGTATAATGTCATTGGCAGCTATGTTGTTGTTTGATTTTTAATTGCTCCTGGATTGCCGCGTTACCTGCGGCAATCCAGGAGACAAGAATAAGGTGTTTTTATTTTGCTTGGCGAGTAACTAATTCTAGAGCTGCGGCTATGATATTTTCAGTTTTTGGTAGCGCAAGTCTTTCTAAATTTGCAGCGTAAGGCAAAGGAGCATCGACGCTGGCTAATTTTTTTATTGGGGCGTCGAGATAATCAAAGGCTTCTTCAATTAAAATACTAGCAATTTCGCTGCCAACTGAAGCAAAAGGGAAACCTTCTTCAACTGTAATGCAGCGGCTGGTTTTTTTAACCGAAGTCACAATTGTTTCTCGGTCAATTGGACTGATGGTTCTTAAATCGATTACCTCAGCTGAAATTCCCTGATTTTGTAATGCTTCGGCGGCTTCAAGCGCGTATTTTACGGTTAAGGAAAAGGCAATTATGGTGATATCAGATCCTTCGCGTAATATTTTAGCTTTACCGATTTCAACTAAATGATCATCATCATATTCTTCTTCGAAAGCAAAGCCGTAAACAATTTCATTTTCTAAAAAAATCACCGGATTTGGATCGCGAATTGCAGCTTTTAGTAATCCTTTAGAATCGGCTGCGCTATAAGGAGCGATCACTTTTAAACCCGGAATTGAAGCATACCAGGCAGCGTAGCATTGTGAATGTTGCGCTCCAACTCTTGAGGCGGCGCCATTGGGCCCCCGAAAAACTATCGGGCATCTTACTTGCCCGCCAGACATATAATTAGTTTTAGCGGCACTATTGACAATTTGATCCATTGCCTGCATCGCAAAATTGAAAGTCATAAATTCAACTATCGGTTTAAGGCCACAAAAGGCCGCACCAACACCAATACCGGCAAAACCATGCTCGGTAATTGGGGTATCAATCACTCTTTTGGAGCCAAATTCTGCTAATAGGCCTTGGGTAATTTTATAGGCGCCATTATATTCAGCCACCTCTTCACCCATAACAAAAACCTCATGATCACGACGCATCTCTTCCTGCATCGCTTCTCTTAAGGCTTCACGAACAGTTAATTTTCTAATTGACATATTTTGGTAATATATTTTTTATTTTTACGGCCGATTGCGGCCGGCCCCACCTTGTGAGGTCCCCATGCCAAAGCAAAATTTTATTACTTTAAAGTAGCTTCGGTATAGATTTCGGTTAACAACTCGCTTTCGTCAGGCTCAGGACTATTCTTTGAGAATTCAACGATTTCATTGACTTGTTCTTTAATTTTATTTTCAATTTTTTTAATTTGCTCCTCGGTTGCTTTTTTGTTTTTAAGCATAAAATCTCGCAAATGATCGATTGGATCTTGTTCTTTTTTGCAATTTAGCTCTTCCTTACTACGATAATTAGCAGGATCAGACATTGAGTGGCCACGATAGCGATAAGTATCCATCTCAAGCAATATCGGCCCCTTACCGGCTCTAACATAATCAACCGCCTTCGCACCTTCTTTAATTACCTCAAAAACATCCATGCCATCAATTTTGACTCCCGGGATATTAAAACCAAGCCCTCTTTTATATAATTCATCAATTGAAGAAGATCTGGCAACTGAGGTACCCATCGCATAATGGTTATTTTCAATGATAAATAATATCGGCAAATTCCATAATTTGGCCATATTAAAACTTTCATAAACTTGGCCCTGATGCGCCGCACCATCACCAAAATAGCATAAGGTCACATTATCATTGCCACGATATTTATCACCAAAAGCAAGCCCGGCGCCAATTGGCACTGATGCACCAACAATACCATGACCACCATAAAAGTGATTTTTTAGATCAAATAAATGCATTGAACCACCCTTACCTCTTGAAGAACCATCACGCCTGCCAAGCAATTCTGCCATAATTCTTTTTGGATCAGAACCGCAAGAAATCATATGGCCATGGTCGCGATAGGTAGTAATTACCTTATCACCCTCTTTCATTACCGCTTTCATACCAACCGCAATGGCCTCCTGGCCGATATATAAATGGCAAAAACCAGCAATCAATCCCATCCCGTAAAGCTGCCCGGCCTTTTCTTCAAAGCGGCGGATCAGCAACATTTGTTCGAAATAATGCAAAAGATTCTTTGAATTCTCAATCAGCCCTGAAATTGCCACCCGATCTTTATTTTTATTATTTTTGGTCATTTAATGATCTTTCGATTTTAGTTTCTATACTCAACTCCTTTTGGATTTGAGTATATTTTAATTTTTTCCAGCGCATCAGCGCACCCCCCACTTTGCGGGGTCCCCATATATCAAAGCTGGTTTTTTTCAAGTTAAGTAGCTTTGGTATCTATGAATTTTTGGGATCCTCTTTTTAGCGAAATAAAATTATAAAGTCAAAAAAACATTATCTTAACTGCAAATAAAATGACCAAACTACCTAAAACCCGATCAACAACCATAATTTTTTTGATTAAAAACCTCTTAACCGGTGCAATTTTAAATAATTCTGCTAGCAAAAACAAAGAAAAACCCCCAGCAAAGAAAATCCACAAAATATAACCAAATTTAATAATCAAAGGGTCTTCAGGTTTAACAAACTGAATTAATAAATTAGAAAAAAAGATTACCGCCTTAGGATTAGAAATAGCCATCAAAAACCCCGCTATAAAATCATTACTTACCGGTTTAACTTCTTTTTTTTCATAGGCAGCCGCCTTAATAATCATCATCACCCCCATATAAATAAGGTAACAGCCACCAAGTAATTTCAATATCTTAAATAAAATGATATTTGACTCAACTGTACTAAAAAATAACAATCCAACCAGACACCAAATCGAATCAGCAAAACTCATGCCAAAACCATATAAGGATGATTGAATGTAATTAGTATAAGTTGACCTTGAAACCAGCGCAAAGAAGCCAGGACCAGGATATATTATTATTAACAAATGTAGTAAAACGAATTGTAGGAACATTATATATTATTTTACCGCCCCCACCAGACTTTTAAAAATTAAGCCATTCAGTAATTTGCCAATTAAGGGCCCTAAATTTATGGTAATAACGATTAAAATTACTATGAATAACACCATCAAGCCATATTTTAGCAGCGCTTCCAGGATAATTTTTTTTACCATTCCCGATTGATCAAAATTTGCAGCTTTGGCTCTGGAAGTCTTTTTTGCTTGATCTAACTCCTCTTCTTCCTTGATCTCTTCTTCGGTTTTTGGCTTTTGGTCATTTTTATCTTGTTTATTTTTCTGATTTGATTTAAAAATTGATAGCTCAGGCCCCGCCTTCTTCTGCGGCTTCTCATTCATCTTTTTGACCATAAAGGCACCAAGATTTTCTTTTAAATTTTTAGACATAAAAATTTTGCAGTTTAATGATTAATAACATTTTTGACCAAACTAGTGATAAAGCTAAAAAACTCAAGCAAGATCAACTAATTAATGAAAATTTATCATGATTGACTTATTACTAATACCAACATTGATCTTAATTTTAATTACCATCGCCAATTCTTTATTTGGGGTTTTTGTTTTATGGAAGAAGCTTGCTTATTTTGGTGATGGACTCTCACATTCAATGCTTTTGGGGCTAATCATTGGAGTAATTTTTAATGTTAATCAATTATTAATTACCATTTTTTTTGGCTTGTTTTTTGCGCTGTTAGTTGCGCTTTTGGCAAAAATTAAATATTTTTCTAAAGATTTAATTATTGCAATCTCATCTTATTTTTGCATGGCACTAGCTTTGATTTTAAGCGATATTAGAGGAAAAAATCTTAATTTTAATTCTTATATTTTTGGCGATATTTTAACGAGCAACGGCCAGGATTTAATCGCTTTATCATTAATTACTTTGATTGCTGTTATTTATGTAATTTTAGCTTTTAAAAAAATATTGCTAATTAATATTAATGAAGATCTAGCAAAAATAGCGGGGATAAGGGTTGATTTTTGGAATTTTTCATTTTTGATTTTACTTTCTTTAATCATCGCTTTATCAACCAAAATAGTTGGAGTATTTTTAATGACTGCCTTATTGGTTTTACCAGCAGCAATTGCCCGCAATTTAAGCTTTAGGCCACTTACTATGATGATGATTAGCCCGATAATTGGCATTTTATTTGCAATTATTTCACTAATTACCTCATTTCACTATGATCTTTCTGTAGCTCCAACCATGATTCTTGGTTTAAGCGTTGCCTTTATTTTTTCCTTATTCCTCAAAAAATCACTAATCAAATAATTAACATGAGTAAAACTGCAATTATCCTGTTTAATTTAGGCGGGCCCGATCAATTATCCTCAGTAAAGCCATTTTTATTTAATTTATTTAATGATAGAGCAATTATTAATCTGCCTAATCCCTTTAGATTTATATTGGCGAAATTAATTTCAAATAGACGGCAAGAAAAAGCCAGCGATATTTATCGCCTAATTGGTGGCAAATCGCCATTACTTGAAATTACCAATGCTCAAAGCGCAGCTTTAGAAAAACAATTATCAAATTTTGGTGATTTTAAAGTTTTAGTGGCAATGCGCTACTGGCACCCATTTGCTTTTGAAATTACTGATCAAGTTATTAGTTACCAACCAGATCAACTAATTTTATTGCCATTATATCCACAATTTTCAACCACTACCAGCAAATCTTCATTTGATGATTTTATTAAGCATTTTAGCAAAAAAATTAACCAAAATGATGCTAAAATTATTATCAAATCTATCTGTTGCTATCCGGTTGATCCAGGATTTATTAGATCTCATGCCAAATTATTAAAAGAAGCAATTATAAAATCAGGTCAAAATTTTGATGATTTTTTAAAAAATTTTAGAATTTTATTTTCAGCCCATGGGCTACCACAAAAAGTGATCGATCAAGGCGATCCTTATGCTTATCAGGTAGAAAAAACTACCAATGCAGTGATTGAAAAATTAGGTGAATTATTTAAAAATTCTCACCCAGAAATTAATTTTGATCCTGATTTTAAACTTTGCTTTCAATCTAAAGTCGGGCCATTAGAATGGACCACCCCAAGTCTTGACGAGGAAATAAAAAGAGCGGCTTTCGATAAAAAATCGCTAATAATTGTGCCAATTGCTTTTGTCTCCGAACATTCAGAAACTTTAGTTGAACTTGATATTGAATATAAAAAATTGGCTCACGAGCTTGGAATTAAAGATTATCTAAGAGTACCGGCTTTAAATCTTGATGATGATTTTATTAAAAGCCTGGCTGATTTATGCATTAACACTGTAAATAACGACTCGCTTGATGGCGCTAAAAAATTCTGTCCTGCCAGTTTTTGCAAATGCATTAATCGCAATTATTAATTTAAAAATAAATCTAAATATGATTTTGGTAGATCTGGTAATAAAATCTAAAAAATGGTCAGAAATTGCAGCTATTGAAAAAAAAATTACTAAAATTTGTCAAAAATTAATTCCCCTTACTAATTTAAAAAAATTTCTTGATCAAAAAGCAAAAATCGAAGTTGCAATTTTGCTCATTGGCAGCGCCAAAATGAAAAATCTTAATTTTAAATATCGGGCCCAAAATTCTACCACTAATGTCTTGTCATTTCCTGCCAATCAAGATAACACGGTTAAAAACGGTAATTTGAAAAATCTAAAATTATATGATAATTATTTATTTTTAGGAGATATAATTTGCTGTTTTGAAGCAGTTAAAGATGAATCTGAGGCTGAAAATAAGAAATTTTTTGATCATTTGACTCATTTAATTTTACATAGTATTTTACATTTAATCGGCTATGATCATGAAAAACCGGCTGATGCCAGGATTATGGAGCAGCTTGAAATTAAAATATTAAAAACAATTAACATCAAAAATCCTTATAATATCAATTCTTAACAAATGAAATCTGGTCCCAAAATAAAAAACGAAAAATCAAATATTGGCAATAATAAAGTAAAAAATCCTAACCATGGCCATCGCAAGGCCCAGTTAAAAAATCTACTTCATTTCACTCGCAATTTATTTGGCAAAAAATCCAAAAAATCCTTTCTGTCAATAGTGTCGCATCTGCTTGAATCCTATGAAAAAGAAAGGCTGATTTCTTATGAAGAAAAGAAAATGATTAAAAATATTGCCTCACTTGGCGATAAGAGAGCTGATTATATCATGACTCCAAGATCCGATATTGTTGGTATTAAAGATGATGCCTCGTTAGAAGAAATCAAAGCTACTACCACCGATAACGGCCATACCAGAATGCCAGTTTATCGTGGTAATTTTGATGAAATTATTGGCTTTATTCACAGTAAGGATTTGGCTAAATTTTTATGCCAAAAATCAGCTGAATTTGATATTACTAAAATTATCAGAAAAACCCTCTTCGTGCCAAAATCAATTAAAATCATTGATTTACTTCTAAAAATGCGCACTAAAAGAGTTCATATTGCCATAGTTTTAGATGAATATGGTGGGGTTGATGGTTTGGTGACCATTGAAAATGTGATTGAAGAAATTATCGGCGATATTGAAGATGAGCATGATTTACCAAGCGATAATTTATTTTTTAGAATCATTAAAATTGATGATGATAATTTTAATATTGGCGGTAGAGTAGAAATTGAAAAATTAGAAGAAGTTCTTGGCACTAAAATTAGAAATGATGATGAAGATTTCGAAACTGTCGGTGGCCTGGTAATGTCGATCTTTAATAAAATCCCTAAAATCGGCGAAATTGCTAAAAGAAATAATCTAGAATTCAAAATCCTCGATGCTGACAGCCGCTCCGTAAAGTTGCTTGAAGTAAAAAAACAAAAATAGCACCCTGTCTTCCCCCTCTTCCCTTTTTGGGAAGAGGGTTGGGGTGAGGGGTAAAATTCAAATTTAAACAATTATTATTAAACAAAAAATGACCAATCCAATTATTATCTTCGGCAGCTCCAGAAGCGATGGCGAAACCTCAAAAGTATTGAAAGAAATCATCGGCAAAAATTCCACTATTCCAGTTATTGACCTCGCCAATTTCAACATTTCACCCTATGATTATGAGCATCGCAACCAAAATGATGATTACATAATGCTGATGAAAAAAATCATCAATCACGATCTAATCATACTTGCCACCCCGGTTTATTGGTATAGCGTCAGCGCCCAAATGAAAATTTTTCTCGACCGACTCAGCGATTTACTGGCATATGCCAAAGATCTTGGCCGCAATCTACGCGGCAAGCGTCTATTTGTGATCACTAGCTATAATAGCTCGATTCCCCAAGGTTTTGAAGAGCCGTTAAAACAAACCTGCGATTATATGGGCATGAAATATGAAGGTTGCAGCTTTATTTGCAGCGGAACCAACCTGGATCTGATTAAGCAAAATGAAGAGCAGATATTAAAGGCAAGAAATATGATCAATAATTCATAAGTAATTAGTAAAGGAGAAAATGATGCAAGGTGAAAATACCCGCTTTTCAATCATGGCCACTCAAGCACATAGTCCTAATGGCGAACAAATGGTTATGTGGCTTGGTCCACTTGAGCAAGAAAAAGTTAAAGCCGGATTTGATCAATCGACAGCGTCTTAAAACCTCAAGGCATAGATATAATTGCCGGGCTTAAACAAGCTAAAAACTATCAAGCTGTAATAAGATATATGCAATTACAAGAAAGTGAAAAAGCCAGTAGCCCTAGAGAACCAAGGACACGCCAAGCATCACCAAATCTTCCTCCTCAATAATTAAGTAGTAATTTTAAAAATGGCTTAGCGGCCTGATATGACCTAAATGTCTGCTTTTGTCGTAATGCTTTTGATCTGCAGTAATGAAATCACAATCATTAATTATTGCTAAAATATGATAGGCAGAATCATAAAATGAAAGCAGGCCGGATTTTTTCCTCGCTTTAA
>CAZUPN010000046.1:0-12189 GCA_964622015.1 uncultured Rhizobiaceae bacterium | reverse complement strand
TGTAAAAGGAGAGTTTTTATCTAGGGTTATTTTTTTACCATTTGATAATTCTAATTTTACTGCTGATTCTGTAATATTAATAATTTTAGCTAGATCGGAGTTAATAATATCTAGCTCTTTAATACCCCTTCTAAAAGTTACTATATCATCATTCTTAAAAATTCTTGATTCTTCCTTGAAGACTTCAAAGCTTGTCCTTGCTGATTTTCCTTTGAGTTTTCCAGGGTTGAAGGTAATTTGAGATAAATTAGATTTAAATATTTTGCCTAAGATGCCATCAACACCAATATTTTCTTTGAGGTTGGTGATGGTAATTAAGTTTTGTTCTGTAGATATATTATTAACTTTGTAATATTCATTTTTTTTAGCTCCTATAGGGGTCACTCTGGGAAACGGAAATTTTAGCACGCTAAGAAAATTAAATTCTATTTTATACTTCTATCGATATTCTCATTTTGGTGGTTTTCTAAATCAGGTGACCATTTAACTTTTGGCTTGCTAGTTTGAGATGAGAGTGCATTTTGTGTCCATTTTCCATGAATTAGCTTTGTATCTTTAAGGATACTATCCATTCCTAGAGTCATCCGAAGCCCTTTTTCAATTACTGCAAAATTATCCATTATTGCCTCTTGTAGTAAGGCTGGATTTAAAGGATTATTTAGAGGAATTATTTTTGGGCAATCTAAGTATCTTCTTATATCATCAGTTATTTTGTCAGGGGTTAGATAATAAGCTAATTTTTTTTGATTAATACCCCATTTTTGGGCCAGGGGTATTACCTCTTCTTCAGCATCAATTAACTCATCCTCCATTATTTCTGCTAATTCCATTAATATATCTGCAGCATAACCACCTGTAGATATTCTAGTAAAATCTTTATCATAAATATCTTTCATCATACAACAAAATAATGTTGATGATTGAAGATTCTCATTACCTTTATTGAATACATATTTATAAAAATCATCTCTAGCAATTTTAGCTAAATTAGCGAAGATTTCTTTGTAATTTTCTTCAAGACGATTCATTGCGAAATACATACTAATAACAAAAACATGAATATAGGGTTTTATAGACTCATCTCCAATTCCACTTTTACTCAAGTAATCTTGATATATTTTATCTACAAAAGGCTTTGTTATTTTATCTTTTGAGTCTAATTCTGAATACATATTATTTTATAGCACTTCCTGTTTGTTTAGTTTTTGTTTGATCTATTTCTTCTTCACTAATATAACCTATTTCATCATCTGATATTTCAATTTCACTTTGAATCGCTTTTTCTAAAAGAGAAGAACTATTAACATTAAATTTTACTAATAAAACAAGGGATTCCTCTTTACGAACCAACCCAGAGCTATATTTTTTAGTTTTATTTCTAGTTTTATCTCCCAATTTTTTTAATTCGTCTCGCCATCCCATATTTAAAATTTCTGTAAAAAAATCTTCTCTTGCTTTTATAATATCATTTTCCTCTAAATCTCTAATACATTTAAAGCTATCATAAAATAACTTTTCATGCCTTCTTGCTGCCTGATAAAAATCTTCTATAATAACTGACTTATCTTTTTTCTCAGCTCTTGATTTCTCTATAATATCATTTACGGGGTAATCAAATAATTTCGCCATGTCTTGAGCAATTTTACTAGTATCAATTGTAACGCCAATATTCCCGCTTCTATATCTACCCACTACTCCTGTCGTAACACCTCCTTCCCTTGCAAGCTCCTGACGAGTCTTTTGAGTCAATCCTTCAAAAGCAGAATTTTCCATCATGTTTAAAGTTACAATTGCTGCTTTTATAACATCTATTAGGCATCCTTGATAGGCCCATAAATCACATTTTTTAATTTTATTTCTGTTTTCAATTGGAGATAATATTCTGTGTCTTTCCTCTATGGATTCTTTTATAGCTTCTAGCTCTTGTAACAATTGGGTTTGAGAGGCTTTGCGTGCTAAATCAATTGAAGCTGATAATTTCTTTATTTCTTCTGTTTCTAGTTTGTAGAGTTTTTCTCTATCTTGTTTACTTAATACTTTTTCTGATATCAATTTGTCTTTTCTTTGTTCAACAAATTTTTTAAACTGGATCATGCCTTCACTTGACTCTTCTCCATATTCTGAAACTAAACTAACAACCTCATCTATAGCTTCCTCTATATCCAATCCATCAGTGCGGGATTTAATTGCTTCTATAAACAGTGCACTTGATGAAACATGCCTTCCTTGAGCACCTTTTACTATTGTTGGCGCTCTATCTTTACCAAAAACTAAAACGCATCTTACTTCATTTTCTTGCGTTCCCTCTCTTAGATCAAAATCAATTGTTTGACCCAAGAATTTACTTTTAAGAGGAGTGGAAAAACCCATATTAAATTGAGCTGAGTGGCCACTGGAACCTCCTGAGCCAGAACGGGATCTTTCCTCTTGATTTTGAGATATTATTTTTTCTGCTATAGTAGTTTTCATAGCTAAATTGTAGTGGTTATTGTTAGTCGGTAAATTTTGATCTGATTTATCTGCAGCGTCATGAACTAATTCAACTGCAATTGGCCATTTATCATATTCTGCTCCTTGAGGAATATGTATGTTGGTTTGATTTTGATGTATGATAATTCTCATTTTTAGTATTATAGCAATGGCTTGGATCTCTGGAGTGCCTGCCCAAGTTTCTGGTGTTGCCATTTTGTCTAGGTAGGTATCAATATCCTGATCAGTAATTTCATTTACTGGCTTTTGAGTTTCATCACTTATGGTTGATTTAATAGCCTGAACGTTTTCTAGAGACTTTTTTCTTAACTCATCAACAACCTTTTGTCGTAATTTGATATGATCAGAAAAACAATCTGCTAATTCTGGGGATAAGTCTAAATGCTTACAACTTTCAACTACTGCTCTAAATAAACAATTTCCATCACCTTTAATTCTTATAATAGTACCTGGCTCATTTCCTAGTAATGTAATTTGTCGTTTATCTTGGATGCTATCTAAATTATGGTCTTTGGTCATTTTAATTTTATTATTATTGACTTTTGCTAGTTAGCAAAGAAGACAAATATTAAGACTTTTAATACAATAATCAAGAAACGTATAATTAGATGAAAATTTTTTAGTGCAAAAAACCCTCGTTTATTTCACTTATTAAATTTTTGCAAAAAATCATACAAAGATCGCTCAATTATCGTAGAATAACTAATATAATATTCAAAATGAATTATTGTTAAATATTTATTGAGATATTACACGTAAATTATATGATGCTATAAGTTAAAATTTCTCAAGACATTTATTAAATTGCCAATTATGAAAATAGGTTATGCTAGAGTGTCAACCATAGATCAAAACCTCGACTTACAAATAGATGCTCTAAAAAAAGCAGAATGTAGCCGAATTTTTCAAGAAAAAATAACTGGTACCAAAACTGAACGTCCACAATTGCAAGAAGCAATCGACTATGCAAGACCAAAGGACATATTGGTTGTTTGGAAATTGGATCGCTTAGGCAGATCGCTAAAAAACCTATTAACCATTGTCAATGATTTAGAAAAACGTCAAATCGGGTTAAAATCACTACATGAGAATATTGATACTACCACCACTACAGGCAGATTGGTATTTCATATTTTTGCGTCATTGGCTGAATTTGAAAAAGATATTATTCGTGAACGTACTAATGCAGGCCTAGCAGCTGCCAGAGCGAGAGGTAGAAAAGGCGGAAGGCCGAGAATATTAACTAAAAAACAGATAAATCTTCTACAAACATTACATTCTGATAAAAATACTTCAGTGGCAGATATAACTAAAATGTTTAATATTTCAAAGAAAACTATTTATAATTATTTAAATGAAGTAAAAAATGCCACGCCGTAGCGTTTTAACTGACGCAGAAAAACAATCCTTATTTAAAATCCCAAATGATATATCCGAAATGAGTAAATATTATTTACTCTCTGAAGCGGACCTTTCTATCATTAGTCAAAAGCGCGGTAATCATAATAAGTTAGGCTTTGCTATTTTGTTATGTTGTATGCGTTATCCTGGCATTTCTTTTAATACTGACACTCAAATTCTTGAAGAAACTATTAAATTTATTAGTGAACAGCTAAAAATCTTAGAACACAATAGTTGGCGCAATTATTTTAATCGCGAACAAACCAGACGCGAGCATTTGGTTGAACTACAAAGCTTATTTGGATTTGAAATATTCAATAATTCTCACTACCAATTAATGTTACAAGAATTATTGTTACTGACTAAGCAAACCGATAAAGGCCTTATCATTGCTAATGAGTTAGTTTATTTACTACGTAAATCTGCAATATTATTGCCAAGTCCAGCAGTTATTGAGCGCTTATGCGCCGAAGCTATAACTATTGGTAGCCAAGAATTTTTCAAGGATTTAATACAAAGCCTGTCAGCGTCTGATTTTATTAAACTAGATGAATTGCTAAAAATCCAACCACAAACTAAAATTACTTATCTAACCTGGTTACAGCAGTCTAGCAATATTCCTAAACCGAAACATATTTTGCTACATATTGAGCGACTCAATTATATTAAAAGCCTTAATTTACCAGAAACACTTGGTAAAAATGTTCATCATACTAGACTAATTAAACTTGCCAAAGAAGGCGGAAATATGTTTGCCAGAGATATTCAAGACCTAGAGAAAAATCGTCAATATGCCACCATTATAGCAATCCTCCTTGAAACAAAGGCATCAATTATTGATGAAATCATTGAATTAAATGATAAAATACTTGGCAATGTCTTTAACAAAGCTAAAAATAGACATAATAATCAGTTTCAAGATTCCAGTAAATCAATTAATGATAAGCTAAACATATATCTGAAAATTGGACAAGCATTAATTACCGCTAAACAAAATAATCAAAACCCTTATCAAGCAATTGAATCCATTATTTCTTGGGATGAATTTACCAAAACAGTTGATGATACCAAAGATTTAGCCAAACCAGATAATTTTGATTTCTTATATAAAATTACCTCGCATTATTCTTGGATCAAACATTACGTTGCAGAATTCTTGGAAACTCTAGAATTTAAATCCTCTGATAACAGCATTGATCTTTTTAATGCCATAGAGATTATAAAAGAAATTTATCGAAAGAAATTACGTCAAATTCCAGATACTGCGCCAACCAGTTTTATTAAAAAACGCTGGCATAACTTAGTCTTTAAAGAAGATGATATTATTGATAAAAAATTTTATGAGTTTGCGGTACTCAGTGAATTAAAAAATGCATTAAGGTCTGGCGATATTTGGGTAGCTGGGTCTAAACAATATAAGGATTTTGACGAATATCTGCTGGATCAGAATTCATTTAATAAACTTAAAACAGAATCTCCATTACCTGCAATTGGATTAAATAGTTTTAATCAATTTCTTAAAACCAGAATAGATCTATTAACGTCAAATTTAAAGGAAGTAAATGAATTGGCCATTAACGGAGAATTAATAGATGTAATAATTAACGATAATGATGGTCTAAAAATTACACCATTAACAAATTCAGTGCCAGATGAAGCTTATGTTTTTAGTCAAAAAGTATATGCTTTACTACCCAAAATTAAGATCACCAATTTGCTTCAAGAAGTTGATAATTGGGTAAATTACACTCAGCATTTTACTCATCTAAAAAGTGACAAACCCGCAGAAAATAAACAATTATTATTAACCGCAATACTATCTGACGCCATCAATCTCGGATTAACTAAAATGGCAGAAGCTTGTCCCGGTACTAGTTATTCCAAGCTTTCTTCGATACAGGCTTGGTATATCAGAGAAGATACTTATAAACAATCTCAAGCATTTATTACTAACGCTCAACATCAAATAGAAATTACCAAATATTGGGGTGAAGGAAATAGTTCATCTTCTGACGGACAACGCTTCAGAGCTGGTGGCAGAAATGAACGTGCAGCAAATATCAATCCAAAATATGGTAATGAGCCTGGAGTAACCTATTATTCTCATACTTCTGATTTATATGCTGCATTTCATATGAGCTTAATTACAAGTAATTTACGCGATTCAACTTATGTGCTTGATGGCTTACTAAATCATGAAGCTGATCTTAATATTTACGAACATTATACCGATACAGCAGGATTCACTGATCATGTATTTGCTTTGATGCATATGCTTGGTTTTAAATTTGCACCAAGAATCAGAGATTTAAAAGATAAAAGAATATATTTGCCAAATAAATCCAACAATTATCCTCAATTATCCACTATAATTGGTGGCTATATTAATCCAGGATTAATTGAAAAAAATCAAAATGAAATACTAAGG
This sequence comes from uncultured Rhizobiaceae bacterium, assembly GCA_964622015.1. GTDB lineage: Bacteria > Pseudomonadota > Alphaproteobacteria > Rickettsiales > UBA1997 > CAZUPN01. The sequence continues at coordinate 5,870 of CAZUPN010000046.1, read as the reverse complement.
CTAGCTTTATCAATTAAACATGGTACCGTTACCTCATCATTGATGTTACGCAAACTTGGCAATTATCCAAGACAAAATAGCCTTGCAGCAGCATTAAGAGAACTCGGTAAAATTGAACGTAGTATTTTTATGCTAGAGTGGATAAAAGATCCACAGCTCCGTCGTAGAGTACAAGCTGGATTAAATAAAGGTGAGGCTAAACATGCTCTAACTAGGGCTGTTCATTTTAATCGCTTAGGTGAAATAAGAGATAGGACCTTTGAAAATCAGATGTATCGCGCAAGTGGATTAAATTTAGTAATTGGAGCAATTATCTTGTGGAATACTGTGTATATTGAAAAGGCAATTGATTATTTAAGAAAAAATGATCAAGATTTTAATGAGGATCTGATAAAACATTTGTCGCCACTTGGTTGGGAACATATTAATTTAACAGGAGATTATATCTGGGATGCAAAATTTAGGGCGAGTCAGTTGAGGACGGATTAATTCCTTAGCGTGCTAAAATTTCCGTTTCCCAGAGTGACCCCGTTATTAAGTAATCGATGATTTGTTTTTGGTTTTCATATTTGTGTCTTTGTTTAAAAAATTAATTTATATTTTAAATGCCAGAAATAAGTCGTTTTTTAGGAATTATCATTTACATCCATTAGGAACATAACCCTCCTCACTTCCATGCAAAATATGGTGATTATAAAATCATCATCGAAATTGACTCGGGAGTGGTGACTGGTAAATTCCCAAGGAGAGCGTTAAATGCGGTACTTGATTGGTATTTAATTCATAAGGAAGAACTAATGCAAGATTGGCAACTAGCATCAGAAAGAAAAGCTTTAAATAAAATAGAACCTTTAGAATAAAATTATGTTTACTTACGTTACAAATGCCAGATATATTGAAGAGTACACTATTTGGTTAGCCTTTGATAATGGTAAAGAAGGAAAAATCAATCTAGCAAAAGAGTTAGATGGAGAAATATTCGAACCACTAAAAGATATTGCCTATTTCAAAAACTTTAAAATAGCCAATGATACTTTATCTTGGGAAAATGGTGCTGATTTTGCTCCTGAATTTCTCTGTGAATTAATTGACCAACAAAATCACTGATATGTCCAGAGTTGGTTACGCCAGAGTCAGTTCTGTTGGTCAAAGTCTGGAAATTCAGTTAAATAAATTACAGGATTGTGATAAAATCTTTCAAGAAAAGAAAAGTGGCACCAGCGATAATAGGCCAAAATTAAAAGAATGTTTGGAATATATCAGAGAAGGTGATACCATAGTAGTCACTCGTCTTGACCGCTTGGCCAGATCAACTCTTCATCTCTGTCAAATAGCAGATGAGTTAAAAAGAAAAAAAGTAGCTATTCAGGTTATAGATCAGAACATAGATACTAATGATGCTACAGGAAGATTACTTTTTAACATGCTTGGTGCTATTTCTCAATTTGAAACTGAGATTCGATCTGAAAGACAAATGGATGGCATTAAGAAAGCCTTGGCTAATGGGGTGAGTTTTGGTAAAAAAAAGAAGCTGGATAAAAAGCAAGTGGCACAATTGCAGCAAAAAAGAGAACAAGGGATTAAGATTAAGGATTTGATGAAGGATTATGGGCTTTCTAAAGCTAGTGTTTATAGATATTTGTAGCTTTAATGTTATGAGTTAATTCCTGCTGCACCGTTTCAAAGGGTGCAGGGTTATGCTAACCAAGTTGGAAATCAATGTGATTAGCTTTTTATTCATATCGCTGAAAATTGCTAAAAAAATATTTAAAATTAGAGCTAAATTCATTGCAACTAGATTAGAAAAGAGCTAGAATTCGACGAGTTATAAAATTTACTTTATATTATTATTAATTATCATGTAGTAATTCTAATAAATGAAACCAAGAAAAGGCGCCAAACAAACTAATCAGTACGACCAAAGTGAAAAATCACGATGTGAGCGCTTGAAAGAGCTTGTTAATAGTAATGAATTTTTAAATAAGGATTCTCAGGAACATAGTGCTGCGATGTATTTGTTAATTAGGTTACTGGAAGAAAAAAAGTCTCTAACAAATGATGGGGGTCAAACATTATATCCAGCTTTGAACCAACTTAGAAATGGCTTGGTGCATGGTTTCTTTGAAGTTTATCCAAATATGGTAAAAGAATTTGTAGTCGCAGAAATAGATAATCTCCAAAATAATAGAACTCTGTCAAAAAATTTAAGAGATTATCAATTATTTAATTCAATATCTAAATATCAAGGATCGTTTCAAACAATACGTGATACATTAACAAAAGACCTTGGTACTGCTATGAGATCTGATCCTAGCTTATTGCAAGATCCACAATTTGTTACTCAATACACCCAAAATTTTATTACAACTTGTTATGATGCATTACCTTACCATCAAGGGAAAATTAATTCGTATAATCATTTTTATGCGCAAAATGGTTGGGATAATAGTAGAGATGCGACATTATTTCAAATAGGTTGTTTTTCTGAAACAATAAAACAAATTATGGAATATTGTAACGCTTATCCTAATTCTATAAGTCCAATTGACACCACTCTTATTGAAATTGCTGGGTATAGAGATAGAATATTTCATGACACGGGAGTTGACAGAAGATCATCTAGTCCTGTTGAAATCAGTAGCCAAGAAGTGTTTTCTATGGCTAAATGCATAGCTCAGTATGATCATTATACTAGAACAGCTATTCCTGATTCAGCGCAACATTCATATGTTTCTTCAAGCTCCCATCCTGATCCAATAAATCAAGATAATAGCGAAGATTTAATGTCTCAGGTTAAAGATTCCTTTCAAGCTTTAATATCAAGTAGCGAGCCAGACCATAAATTTACGTTTTGTGTGATTCCATGGAATGTTGAGAAATCCATAGGAGATAACATGGTGCTGGAAACAGAATTAAAAAAGTTTCTCTCAGAATTAGTCACAGAAAACAAAGGAATTGAAACTAGTAAAGTTTTTATTTTACTTAAACTAAATGAGGAACAACAAAATACCACCGATAACAGTAATATGCATTATTCAGTTTTACATCTAAAAAAAGATGTTGAAGATAAAATAACATTCAGTTATTCCGACTCCCTTGCGACTCAAGATAGAAATAGCGAGTTAGAATCTTTAAGCACAATAATTCAAGATAGTGGGATTGATGCCTCACAAAAAGGATTTGCATCAAACTCACAACTTAATAAACTTAATTCTTGTTATGGAGCGCTTTTTAATGCTTTAAAAATGCTAAATATACAGCCCATGCAAAACAACATAGATGATTTCATTAGTCAGCAATTACTTGCATCACGAAGTAATAGTCAACACAAAGCTCCATCAACATCATCACAAGACGACCAAAAAACAACATGGGTTAATAGAGTGGGAGAAAAAAGAAAGTTAGAAAGCCTAATAGAGGAAGACCATAATAAAACTCCTTAAAAAATTTTACTAATATTACTAATTATAAATTTTAAAATGTATGTTTACTCCAAAAAAATTAATAGATAATCTTAATGCAATCATAATTAAGCAGAAAGAAATAAGCAACAAGACAGGAATAGTAATAAAGAAAATATCTATTACAGAAAATGAACACGCCAATCAACACGGAGAATATATTGATCCTTATTCAATTATTATAGATGTTGATAGCGTTGCTATTCCTAGAGAATCTGGATCTGAATTCGATAACTTTGAGAAGTATTTACGAGATATTTTGCGCCCAGGCATCGATATTCTTTATGAACATATTTTAGTTAATATTCATAAACAAATAAATGATCCATCCATACAACACCTTTTAGACAGTGCAATTGATATAACCAAGGTAGACCCAACCAAATCATGGCAAGAGCAATTTATTGAAGCAAGATCCAGAAAATTACCTTCACAAGAAGTTATTACTACGGAGGAGAAAGACTCTGCGCAACAATCAGGGGTAAAGCATGACTCTCCTTTAAGAAGGCAAGAGCAAAGAAATGAAATATTTATTGCTATTATTTCATTGGTTTGTCCTCAAATGTCAGAAGAAAGAATCCGTGAACTTACTTTATCTGCTACGGATGAGTTTAAATCAGAAATTGCTATAAACGCTAACCTTGAATTATTGAAAACTGGAAAAAGATCCATTGATGATCCGCCATCTGTAGACCCAAAAAGAAGGGCTTCAGAAGATCGCACTACTCAGTCCCTTGTTACCAAAAGTCAGATTACTGGAGTTCCTGGTCAATAAGGAGCGATTTATATTGATAGAATTTTGTATAAACCTTGATTTAAACATAATCAAGCAAGGTATCAGCAATGACATGCATCATATATCTTTTTGGAAGATATGAGTTTGACAAAGAGCAGTGGTTGATTGATATGGAGAAGATTATGCAAAAGATTAGGAATAGTTAGAAACTTCTACTGCACCTCTTCGGGGCGTTGTGCCGAAATACCCAAAATGAAATAAAGCAGGGTGAAGAATTATGGTTCTTTGATGAAAGTAGATTTGGCACTCATAGTAAAATAGGACATGGCTGGTTTAAAACCGGAATTCGGACTCCAGTTAAAATCAAATTAGGGTATAAAAACTTTTATCTATATTCTGCCCTAAATCCAAAAACCGGTAAAGAATTTACCTTGCTATTGCCTAATGTTAATATTCACTGTATGAATATTTTTTTAAGAGAGCTAAGCAATCAAAGCAAGAATCAAAAAATTGTAATTGTTATGGATGGCGCTGGTTGGCATCAATCAAATAAATTAAAGATTCCAGGCAATATAAGAATTATAATTTTGCCGCCATATTCACCGGAGTTAAATCCTACTGAAAAGCTTTGGCAGTATATAAAAGATCATACCATCAAGAATAGAATCTATAAAACTCTTCTAGAATTAGAGAATGCTGTTTGTAAATTTGTTAATACTTTAACGCCAGAGATTATTAAGAGTGTTTGTAATGTTAGTTATGTTCTATTATAGATGGGATTTAGTATAATTTCTGTTTCTTCAAAAAATCAATTACTTGCTCTTGATAATCATAATCAAGAATAGTTTCTAGGTTAATTTTAAGATTATATTCAAAATCTTCATAATATTCTTTTTGTAAATCATAAACCAGCATTGATTGATTAGCCAATATCATTTGATCAATTCTTGCCTTGGCATTTAAAATTGCTTTTCTGATTTTTTCTTGTTGTTCTAAATCTTTGATTTTCATGGTTATTTGGTTTTAAAGTTTATAGTCTAATTTTATTTTGTGATGTCAAATTCCTTGTAAGCTAATTTATTGTTATAAATTAAAAACATGGTTTGTGGTAAACGATCGATGATATTTGAATACTTATAACAATCAGTCATACTATCAAAATAACCATATTGAAAATGAGCTACTTTTTGCTTAACATCTGCGGTGGTTAATGTATCATGCCAAGCTATATTTGGGTAACATTGCATATTTAGGGGAAATCTGTCATAGGATTTAATTTTCTTCCCAACCCACTTTTCCTAAATCTCTAACAGCTCCGAAAGCTTAAATTGCATAGAATCTTTCAAACTTTCCTCAGAAAAATCATACTCTCCTTGCAGATTAATGTGTTGCCAAGTAACGGGTGAGCCATTTCTAATAATATCAATCAAATTGCTTTTCTCATTCTCACTCTTACTTTTAGAATTAGCAACCATCTGCGACAAATAAAGATAATTCCAGCAAATAATAGCGTTTTCAATCAGTCTTTTACATCCGTCAGCAATCAATTGCTCTTCTTTGGTAGATTGCTGAAACTCTTGATTATTACCAAAAAATACAGCCTTGGCAAACTTATTTGAACGTAAGCGTCTGGTAAACCCGCCCTATCAATTTAACCAAATCTAATTAAACTT
>CAZUPN010000045.1:10195-12635 GCA_964622015.1 uncultured Rhizobiaceae bacterium | reverse complement strand
AAAATATTTTTGATGATTTTCTGACCAAAATAAAGCCAGATTTTAAAATCCTCCAAGAATTAATTCAATCCCTTGAAAATAGCGACAAAAAAACTGATATTGCAACCAAGCAAGATCTCCAAAAATTTCTCCTAAATCCCAATTTAGAGAATTTTCATCTCTATCAAGATATCTTTCTTACCGCTAAAAATGAACCAAGAAAATTAATAATTACCGCTAAATATCAGCAAGAGAAATTCCTGAAATTATTTGATCAACAACAAGCATTAATTTTACAATTTTTAGATCAATTAAATTCTCTGCAAATTGCAAATTCAACCGCTAAAATTCTGGAATTAAGCGATAGAATTTTAAATGAATATTTGCAACTCAAAGAAATTAATTCCTATCTTGATTATAATGATTTAATCATCAAAACCAATCAATTGCTGATTAATCCTGATTTTGAGCAATGGGTTAAATATAAAATGAATGGTTTTTTTGATCATATTTTAATTGATGAATCCCAGGATACTAACGATCTTGGCTGGAATATTATTAAAGCCATCAGTGAAGATTTTTTTTCTGGCTTTAGTGACGCCGATAATCAAATTAACCGCACCATTTTTATTGTTGGCGACCAAAAGCAATCAATCTTTAGTTTTCAAGGCGCCAAGCCTAATATTTGTGAAGAAATTTACGATTATTTTGCTAAAAAAATCTCTGATCTAGGCTCAAAATTACATAAAATTAATTTAGACAATTCATTTCGTTCAAATCAGACTATTTTAGAAGTAATCGATGCTATCTTCTTAAGCCCAGATAATAAATTAGCAATTAGCGCCTCTACTGAATTTAACGGCCATAATGCCATTAGACCAGGAATTGGCAGATTTGAATTATGGCCCCAAATTAATGGCAGCAAAATTGTAAAAAAGCAAGCAGAAGAACAATTAAAAATAGATTTTTCGCCCAAGCAATATTACCGAGAAAAAGAATTTTTAGCAGAAATAATTGCTCTAAAAATTAAAGAGCTGGTTGAAAATAAAAAAATTATTGCCGCTAAAAATAGAGCGATAAATTATGGCGATATCATGATTTTACTTCGAAATCGCACTAATGGCTTCGATTGGGCATTAAATAAATTTTTTAATAAATATTCAATTCCCTTTGCCAGCAATTCCAAAATCGAAATTAGCGAAAATATTATTATCAATGATTTTTTATCTTTGGCAAAATTTGTACTTTTTACAGATGATGATTTAAATCTTGCCGGATTATTAAAATCACCATTTTTTAATTTAAACGAAGAGGAATTATTTGAAATTTGCAGAATTAAAAACCAGCAAGATATCAGCCTTTTTGCAGCGTTAAAATCAGATTTGACAAATACTAATCACAAATTTATAAAGATCGCCAATCAGCTTGAAAAATATATTTTAAAAGCAAAAAATTGTCGAGTTTATGATTTTTTCTATTATCTGATAAATGATAGTGATAATTACCAAAAAATCCTAGCAAGATTTGCAAGCAAATCAATTCAGATAGCAGAAATAATTGAGCAATTTTTACTAACCGCTTTTGATTTTGAAGATAAATTTTCACCTAATTTGCTTGAATTTTTAGATTATATTGAAAAATTATCACCAAAAATTGCCATCAATAATCAGGATTTTAAATCAGATCGGGTGATCATTACTACCGTTCATTCAGCTAAGGGTTTACAATCACCAATCGTCATCATTCCGGATAGTATTTATAATTTTAATCGCATGCCCAATTCAAAAGAAAAAATCTTTTGGATCAAAAACGGTGAAGACAAGTTGCCATTTTGGGTTAATAAAAGTGAGGAACGGAATAATTTTATAAAATTTCATCAAAAATTAAAAAATCAGGAAGCTAGAGACGAATATTTGCGCCTTTTATATGTAGCAACCTCAAGAGCTGAAGATGAATTATATATTGCCGGCTTTAGCAGTGATTTAAGGGTCAATAATGATCAAAATTGTTGGTATGATTTGATTAAAAGCTTAGTTAGCAGTAATTTTAGCAATAATTTTTTTAATCAAGAATTTTTATCGCCAAAAATTAAAGATCAACTTTTAAGTGGCGAGTTATCAAAAGATTTTAAGCAAATTTTTGATTTCGATGATCAGATTTTTGTCTATGGCGCTGCATCTAAAAATATTACCAACGATATTTTGCCTGCGAATTTAAAAATAGATTATTCAAAATCAGATTTGGCGCTGACAATTAAAAACATAGCTAAAAATAGCGAGGCGCCAAATAATCAAATCGTAAAAACTAAAAATCCCGATAAAAACTCAGTAATTCGTGGCCAGATAATACATAAAGCACTAGAAATAATTGGCAAAATCGCTTCTTTTTATCATAAGAATCAAATCAAAATCGATAAAGATTATTTGCTAAATATTGCAATTAAAACAATTAATCATCAATC
>CAZUPN010000045.1:306-10185 GCA_964622015.1 uncultured Rhizobiaceae bacterium | reverse complement strand
TTACTTCCCCCTAAATCAATAAACGAGATCGTTGATTTGCTAAGGAATTTTATTAACTGCGATCTATTTGATGATTTATTTTCTCATAATATTGAATGTGAGCTAGAAATTTCTGGCTATTATCAGAAGGAATTAATCGCCAAAAGAATTGATCTATTGATAATTAAGCAAAATGAGATTATGATTATTGACTACAAATCTGACGAGATTGACCAAGAAGATCTAAATAAAGAGCCGCCAGAACAGTATTTGAGACAGTTAAAAATTTATCAGAAATTACTAGCAAAAATTTATCCAGATTATAAAATCACCACTGCCATTTTATGGATAAGATTCTTAAAACTAATTAAAATAAATCTGCTAAATGATCAATAAGCTTTTCGGCCAGAAAAAAATATGGCAATTTTTTACCTTGAGCGCATTATTAATATCGGTATTTTTACTGCTTAGCGCCTGTACTGATAACAAAGATTCCAACCAAATAAAATTTGCAACTAATGCTACTTACCCTCCTTTTGAATATAGCCAAAAAGGCAAATTAGTCGGCTTTGATATTGATTTGGCCAATATGATCGCAATTGAGCTTGGTAAGGAGGCGGTATTTGAAGATATGCAATTTCAAAATATCCTACCGGCAATTGATAGGGGCAATGTTGACGCTGCAATCGCAACTATGACTATTAGCGAAGAAAGAAAGCAAAATTTTGACTTTTCTACTCCTTATTATTTTGAAACTCTGGCAATGGTTTTTTCTAAAGATAAACCAATTACTGATATTTCCGAATTGGATGGCAAAAAGGCTTCTTGCCAAATTGGCACTACTATGGAAATTTGGTTAAAAAAACACGCCACTAAAACCACAGTAATTACAGTTGATGATAATAATCAGGCAATAGAATCACTAAAGGCCGGTCATGTTGATTTGGTTTTAATTGATGGCACCCAAGCGGTAGCTTTTACTCAAAATAATCCCGGTCTGGAATATAAAATAATTGCCAAATCAGAAGATGGTTATGGTATAGCACTTAAGAAAAACTCACCATTAACTGCCGAAATTAATAAGGCACTTAAAAATCTGGCTACTAAACACAAGATTAAAGAGTTAGAACAAAAATGGTTTTCAAGTTTAAATGGCAATAATTGAAAGTATAACCTTCATTGGCACCGGTATTATTATAACCTTAGGGCTGCTTTTTGGCGGCTTGATTTTGGGATTAATTTTAGGAGTAATTTTATCTTTGCTTCGCTATCTTAATTCAAGTAAAAATTTTAGCGATAACGGCAAGCAAAATTATAAAAATAAAATTATTTTATTTTTGGTTACTCGCTTTATTTCGATAGTGCGCGGCACGCCATTACTTTTACAATTAAGCTTAATCTATTTTTGCGTCCCTGATTTATTAAAGATTAAATTAAATATTTTTCAAACCGGCATTGTTGCTTTTGGCATTAATAGCTCAGCCTATATTGCCGAAATTTTACGCTCCGGTATTGAAAATATTCCAAAAAGTCAGTTTGAAGCGGCAACAACATTACAAATTCCAAATTACTATATGTGGAAAGATATAATTTTACCGCAAGTAGTAAAAAATATATTACCATCATTAATCGGCGAGACTATTGCGCTTTTGAAAGAAACCGCGATCATTTCAACCCTTGGCGGCATGGATTTAATGCGCAAAGCGCAATTAGTTGCAGCCGAACAATTCACCTATTTTCTGCCAATTATTATTGCCGGCGCCTATTATTACCTGCTGATTTTATTGATTGAATATATTGGTAAAAAAATTGAAGAAAGGAGTAATTATGCTAGCCATTAATGAAGCTGCCAAAAAATTTGCCGGGGTTACAATATTTTCTGGCATCAATCTTAAAATTGAAGAAAATAGCATAGTTGGCCTTGCCGGGCCATCTGGTGGCGGCAAGTCAACTTTGCTACGCTCAATTCAAAGGCTAGAGTTGCTGGATAATGGCGATATCAACTATGAAGGAACAAGCGGCTTCATGTTTCAGGATTTTCAGCTATTTCCTCACCTGACAGTAATTGAAAATTTAACTTACGCTCCCAATTTAGTTTTTAAAAAAAACTGCAAAGAAGAAGCCTTAAAATTACTGCAAAAATTAGATATTGCAAGCAAGGCCGAATCTTTCCCTTCGCAACTTTCTGGCGGCCAAAAACAAAGAGTAGCGCTGGCGCGAAGCTTAATGATGAAGCCAAAATTATTACTTTGTGACGAGCCCACTTCCGGCCTTGATGTAGCAACAATTGAAGATGTGGTTAATTTATTGCAATCGATAAGAGAGCTTGGAGTAACCATGGTTATTGCCTCTCATGATCTTGATTTTTTAACTAAAATTGCCAGCCGAATTATTGTATTAAAAAACGGCATTATCACAGCTGACGCAATGGTTGCAAATCTTGATGACCCAATCCATTACCTAAAAGGCTTTTATTAATTTTTTAAATAACCTTCATGGAGAATTTTGAACAGCCCATTTTTGAAATAGCACAAATAAGAAAAATTGAAGATTATATTCAAAATGAAATGGCAATTTCTGGCCATTTAATGATGCAAAAGGCAGCAGAAGCTGCTTTTAAATTTTTAAGCAATCAAACCGATATTAAATCAAGACCGATCTTTATTTTTTGCGGTGCCGGCAATAATGGCGGCGATGGTTTTTTACTCGCTAAATTAGCAAAAATTAACGACTTGCAGCCATTAGTAATAAAAGTCGGTAATTTTAATAAGCAGTCAGAATTATGTCAAAAATCAGAAAGAGCAGCTTTAAAATCAGGAGTTGAAGTTATTTCTTATGATACTAACTTAAATTTTCCAAAAAATATTATTATCATTGACTCAATTCTTGGAATCGGGCTGAAAGGAGAAGTAAGAGCAATGGAGTCAGGTGTTATTGATAAGATTAATAATTTTAGAAAAAATAATGTTAATAGCTTGGTAATATCAATTGATATCTCGTCAGGGTTATGCCCAAATAGCGGCCAAATTCGTGGTAATGCCATAATTTCTGATTTTACTATTACCTTTCTTGGCTTAAAAGCCGGCTTGTTTTTAGGTGAAGGCAAAATTCACAATAAAAAAATAATATTTAGCAATCTTGATATTGATTATTCAAAAATTATCAGCCAGATCAGCGCCAAATATTATAAATTTGATGATGATAATTTTTCAAAATTAATCCCTCCAAGAAAAATTACTGCCCATAAGGGTGATTTTGGCCATGTGTTAATTGTTGGCGGTGATTATAATATGGGTGGCAGTGTAATTATGGCAGCAGAAGCAGCATTTAGAGGTGGTGCCGGAAAAGTAACGGTATTATCACGAAGAGAGCATTTTATAGCTTTGCTTGCCAGACTGCCAAATGTCATGACTTGTGAGGCAAACTGCGAAGATGATTTAATCGAAATTGTCAAAAATAAAACTGTGATTGCCTTTGGGATGGGAATTGGAAATTCCGGCTGGGAAGAAGAGTTATTTAATTTTTTTATGAATTACAATCCCGCAATACCAAAAATTATTGATGCTGATGGGCTTAATATTTTAGCCAAAAAACAAATAAACTATAATCTTGAAAACGCAATCCTAACTCCCCACCCTAAAGAAGCCGCAAATTTACTTGCCACCACCACCGAAGAAATAAAAAATGACCGCGAACTAGCAATAAAAAAACTGCAAAAAAAATATCAAGCAACCATAGTCCTCAAAGGAAATAACAGTCTGATTTTAGGCGAAGAACAAAAATTATATCTCTGCCCAAGCGGCAACCCCGGAATGGCAACTGCCGGCACCGGCGACATATTATCCGGCATCATCGCCGGCCTAAAAGCCGGCAGCAACCTAAACAACTCCCTTACCGCATCCTTAGCCGTCAACATCCATGCCAAAGCCGGCGATTTAGCCGCCAAAGAAAATGGCGAAATCGCAATGATGGCAACCGATCTAATCAAATATATCGCAAAAGCCTTTTAAGAAAGCCATTAATATTTATTTTCATTTTCTAAACTAGACCCCAATCCAGATTACTGCGTCACTTAATAATTCCTAGAAAATAACAACTATACGCTTTCGTCATTGCGAGGAGCCATTAGGTGACGCGGCAATCCAGAAAGCCCTGCTACCTTGTTGCCGCAGCAATGATTCTGTTGACTTAATTCCTGACTTTGCTATAAGTTGCTAATCAGTAGCGAAAATAATTTTTATTAATCATCTCCGTTGGTTGATATTAAAAGCAAGTATCATTTAAATTTATAAGTTGATTCAAACCTTAAGAAGGGGTCAGAACCCTTATTGCGGCGGCGGGGTCGCATTTAGGCAATAAAAAAGGGGCCGGATTTTTAATCCGACCCCTCCTTCTTTGTATTTTTTACTAAAAATTAGCTGTTGCTAATAATTAGAATTTGTAAGCAACGCCAAATTGTACTGCTTGAATTCTGTTTGAGTATTTCAATGCAGCTTTAGCTGAGTCTTTAGATTTTTTGTTACTTAAGTCGAATTTTTGGGTAGTATATTCGAAGCTTAAATCCATATTATCAGCAATTGCTACTTTAACACCAGCACCCATTAACAAGGTATTTCTGTTAAAGCTTTTTGCTCTAGAAGTGTCTGAAAGTTCTAGTGATTTAACATTAACGCGTCCAAGACCAACAACCAAATATGGAGCAACCTTGTCATTGATATCGTAACCAAGATCAGCTCTAACGCCGTAACCATACTTAGAACCTGCGTTTTTATTACCAATATTATTATAGTTAGCATAAACTCCAGGAGCAACAAACATGCCATTCATATTGAAAGCATATTTATAGTTTAAACCGGCACCGTATGAATTACGTATAAAAACGGTAACGTCTTTAGCTGGCTGAGTTGGTTTAGAAGAATATTGGCTTTGGATTAAGTTAAATCCAGCAGAATGACCCTCAGTCTTTGCGTAAGCCGCAGAAGATGCTAAGATAGCAATGATTGAAGCAGTAGTAAAAAGTTTATTTTTCATAACGATTAATTAATTGATTATGTTTTAAGTAGATTATTAAAAACTTTCCAGGCGAACCAAGAAGCTTGGATCATAATCTAATTTCACAAATGCCAAAAAGCAATAGTATTTTTTGTTACAAAATATTTCATTAAATAATTTGTGTTATTTTTAGGATTATCTTCTTTCTTTTTAAGAGTTTGCCCCTTAATATCTTAAAACTCATTTTTTAAAAGTTCCTTACAAAATAACTAAAAATCATTAAAGCCAATATAATTATGTCGAAAGAACAAGAATTGTCGATTATTAGCAATGACAGCCAAAATGAACAAAACAAAGAATATAATGCTGATTCAATTAAAGTTTTAAAAGGGTTGGAGGCGGTTAGAAAAAGGCCAGGTATGTATATCGGCGACACTGATGATGGTAGCGGTTTACATCATATGGTTTATGAGGTAGTTGATAATGCAATTGATGAAGCCTTGGCTGGATATTGTAATGAAGTTATGGTAACTTTAAATGTTGATGGCTCGGTTACCGTTAAAGATAATGGCCGGGGTATTCCAGTTGATATTCACGAAGGAGAAGGAATTAGCGCTGCTGAAGTTATTATGACCCAGCTTCATGCCGGTGGTAAATTTGATCAAAATTCTTATAAAGTGTCAGGTGGATTGCATGGCGTTGGCGTGTCAGTAGTAAATGCTTTGTCTGATTGGCTGGAACTTACAATTTGGCGTGATAATAAAAAATATTCCATGCGTTTTGCAAATGGTGATTCAGTTTCTCCTTTAAAATTAATTTCTGAAAATGAAAAAAATCGCGGCACTCAAATCACTTTTCATCCTTCAGCAGAAACCTTTGCCATCACTGAATTCAACTTCGCTACTCTTGAACATCGCTTAAGAGAATTATCCTTTTTAAATTCCGGAGTTAAAATTGTTTTAACCGATCTTAGAGAAGAAGAGCCTAGAGAAGCACTATTATTTCATGAAGGCGGTGTTACTGCTTATGTAAAATATCTTGATAAAAGTAAAAATGCTTTGCATCAAACCACCTCAATTATCGGCTCTGATAAAGAAAGTGGAATTAGCGTAGAAATTGCCATGCAATGGAATGATTCTTATCATGAACATATTTTATGCTTTACCAACAATATTCGCCAAAGAGATGGCGGCACTCACTTGGCAGCGCTTAGATCGGCACTAACCAGAACCATCAATAATTACGCCGCCAATAATAAATTATTTAAAAAAGAAAAAATCATTTTAACCGGTGAAGATGTGCGCGAAGGTTTAACTTGCGTACTTTCAGTTAAATTACCGGATCCAAAATTTTCCTCTCAAACTAAAGATAAATTAGTATCAAGTGAAATCAGGCCTTACATTGAGGGCTGGGTTAATGATAAATTATCACAATGGTTTGAAGAGCGTCCAGCTGATGCTAGAATTATCGTTGGTAAAGGAGTTGAGGCAGCACAGGCAAGAGAAGCGGCCAGGAAGGCACGAGAATTAACCAGAAGAAAAAGCGCCTTAGAAGTAAGTAATTTACCTGGAAAATTAGCTGATTGCCAAGAAAAAGATCCGGCTTTAAGCGAGTTATTTATCGTTGAAGGAAATTCTGCCGGCGGTTCAGCAAAAGGTGGACGTAATCGTAAATTTCAGGCAATTTTACCAATTAGAGGAAAAATTCTTAATGTCGAAAGATCGCGCTTTGATCGCATTCTCTCTTCAGTTGAAATCGGTACCATGATTACCGCGCTTGGCGCTGGAATCGGTAACGAAGATTTTGATATTGCTAAAGTTCGTTATCATAAAATCATCATCATGGCCGATGCCGACGTTGATGGTTCCCATATCAGAACCCTGCTTTTGACTTTCTTCTTCCGCCATATGCCTCAAATTATTGAGAGAGGTTATTTATATATCGCCCAACCGCCGCTTTATAAAGTTAAAAAATCTGGCAGCGAAGTATATCTAAAAAATGAGCAATCATTACAAAATTACATCATTGATAATGCTCTTGCTAATAGCGTTTTACACTCTGCAGGCACCATGAGGGCCGGCGCTGATTTGCTTGATTTTGTCCAAAAACTCAATAAATTCTCACTTCTGCTTAATAATATTTCTCGCTTCATGCCAACCAATATTGCCGAAAATATCGTCTTGGCTGGTGCTTTTAATCGCGATTGGCTCGATAATCAGGATGCACAAGATACTCTAATTACTGAAATTGAAAAACATTTAAATTCTAGCAGCGATTCAGAAGTTAAATGGGATGTAAAAATTAGCGCAGATAAGGATATTGAAATTATCAAAAAAACCAGAGGCGTAAAAACTCCTTATCTAATTAAAAGAACCTTACTTGATTTACCTGAAGCCTCAGCAATTAATCATGTCAAAGAGCAAATAATTACTGATTTTAACAGCGAAGTTAAATTTATTAAAGCTGATGAACAATATCAAGCCTTCAAGCCAAGCGAATTACTGACAATCATCATGGATATTGGCAAAAAAGGGCTGTCAGTTCAAAGATTTAAAGGTTTGGGAGAAATGAATGCCGAACAATTATGGGAAACTACTCTTGACCCCGCTAACCGTACTTTGCTACAAGTTAAGGTCGATAGTTATGACGAAACTGATCAAATCTTTTCAATTTTAATGGGAAATGTGGTTGAACCAAGAAGAGATTTTATTCAAGAAAATGCTCTTAAGGTAGTGAATTTGGACGTTTAGTTTAATACAACCATCCACTTTGTCATTGCGGCACAGGCCGCAATCCATCTAGAGGCGGTAAAGCTGTTGCAAAATCGATTCCAGCCGCAGCCGCAATGACAAATGGAGGCTTAATAAAAAATAAAAATAATATGTGCGGAATTGTCGGAATTGTCGGTAGTCATAATGTGGTACCAAAAATTTTAGATGGACTTAAAAAACTTGAATATCGCGGCTATGACTCAACCGGAATCGCCGCCCCATCTATTTCATCAAAAACTGGCCACAATAATTTCCAAATCATAAAACAAGAAGGAAAAATTGCCAAATTAGAAGAATTAATCAATAAATTACCAAAAAATAAGCAAATCAATTCTCCAATTGCAATTGGCCATACCAGATGGGCTACTCATGGCAAGCCAAGCAAAGAAAATGCTCATCCTCACGCTACTGCAAAAATTTGCGTAGTTCACAATGGCACCATTGAAAATTTTCTAGAAATAAAAAATAAATTACAAAAAAACGGGGTAAAATTTTTAAGCCAGACTGATACTGAAATCATTCCCCATTTAATTGAGTTTTATCTAAAACAAACCAAAGATCTTTTTTTAGCAATCACTAAATCAATCAAGGAAATTAATGGCAGCTACGCGCTGGCAATAATTATTGCCGACAATCCTGATCTGATTATCGCCGCTAAAAAAGGTCCGCCATTATTAATTGCTTATGGTGATGGTGAAAATTTTGTTTCCTCTGATTATTACGCAATTCAGGATCATTGTAATAAAGTTACTTATCTTGAAGATGGGCAATTAGCTTTTATTACTAAAGATAAGGTTGAAATTTTTGATCATAATAACAAAAAAATAACTGCTAAAATTAAAACCGTTGAAAGCAACAAGCAAAATATCGGCAAAGAAAATTTTGCCCATTTTATGCTTAAAGAAATTCACGAGCAACCAAGGGTAATTGAAGATACCATTCAAACTTACGTTGATTTGAATAATAGCTCGATTTATTTGCCGAATTTTTCTTTTGATTTAAAAAAGATTAATAAAATCACAATCGTTGCTTGCGGAACCTCTTTTTATGCTGGTCTGTTTGCTAAATATCTACTTGAAGACATTGCTAAAATTGAAGTGGAAGTTGACATCGCTTCTGAATTTCGTTATCGCAGTCATCCATTTCGTAGCGATAATTTAATGATTTTTATCTCTCAATCTGGTGAAACTGCTGACACTATTGCCGCTTTAAAATACGCTAAAAGTAACCAGCAAAAAATTCTGGCAATTGTTAATTCAAGCCAAAGCAGTATGGCTCATTTATCTGATGTAATTATCAGGACGGTAGCTGGCCCCGAAATTGGCGTCGCTTCTACCAAGGCCCATATCGCTCAAACCGCAACCTTAGCTTTATTTGCAATCGAGCTTGGCTTCATCAGAAAAACAATTAACCTCAAACAAAAAACAGATTTTTTAGCGCAGTTAAATTCATCAGCAAATCTGATGGCTAAAATTCTAGAACCTAAAAATTTAGATCATATTCAAGAAGTTGCGAGATTCTTACTCGATAAAAAAAATATTTTATATATTGGTCGCGGCATTTCTTATGTTAGCGCTTTAGAAGGATCACTAAAATTACGGGAATTATCTTATATCAATTCTCAAGGCATTGCAGCAGGAGAATTAAAGCATGGCAGCATTGCTTTGATTGATAAAAAGGTACCGGTAATTGTAATTGCCCCCCAAGCTAAATATAATCACAGTTTATTTGAAAAAACTCTTTCTAATGCTTTTGAAGTGGCCGCAAGAGGTGGCAAGGTAATATTAGTTAGTGATAAAAAATCTGCCGATTTACAAAAATCTATGATTCATAGTAAAATTGTCATTCCAGAAATTTCAGGAATTATACAAGAAGCAATCGTGCCAATTGTAGCGATGCAACTTTTATCCTATTATATTGCTTTATTTAAAGGTAACGATGTTGATCAGCCTCGTAATTTAGCTAAATCAGTAACGGTAGAATAAATGGATATCAGAACTAAAGAAGCGCTAAAAATTATTAATTCACATTTTTTAATTAAAAAATTTTTAATTTCTTTTTCTTATATCTTAATTTTTATCAGCATCGCTGTTTATATTTTCTACGGCCTAAATCAAAAAATTAAAAACATTAAATT
>CAZUPN010000045.1:0-296 GCA_964622015.1 uncultured Rhizobiaceae bacterium | reverse complement strand
CCGTTAGACGATAAGGCCAAAAACTCCCAAAACTATAGCATTTTTAGTAAAAAAGTCAATAATTACAAGGAAAATAGCGATCAGTATAATATTGAAAAAATCATGATTAACCCTCGCATTAAATTTCAACATAGCGACAATCATATTTATAAAATTGAAGCCAAAAAGGCAGTCGATATCAAGAAAAACAACCAGTATATTTTATATCAAGTCTCAGTAAAAAGCGATATTGGCAGCATTACTTCAGGCAGGTTAAAAATTATTGAAAATGGCAACCATCTGATATTTTATGATAA
>CAZUPN010000044.1:10515-12721 GCA_964622015.1 uncultured Rhizobiaceae bacterium | reverse complement strand
TAAACTACGTACAGCTTGTAAAATTCCCTCATTAATAATTTGCTCAATTGTTCTTAATTTTGCACAGTCAGATTCATCGATTAGATAATGATCTTGCAAGGCGATTTTAAAGATTGCTTTGCCTTTGATAACTACTAAAATTACCTTGGTGCTTTTAGTTAGTTTGGTTGCAATTTCATCAGTTATCAGTCTTGAAGATAAAAAAGATTTAATGTTAAAAATCGGTTCACGATTTTTGATGATAATTTCAACTACAGAATAGATTTTTTTGCTTTTTAATTGTTCAATTTTTCTTTCAAACTCTTCTTTTTCATTAGCTTGATTGGCTGATTTTTGGCCATTATCATTATTTTTAAAATTCTTTTGGCCACTGGGATTTGCTCTTTTGGGTTGTTTTTTTATGTCTTCGAAATGGGCATCCCTGGCCTTGTTATTTTCAATAAAATTTCTTAAATCCCAAACTTCTTTTGCTAAAATTCTTGAGCCGCCATCATCTTTTTTAATCAGGCATTCTACTACAATCATATTACCATCAGCAAGTAAATCTCTAGCATTATTGATTAATTCATTATCAAAAACCATAATTTCGTAAATGCCAAAAGGGTCAGACATAGTTAAATAGGCGTATCTACCCCTTGGCCCTGATCTATGTTTGCTTGAGGCTACTACTCCAGACATCTTGACGATATTATTATCTTCTAACTGCTGTAATTCAATTTTATTTGAAAAAATTACTCCACGTTTTTTTAAATCATCAATAAAATCATCAATTGGATGTTCATTTAAAAAGAATCCGAAAGCTTCAAATTCCTTTTTTAATCTTTCTTCTTTGCTCCAATCAACAACTGCTTTTAATTTGGGCTTTTGTTCTTCTTCACTTAAGCCGATAGTAAATAAATTCATCTGGCAATTAGCAGCAGCATCTTTTTTTTCACTGGCAAAGCGTGATAAAATATCAAAAGATTCAAAAATTTGGCGACGATTAACCATTGACGGCTCTTTAAATAAACCATCAAAAGCGCCAGATTTCGCTAAGGCCTCAATTGATTTTTTATTGATATTTTTAGCGTCAAGGCGGGCGCAAAAATCATAAATATCGCTAAATTGGCCATTTTGGTTACGCTCAGCTACCAGTGATTCGGTCATTTTAAAGCCAACTGCTTTTATGGCGCCAAGCCCGAATCTGATTGCTAAATTTTTGTCACCCATGGTTTAAATAATAAAAATCAAGATTGCGATTCCAAGTAATATACGGTAAATGCCAAAAGGCACAAAATTATGTTTACTAACATAGTTAAGCAGCCATTTTATTACCAAGATTGCGGATAAAAAGGCTGAAATCATGCCAATTAAAATTATTTTACTATCACTAAAGTTTAATGCGGAATAATTTTTGTATAAATCATAGCAAGTAGCGCTGATAATGGTTGGAATTGCTAAAAAAAATGAAAATTCGGTGGCGGTTTTGCGATTTAAACCAAATAATAATCCCGAAATTATACTAGCACCAGACCTTGAGATTCCTGGTATCATCGCCAGGCATTGCAACAAACCAATTGCTAAGGATTTTTTAAAACCAATATCTTCAATGCTGTTAATTGTTGATTTTCTTGGTCTTAAATCAATGATAATCATGATAATTCCACCAAATATCAAAGCCAAAGCAATGACCAAATTAGAAAATAACAGCAATTTTATCGATTTGTAAAATAGGGCGCCAATTATTATTGAAGGCAGAAATGCCAAAGCAACATTGCCAGTAAATTTTAGATTATTTTTCTCCCCAAGATTTAAAATTATCGCTAGGATTTTGCGGCGATAAATAATCAAAAGTGCAAATATTGCTCCTGCTTGAATGACGATTTCAAAAAGATTATTTTTAATTGCTTCAAAATCAATTAAATAAGAAGTAATAACCAAATGAGCGGTTGAAGAAACCGGAATAAATTCAGTTAACCCCTCAATTAACCCTAAAAAAACCGCCTTAATTAAATCAGCTAAATGTAACATTATTTTGAGCAGCAAACTTAAATGGTACCTCTGATCCGAATCGAACGGACACATCCTTAACAGATAATAGATTTTGAGTCTATCGCGTCTACCAGTTCCGCCACAGAGGCACACAAAAGAAGTGAACAATAAAAAGGCTAGGAAAAACCTAGCCTCGTATTTTCCTTACTTATTCATATTAAACTTATGATCAAAT
>CAZUPN010000044.1:4360-10505 GCA_964622015.1 uncultured Rhizobiaceae bacterium | reverse complement strand
CGCGTCTACCAGTTCCGCCACAGAGGCATAAATATATTAGCAAGAAGCCAGATACTATAAAAACTCACAAACTAAAAGTCAAAATTAAGTTAGTATAAAATATTTTTAGTTAATTTATTATTGAATTTTTATTATTAAATTAATATTTTATATATTTTTTAACATTTAAAATAATTTAATTATCGTAAATATATGATTAAAAGAGAGTTAAGTGAGCAAGTCGAGTTTTTGCTTGGCTGTGTTGCGGTGGATGGAGAAAAGCTTGAGCAAGAAGCCGAAAAGCAAAAATTAGCAAATCAGCAATTTAATCCTCGCACTATTATTGGGGGGTTGGAGGATAAAAATTTTGCCAAAATATCATTTCCTGATAAACTCCACGCAATTCTGGGAGTTGAAGAAAATTGTGATTTAGAAAATATTTCTGCTAGAGTAAAAAAATTAAAAAGAGAATTTCATCCAGATAGAGTTGGGCGTAGGTATGATAATTTAAGTAACAAGGATTTACGGGTTCTAAATTATCAATATGATGTTATATTTAAGAAAATAGGTGAAATCGAGGAGCAACTAGCTAAGGCTGAAGAAGAAATAAAACAAAAACAAAAGAAGGCGCAATCACCAAGCAATTTTTCTAAGGCAATAAAGGATGGCAATTTTGAAATTTGTAGCGGCATCCTGAATCGAAATCCTGAACTGATAAAGGCGGCAATAAATAGTAGTAAGGGCTCTAATCTGAATTTATTGCAATATAGCATCGCTTATTATCGTGATAAAACTCCCGGTTGTAATGAAGCTGGATTAAGGAAAATTATTAATTTTATTTTTGAAAAGTTTGTAGAAAATGAATTATTGCCAGAATTCAACCATGAGCTGGTATCGATCTTATTTGATGAAAATATTAAAAAACATTTGCCTGATATTAAGCAACAACAATGGTTCAAAAAGCCAGCTCACCATCAAGAGCGATCTCTTCTTGATAGGATAAATGACATAGCGCCACAAAGCTCACCAACAAGACCTTCGGGGCGACAAGTGAGTGATATTACTCAAATTATGGAGTTATTTAGGAATATGGTTAAATCCAATAATAACGACATGAAGCGGGAGGATTTAGAGGCAATCAATCTTGATTCCGTATTTCTTCATATCTATTTGCCTACTGCAAGCGCAATAACGGTGCCTAAATTTTTTGCCGCTGATGCTAAGCTAAGGTTCAAAAGTGCCAGGAAAATCAATATTTTACAATATGCTGCTATTCTTGGTAGTCTTGAAGAGGATTCGTCGCAAAATGGTGATAAACAATTGGTTGTCAATAATTTATTCCAAAAATTTAAAGCTTGTAATTTACCTATAGAATATAGTTTAGAGTTGGTGGCGGTTTTAAAAGATGAATTTATAGTACAAAATCAGGAAGAAATTAAAGAGGGATTAAAAAAATATTTATCAGAAAATCCTTCGTTTCAACGTCCTGATAACATCTTACCGCCAGAAGCAATGGTTATAAAAGCCATTAAAAAATTAAAGGATAATCAGGTGAGTTATGCAGATGATATGGATGGTAAATTTCAAACCAGAATTAAAGAATCAAGAGTCGAATGTCGAGTGTATTAATATTCTACTTTGCTAAAATATAATCCATATGCCGGGGCGTTTGGCCCTGAGGAGCAGCGGTTTTTGCTGGATAGGATTTTTGCCATTTCGCTAGCCTTAATTTTATTATTGCCAATTTTTACTAAAGTGCCAACGATATTTCTGACCATATGATGTAAGAATGATTTGGCACTGATTTCAATTGTTACTCTGGTTGCCTCTTTGGTAATTGAGATATTATTAATGCTTCTGATTGCTGATTTAGCCTGGCATTGATGATCTTGAAAACTTGAAAAATCATGTTTGCCGATTAAAAATTTGGCGGCTTTTTGCATCTCTTCGATATTTAAATCTATTGGTACATGCCAGGCACGATTTTGGTCGATTGCTAGCGGGGCTCTGCGATTGATGATGATATAGCAATAATGACGCATTTTAGCGCTAAAACGAGCGTGAAAATCTTGATTGACTAACTCACAAGATAAAATTTTTAAATTCTGATTAAGTAAGAAAAAATTTAGGCTGGCAACTATTTTGTAAGCAGGAATTACTTGTTCTAAATCAAAATGCACCACTTGTCCTAGAGCGTGAACTCCAGCATCAGTGCGGCCGGCAGCGAAGATTTTTACTTTTTTTTTACTAAGATCAAAGATTGCCTGCTCTAAAGTTGATTCAATTGAGCTTTTACCGTTTAAGTTATTTTTTTGTTTTTGTAGGCCACAAAAATTGCTGCCATCATATTCAATAATTAATTTATAGCGCATCATAAATTCCATTCATCAATTCTTGCTAAATATCGATATTCATTTTCCTGATATAATTTTTGATCATAGCAGGAAATATAGCCATTATCCTGCTGATTTAAAAAATAACTAAATAAATTCTCAAGCATAATTTTAGTTGCTAAAACTGTTTGTTGCAACTCTTCTTGGTTCTTAAAAATCTGATAATATTCATTATCTTTGCTAAAAGATAATTTCCAATATTCAAGATTGCTAATTGTTTTTAAAGATAATTTTTGATCAGCAATTAAAGCCAGGGCAGAAATTGTGAGTTGCGGCTCGAGGCCGCAAATTACTTCACTTCTGCTTGGGTAGGCTCCGGTTTTATAATCGATAATTTTTGCTAAATTATTTTGATCAAAAATTAAACGATCAATCTTACCATTAATAATTACTTGCTGGCCGCTAATATCAAATTGTAATTTGACCGGTATTTCAACATCATTGTTGTTGATAGATAAATTCAGCTCATGATCTAAAAATGACGAAAAAATATTTTCAAATTTTGGCCACCAAATTAATCCTAATTCCTGATTTGGGAAATATTTTAAAAATATTTTTTTGGCCTTGTTTAAAAAATCGCCGATTTCTTGATCTGGTTGTTTAATAAATTTTTCCAATATCTCGTGAATAAAGCTTGGCCGGCTCATAATCAATTTTATTTAAAGCCTTTAATTTCAGAATTTTCCTAGCATAAATTGAGTAAGGATCGCGAATTAATTTTGCAATATCGGTGATCGCGTAATTGGTTGGTCGGTAGTGAATTGGCGGTTTAGGATTGGGCCTTAAAATAATCATGTTTGAATCTGTTAGCTGCTGCTCTTCAATTTGTTTTAAAACTTGTAAATAAATGGCGCCATCATCAAAATTGAGATTAATTTTTTTAGCCAAAGATTGCAATTTTAGAATAAATCTTGAAGGGGTGGTTGGGGCGTTATTGCTATTAATGCTTCTGGTTAAAATAACTCTGGAATTACAAAAATGATTACAAAAATCATAAGCATTAATACCAATTTGCTTACTGCTTTTATCGATTTTTAAATCCTTTTTGATTTTTTTGCCAAGCCAATTCTCAGCACTGATTTCAGGTAATGAGCCCTCATTTAGCGAAGAGATAATGGCTAAATCATGATTTAATTGCCTGGCCTCAATAGTTGGTAAAATTTGCACTAAGCAATTAAGGGCTGATTTTTCAAAATAGCTAATTTGAGCAAATAATATTTTAAATAATTGTAAAATATCCTGACGATTAACCGTAGTCAAATTAGCTTCTGAATCGGGGCTAGTTAAATTTAAGAAGAAATCAGAGATCTCCTGACTTGCTCCTTCCCCACTTATAATATCAGCAAAATCTCTTTTTGATAAATTTTGCAAAGTAGCGATTAATTCTTTAGTAAAGCTAGCGAGGTTGACATTATTTTTTAATAGCAACTCTAATTTAGAAAATATTACAAAAATTATATCAAAATTAGGTGAATCTGTGATTTTAATTCCGGTAAAACCGCTATTAATTCTGGCTTTCCTGATAATTTCGAGCTCAAATTCTTTTAATTCTTCGCTAAATTCTTTAGCACTCAGAAAGCATAAATCATGCTTGATTAAAATTAAAAACTTGTTTGAATCATAATCATTTAACAATTCTAAAATTAGCAAAATAAAATTGATTAATTTTGAGTTAAGAATGCCAATATTAGTGGCGTCATTAAATTTAATTTTGAGTTTTTGCAATTCTAATTTAACTAAAGAAATAAGCCTTTGATCGTTGGTTATCAAAGCTGCTTTTTTGCCGGCAATTTCGGCTTCTTTAAGGGCAATAGCAATGATTTTAGATTCTTCAATTTCATTTCTGGCGTTAATTAGGCTGATATTTTTTAAAGATGCTGATAATTGTTCAAAATCATCAATTTGATTGCTAAAATTCTCCCATTTAATCGTCTCGTCGCTTGGTAGCATTACGGTATCAATAAATTTTCTTCTGCTAGCAATGCTTAGCAAATAATCATCATTTTTAATTTCAACAATTTTTGACTGCTCAATTTGTAAATAATCAATTAAGGAATTTAACATAAATTGCGGATGGCTTTCCTGACCAAGGCCAACAGCATTTTTTCTAAAATTCTGATCAAAGCCATAAATTATTACATTGCCATTTTCAAGTGAGGAGATGGTTTTAATTAATTTTTTAGTAGATTTGATACTGCCAGTTGAGCCTGCAATAATGATAGGGTTTGGATGATTAAATTCTTGTAAAAAATCACTAAATTGATCAATGATTAAATTATGATATAAAATTGGGGAAGTGAGGCTATTTTTGAGTAAGGAATTTTTAATTTCAAAATAAAATTTTTGTAAAAATTGCAAAATAAATTGCCGGTGAAGCGATATTTCGGAGTCATCAATTGCTAATAAATTTTCTAAATCAAATCCCTCTTTTTGTCCCTCATTAAAAAGATCGGATAAATTAATGGCGATGTTTAAGGCCTCGGAATTGTTAAAATTATTACCAAAATATTTAGTGGTCTCTTGCCAATCTTTAATTTTATTGCTTAAAAATAATAAATTTTCAAGTTCAGACCCGGTTTTTATTTTAGTCAATTGATCGGTAATTTCTGCAATTTTAGCAATCAGATTGATATTTTTACAATTAGCGAGATGATCGATGAAATCATCAAGATTAATATCACTGATTGCTTTAATTTTAGGAAGTAATGCTGATGAATTATTGCTAGTAATTTTCTGGCTGAGCAAAATTTGAAATTCTCTTACCAGGCGTCGGTTTGGCAGTAATATTTTTAATTTAGAGATCTTGGTAATTGAGAATTTAGTCAATAAAAAATCTGCTAATGATTCTAAAAAATTATAATTGGCAGGGATATTATAAATTCTTTTATTGCAAGCCTTTACTTGATCTAAAGTTTGATTTACTATCATCGAATCTTTAACTTGTGTTTTTTAGTAGAAAAATTTACTTTTAAAGCTAAGAGCCTGCTTACTATCTTTTTTAATTCCATCTTTTGCCCTATTTTTGCTGATTTTTTAACAAAATTATTCCAAATATATCGAAATATTAGGGATAATTTTGTTAAAAAAGCGCTAAAAATATGTCAAAATCCGGAATTAAAAAAGATAGTAAGCAGGTTCTAAGACATTTTTAGTTATTTACAAATTATTTTTTAAAATCTTTAAACGATGAAAATTATTGTTTTAGGTGCAGGCGTAATTGGGGTTACGAGCGCTTATTTCTTAGCTAAGAAAGGTTATGAAGTTACGGTAATTGATAAAAATTCTAGCTGTGCTGAGGGTGCAAGCTATGGTAATGGCGGTCAGTTAAGCTACGCAGATATAGATTTATTATCCTCTAAATCATCATTATTTTCGATTTTAAAGGCATCTTTTAAGCCTAATTCTTATTTCTCGGTTAAGGATTTATTTGATTTGGATCTTTTAAAATGGAGCTATGAATTTTTTAAAAATTGCTCACCGCAAAAGTTAGAATATTACAGTAAAAATCTACTCTCGCTTAGTCTCAAAAGTAAGCAATCTCTAGTTAACCTCCTGGAATCAGAGGGCCAGATTGAATTTAATTATCAAACCAAGGGTATTTTACATTTTTTTCGTAATCAAAAATTATTCGATCAAGCTTTAAAGCAAGCGGAATTTAAAAGATCTTTAGGAGCCAGACTCTCAATTTTAAACCCTATGGAATGTGTTAAAAAAGAGCCGACCCTGGTTAATTTATATGATAATAAAAAGCTGGTTGGGGGGATTTTTTACTC
>CAZUPN010000044.1:271-4350 GCA_964622015.1 uncultured Rhizobiaceae bacterium | reverse complement strand
AGATAGTTATTTATTCACTAAATCTTTGGAAGAAATCTGCCGCAAAAAATATAATGTTAATTTTGAATATGATTGCGATGTAAAAAACATTTTTACTAATCATAAAAAAATTACCGGCATTAATACCAATAAAGGAGTATTGATAGCTGATAAATATGTTTACGCCCTTGGTGCCTATTGCTCAAAACTTCTAAAAGGTATTGGCATTAATTCAAAAATTTATCCTCTCAAAGGCTATAGCCTCTCAATTCCAACTGATGAAGAATTTCTATCGCCAATGACTTCCTTAACTGATGAAGAGAATCGTATTGTCTATACCCGTCTTGGCAATAATTTAAGAGTTGCCGGAACTTTTGAGATGAATGGTTTAAAAATTGCCAAAAATCAGGGCCATGTTAATTTCCTGAAATCTACTATAAGATCAACATTTTGTGATTTTGGCAATTTAAATGAGGCTAAGGATTGGTACGGCTTTAGGCCATTTAGACCAAATTCCACCCCATTAATCTGTCAGGTAAAAAAATATGGTAATTTTTATCTCAATTGCGGTCACGGCGCCAGAGGTTGGACTTTAGCCTGCGCCTCAGCAGATATAATTGCAGATTTAGTCTCTAATATCGAACATCAAGAGTTTGAGTTTTTAAAAACAGAAGAAACCATGATTAGCTAAAAAGGTAGCTGGTAACTTTTGAGCTATCGTTGCAGAAAAAAGTTACCAGTTGCCTTTTAGATATTGTCACGAAGAAAAAGAAATAAAAGAAAGAAAAGTACCTGGTAGCGTTTACCTTTTGAGAAAGTGCCCGGTACTTTTACTCTTGCAACTATTATTCCTCATCTCCACTTGCCATCCAAGCACTGCTTCTTTGTCATCGCCGCTTCCGCGGCGATGACAAGCAGGGTAATGCGAAGATGATCAGGGGGAGGCCGAGGGATAACAATTTGAGATTGGGGATGGTATCGGGGTTGGTTTTTGGGGTGTTTGGAAATTTATAACCGTGTAGTGGTGATAATAAGTCAATAAAAGTAAGTTTAAGATGGTGCAAAATGTCAATTTCGAAATTCGGGAGATATTATCTGATATTATCAAAAATATCGGCGATGTTGATAATGCTAGAAATTTTCGTGATCAAAATTTGGAAATTGAAATCACTGATGATTTAGAAAATAATTTTTTTGCCTGGAATCAAAATTTATTAGCTGAAAAAAAAATCTTACTTGCCAATCTTAAAACTGATAAAAAAACCTCTTCAAAAACAGATTTAAAAAATCATCGCTCATGCGCTGATATGGCGCTGCTATATTTATTATTTCATGATTCAAAAATAATGCAGCAATATTGCTATGTTGAAGGCATAGAAAAGAGGTTATTTGATAATTTTGAAAAGGCCCGCCTGCTTTTAAATATCTCTAAAACATATATTGGTATTGCTAAAAATATTTTTAACAAAATCAATCAAGATATTGCTGAGTTACAAGATGATTCTGATCTATTGGCGTTATTGATTTTAAAGGATCATTTTAATAAGCATAATTTAAAATCAGCGATTACCAGCTTAAAGGAATTTGAGCAAAAATTAGAGATTAATCTTGTAAATAAAATTAAACAATTAGCTGATAAAAGTAATAATCAGCAAGATTTTGCAAAATTAAGCAAAGAAATCATTGAGCTATTTTTGCAGCCCAAACAGTTAAATGATCAAGAAAATAGTACTAAAAATCAAAATTATGATTTAAAATCAGATGCTGAGAATTTTAATTTAAAATTGCAAAATTTAGCGATCAACCGCTCTAAGCAAAAAGAGCTAAAAAGTGGCAAAAAATCATCGGTTTTGACTGAAATTAAAATTGAAGAAATTAAAAAAACTGATGATATTGGCGCTAAAAAACTTGAATCAGAAGATGATAATTATCAAGAAAAAATAGAATTTATCGATAACTATAAAATTTTTAGCAATAAATTTGATGAGGTGGTTTTTCCGGCAAAATTATTGACTAAAAATGAGCTTGAATCACTAAGAGCGCAGCTTGATATTAAATTGCGGCAATTAAATATAATTTCTCAAAGATTGATCTTAAAATTAAAGAAAAAATTATTAGCCAAAAAATATTTGCCACTGAAATATAGTCAAAGCGAAGGTATTTTAAATCGCAAGAAATTAACTCAAATCATTTTAAAGCCATCTTTACCCGATATTTGGCAAAATTTTAAATTACATGATTATCAGGATGCGATAGTGGCAATTTTAATTGATAATTCTGGCTCGATGAGAGGATCGCCAATTATAATGAGTGCCATGGCTTCAGAAATAATTGCCGCGACTTTAGAAAAATTTGCCATTAAAAGTGAGATACTTGGCTTTACTACTTGTGATTGGAGAGGTGGTAAATCAAAAAAATTATGGGAAAGTTTAGGCAGCAAAAAAAATCCCGGACGCCTAAATGACTTACGTCACATAGTATACAAATCAGCCACTCAAAATTTTAAAAAATCCAAAATTAATTTAGGCCTGATGTTAAAAGATGGAATTTTGAAGGAAAATATCGATTCCGAAGCTTTATTATGGGCAAGATCAAGGTTGATGCAATATAAGCAAAGCAGAAAAATTCTCATGGTGATTTCTGACGGCGCACCAATTGATGATGCTACTACCAGCAATAATGATAATGATAATATTTTAACTGATCATTTAGTTAAGGTGATTTCAAAAATTGAAAAACAATCTAAAATTGAGCTAGTTGGAATTGGAATTGGCCATGATGTTGGTCAATTTTATAAAAATTCAATTGTGATTAAGAATCCTGATGAACTTGGTGATGTAATGATTGAGAAAATTACTAATTTGCTTTAAAGGCAATTATTATTATATTTTCCCTGGATTGCCACTTCGCCTACGGCTGCTTGCAAGTGATGATACTTGACAAATCATTCCTTGCAAGCAGTGATATAAGCGAGGTGGCAATCTAGAAGTAACAATAAGTCTATTTTTGACGTTGATCAGCAACTTTTTGCTTCATAGTGGCGACATCTACAGCACCAGGGATTAATTCTTCGCCGATTACAAAACCGGGAGTGCCGTTAATTCCAATCAGGGCACCAAGTTCATGATTAGCGGCAATCAAAGCTTCAATTTCTGATTTTTTGCTATCAAGAGTTTTGATTAATTGATCCTTGCTAACTCCAAGACCTGCTGCAATTTTTATCGCATCATCTTGATTTTTAGCTCCTGATTTCATTAATGCATTATGAAACTTAGAATAAGAATCCGGGCTTACAATATTTACTGCAATTGCTACTTTAGATAATTCAACTGATGAATTACCAAGAACTGGCAATTCTTTATAGATAAATCTGATTTTTTTATCTTCTTTTAAAAGCTGTTCAACCGCTGATTGCGCTTTTTTACAATAGCCGCAATTATAATCAAAGAATTCTACAATTGAGATATCATAATCTTTAGCATTGAAAACCGGAGATGATTTATCTTCAAATAATTCATCTTTTTTGTTGGCGATATTTTTTTGTG
Source organism: uncultured Rhizobiaceae bacterium (assembly GCA_964622015.1). Lineage (GTDB taxonomy): Bacteria > Pseudomonadota > Alphaproteobacteria > Rickettsiales > UBA1997 > CAZUPN01. The sequence continues at coordinate 826 of CAZUPN010000044.1, read as the reverse complement.
CCTCAGCTTCTTGTTTTTCCATGGCTTGCTTGTGCATGTTGGCAACTGACTTGATGATTGCTTCGGGATTGGCTTCAATCCATTTTGTAATTACTTTTTCAGTATCTTCAACATTGGAAACTTTCATGTTTTTATCAAGACCGCTTGGCTTAACTTCTTGCTCATTTTGAGTTTCAGATTTAGTTTCGGTTGTATGTTTTTTATTGCTGCTGGCAATATAAATAACAGCTACTATTAATAATATCAATGCCGCAACGATTGCTGGCTTAGTATAATTAGATTTTTTAAAAAAAGACATTGTTATATTTATAATTAAGGATTGTAATTTATGCCATGTAAAGACTGGATTTCTTTTTAAATTAAAATCAATAAGGAATTCAAGATTCTCAGTAGCTAAGCCGAGTTTACGAATCGAATCTTTGGCCTCATTACTAATATCTTGTAAATAAGCAAGGCTTCCCTCTAATCCTAGCAATCCAACAAAGCTGCGCTGTAATTGATTTTTTTCCTCATAATCGAGAATGTCATCGGCGATTTGAAAGGCTAAGCCGAGCT
>CAZUPN010000044.1:0-261 GCA_964622015.1 uncultured Rhizobiaceae bacterium | reverse complement strand
CTTTTTAAATTAAAATCAAGTTTCTTTTTAAATGCAAGATCAAAAACAAAAAATATTACCAAATTTTTTAATTGAAGCAAAATATCACCCTAAAATCATTGCCGGAATTGACGAAGCGGGCAGAGGGCCGCTTGCGGGGCCGGTGGTTGCGGCTTGTGTAATTTTAAATAAAGAATCGATTCCTAAAAATATTAATGATTCTAAAAAATTATCCAAAAAACAACGAAGTGAAGTTTTTGCAGAAATTAAAAATAATGCTTA
>CAZUPN010000043.1:0-13526 GCA_964622015.1 uncultured Rhizobiaceae bacterium | reverse complement strand
GTGGATTTTGTAAAAAAAGTTGGTTGAGGGAGTTTTGGGATTTGCGACAGTCTCTCAAGATGAAATAAAAGAAAAAATAAACAAAATGTATTTGTTTAAATTTCAATCCAAATCCCTACTCGAAATAGCCAAAAAAGCCGTAGAAATGGCAATTGAACAAAATGAAGAACTGGCAATAAAATTTATTGAAAAAGAATCAAAAGATATTGGTGCCTAGCAAATCAAGCGATTTATGTAATGTTTTGATTTGAAATATCTTTCTTTAGAAGTATCCCCATAGTATCCCCAGAAGATTTTAAAGAAAATCAGAAAAGCTGCGAAGCCTTTATATAAAGTGGTGGAGATATGCGGGTTCGAACCGCAGACCCCCTGCTTGCAAAGCAGGTGCTCTACCAACTGAGCTATATCCCCATTTTGATTTTGTTCGGTAAGCTGCTTATCTTTTATCGATTGGTTGATAAAGGATGAATTGCCTTTACTATATAAATTTTGTTTATATAAAAGGACAAAAATGCTAAATTGCCGAACTGGTAATTATTAGGCAGAAAAACTGATAGTTGTACTATCAAGAGGCAGCAAATATAGATTTAATTTTTCTTTTGTCAAATTTTTTTGCAGGAATCTTTTAATGAAATTGATCAGGGTTTTCATAATTTCCAAAATTTCTCACAATATTACAAGGCGCAATATTGTGCCGGCAGCCTTTAGTTTGATTGAATTATCGATAGTGATTTTGATTGCTTCAATTTTAATTACCGGGGCTTTGTCTTTTTCAACTGCAGGTATTAATAATGCCAAGGTTAAAAATAGTCGGGATCGTATCAACGCTTTGTACCAATCGCTTGGCAATTATTTACTGACCAATAAAAAACTTCCTTGTCCGGCTTCGCTTAAAACTATCAAATCATCAGATCCGGTTAATTATGGTTTGGCGGTTGGTAGTGATGGTAGTTGTAGTGGGATTGGGGTTTATAATAATGGTTCTGGCTCTAATACTCATTTGGTTTACGGAATGGTGCCGGTTAAGGCCTTGGGTTTGAGTAATGATATGGCAGAAGATGGTTTTGAAAGTAAAATTGCTTATATGGTCGATAATAGATTTACAGTTAGTGATTCAGCTTCTCCTCCCGGATTTGGCTTAACAGCGTCTTCAAATAATATTGTGATTAAAGATGTTGCCGGGGCATCGGCAGCTACCGATACTTCGGTGGCAATTTTTGCTTTAATTAGCTATGGGTCCAATAAATCTGGTGCTTTTAATGCTAGTTCTAATAGCCAAAATTCTATTTCAAGTGATAATGATGAAAGAAATAATCTTAATGACAATGCTAATGGCTTTGATGCTGGAGTGAATTTTGATAATAATATTGTGGTGGCTTCAAATGGTAGTGATGTTTTTGACGATATTGTATTATATAAGACCAGAAATCAGATGGTAATTGATTTTAATGCACTTAGTCTAATTCCTTGTCCGGCAGTTGCGTCTGGTCCTGATTTATATGTGGTAAATGCTACTAATATTACTTGGCCGCAGGCTTATTATAATCAAATTGCCGTCGCTAATGATGCTTGTCCTACTGGCTATTTAGGGGGTTCAACCAAAGCTACCAAGCGATGCGAGGCTTTTGGGAACTGGGGTGCGGTTATTAATCCATGTATTGCAAAATAATATAATTTTTTGATCATTGATTTTATGATATTTGATCATATCCTGTATTCTGTCTCGTGACATTCTTAAAATTTACCCTTCAATCAACATTTAAAAAATATAAATTATGTCAGTTTTAGTTGGAAAAAAAGCCCCGGATTTTACCGCAGCAGCGGTAATGCCAAATAATGAAATTAATGATAAATTTAATCTTACAACTTATTTAAAGGGCAAGATCGGAATTTTATTTTTCTATCCGCTTGACTTTACTTTTGTTTGCCCATCAGAAATCATTGCGTTTGATCATCGTTTATCAGAATTTAAAGATCGTGGTGCTGAAGTAATCGGAGTTTCGGTTGATTCTCACTTTAGCCATTTGGCTTGGAAAAATACCCCAATTGAAAAAGGTGGTATTGGTCAGGTGCAATATCCTCTAGTTGCTGATTTAACCAAGCAAATCGCTCGTGATTACGATGTTTTAGTTAATGATGCGGTTGCATTACGGGGCACCTTTTTGATTGATCAAAATGGAGTAGTTAAACATCAGCTGGTTAATGATTTGCCACTTGGCAGAAATATTGATGAAGCAATCAGAATGGTTGATGCTTTACAATTCTTCCAAAAGCATGGTGAAGTTTGTCCAGCTGGCTGGAATAAAGGAAAAAAAGGCATGAAAGCAAGCCCTCAGGGAGTGGCTGAATATTTAGCTAATAATTCCAAAGACCTATAATATTAAATTTGGCGCTGCTGATTCTTGTAAAAAATTAATTATCTAAATGAAAAAATATAGCTCTTACATTTTTTATAGAGTCAGCACTGCTTTTTTGGGACTAATTTTTGTCCTCATATCTTTAATCTGGTTCTCAAAGGCGATACAATTCGTAAAATTCATCATTGATTATGGCATTAGTCTAACACAATTTTTATCATTATTTGTTTTGATTTTGCCGTGGCTATCTTTATTTTTGATTCCCATTTCGCTTTTTAGTGCGATATTAATGGTTTATAATCGCCTGATCAATAACAATGAAATTACCATCTTAAAAAATTCCGGCCTCAATAAGTTTGCTCTTGCTACTCCAATAATTCCGCTAGTAACTGCTTGTGTTATTGCTTCGTTTGTGATTTCTGTTTATTTTATGCCATATGCTAATAAAAATTTGCGTTTGGCGAGAATGGAATTTCAAAATAACTATAGCAATCTGGTATTTAAACCTGGCACTTTTGAAACTGCAAGAAATCTAACTATTTATGTTAAAAGTCATATCGACAATGAATTAACCGGTATTGTGGTTCATGATCTTGGGCAGCGGGACTATTCTTCTACCTTGACTGCTGCAAGGGGCAGTATCGTTACCAGTCAAAATTCAGCAGCGCTTTACATGCAAAATGGTACTGCACAGAAATTTAACTATAAAACCAAGAAAAACGATATTTTAAAATTTGATAGTTATAGTTTTAATCTAACTGGAGAGCGAAAAGATAATTTACCAATTCGCTGGCGGGCAAATGAGCGTTATTTAAATGAGTTGCTTAATCCTGAAGCGGATTCATCTTTAGAAGAATTAAAAAAATATCGCTCAGAATTTCATCAAAGAATTACCATTCCGTTATTTTCAGTAATTTTGGCAATAATTGCACTGAGCTTAATTTTAAGAGGGCAATTTAACCGAAGGGGTAATTTAGCTAATATTTTGATTGCAATTTTGATTGCCACAATTTTTATCTTTGTGGCCATTAATTTATATCATCTGGCCTATGTTTCAATTTCATATCTCAATTTGGTTTTATTTGCAATAATCGGGCTATATATTGGCCGTACATGAAAGGTAAAAAATGACAATTCTTCATATTAAAAAAATTGATCTTTATATCGGTCGGGTTTTTTTTAAAAATTTCTTAAAAATCACTTTTGCGATTGCCTTGATCGTATTTTGTATTAATAGTTTTGATGCTTACAGGCAAATTCAAGGCTATGATACTTCCTTTATCAAGGCATTTGAAATTGCGCTGGTACAAGTTCCGGATTTTATTAATGATATTGCTGCGCTTTTGGTTTTAATGGCAGCAATTATTACGATTTACGGCCTTTCATCTAAAAGTGAAATTACCATTATCAGATCAACTGGTTTTTCATTATGGAATATAATTCGTCCAATTGCCTTTTTATCTTTTCTGCTTGGCGTCATTTGGATAACTATCTTTACCTCACTGTCAACTTATAGCGCAGCAAAATTTAATCGTTTGGAGCAAAAATATATTAATCACGAGAATCGTCAGATAGTTGAACCGGCTTCGGGTATATGGCTTAAGCAAGATGATATCGATAATAAAAATCAGGAAATTATTATTACCGCTAAAAAGCTCTATAAACAAAATCTTGAATTTCGGGATGTAACTTTATGGTTTATCAATAGTAATGCCGAATTTTATAAAAGAATTGATGCTGATGAAATATTTTTAAATCAAAATAACTGGCTGATTAAATCTGCTTTAATTAATGATGAAAATAATCTAAATCAAAAAATAGAAAATATCATCATTCCCACTAATCTGGTTAAAAATCTGGTAATTGAGAAGATCATCAATAATTTTGAAAGTGAAAAATTATTCTCACTTTATCAATTACCCAGCCTCATCAAAGACTTAAAGTCAGCCGGCCTTACCACTTCTAAATTTGAGGTCTATTATCATAATTTGTTAAGCAAACCATTATTATTTATGGCGATGAGTCTTATTGCCTGCTATTTTGGTTTAAGCTCGGTAAGGAGTAAAAATTCTATTTTAATGATATTTCTTGGCGCCATATTCGGGCTTTTAATTTACATCACCTCTAATTTAATCAATACTCTAAGCATCTCCGGCCTAATCCCAATTTTTGCTGCTACCTGGCTAATAGCGATATTTTGTTTGGCAATTGGGACATTATTGATATATAAAAAAGAGGTAATTTAAAGGGTCGCTTTAGGTGACAAATTGGCTTTTTAGCTTATTTTTAACGGTTGATTTTAAATAAGCATAAATTTATATTCAGCTCATAGAGGCTTTCGTCTCATTAATTCACATTACTAATAACAATAAACCAAACCAATGACAATAATCACTATCGATACATTAGAATTTTGTGAGGAGCTACAAAAATCTGATATTAGTCAAGAAGCTGCTAAGATTTTTGCCAAGCAGTGAAAAAAAACCGCGGAAATTTTTAATAAAAAAATGGCAGATAATTCTGAATCTTTTAGCAAAAAATTAAATGAAGCTCATAACAATTCTTTGACTAAGGATGATTTGAGGCAAGAAAGAAAAAATATTAGCAAAGATGCTAAAATTATTGAGCAGGATCTGGCTTCTAAAATTGACGGGGTAGGTGTTAGAATAGACAGGGTAGATGCCAGAATTGATATGGTGGATCACAAGATTGATAGGGTTGAGGAAAGGCTTAATAACAAGATAGAGCAGGTTAGGTAAGAAAACCAAATTTCCAAAAAAGATATTATTATCAAGCTCGGTAGTGTTATCATCGGCTCGGCTATTGCTGGTTTTACGCTTGGATATTTGATAAAATTATTACCGGCCATTTTCCACATTAGACATAGCAAAACTATAATAATTAAATAATGGAATTTAAATTTAAAATTACGCAATTAGCAGATTTTTACGATCATTTTATTTTTGATGTTTGGGGGGTGCTACATGATGGTAGTGCTGCTTATGGCGGCGTTATCGAAGCGCTTAGTTTTTTAAAAAACAAAAACAAAAAAATTTATTTTCTTTCTAATGCGCCAAGGAGAGTAGGTAAAGTAGCATCTTTTTTGGCAAAGCTTGGAATTAATCAGAATTTTTATGATTTGATTTTAACTTCTGGTGAAGCGGCATATCTGGATTTGAAGCAAAATCAGGATCATGATTTTAAAATTTTTGGTCAAAAATATTTTTATATCGGACCTAAAAAAGATATTGATTTGCTTGCTGATCTTAATTATTTGATGGTGGATCAGCCTTCAAAAGCTGATTTTGCGATCACTACCGGTTTTGATGGCGATGATTCAAAATTAGAAGAAAAACTGCCCTTTATTAAAGAATCCAAAAAATATAATTTACCTTTAATTTGCGTTAATCCCGATCTGATTATTGTTAAGCAAAGTGGTTTAGAGGTAATCTGTGCCGGTCTTTTAGCCAGAGAATATGAAAAAATTGGTGGCCAGACCCATTATTATGGCAAGCCATTTACCAAAGTTTATCAGATGCTTTATGATTTAATTGCCAAAGATCAGCCAAATCCAATTTCTAAAAATAAAATTCTAGCAATTGGTGATGGGATGGAAACTGACATTAAAGGCGCTAATGATTTTGGTATTGATTCTGCCTTGGTAACTGGCGGTATTTTATGCAATCAATTGGGAGTAAAATATGGCCAGGTTGCTAATCAGAAAAAATTAACTGCGATCTGCAATAATTATGGATTTTTTCCTAAATTTGTAGTGCCGGCTTTATCTTAGAGTCAAAACCCATTCCTTACTTTTGAATCATGCTAAAAGCAGACTAATCGCGGCTGTATTATAAGCAAGGTGGGTTATTTGTATTATATCAAACTAGATTAAAACTTGTAAAAATAATAAATATCAAGTTGATTCAAACATTAGGAAGCGGTCAATAGATTCCTTTTTTGCAAGAGTTAAGACATGCCCCTTCCACTACCATCAGATCCGTGTTTATGCTGCTCTTGCTCTAATCTTATTTTATCGGCGAAGCTTATCTTGGTCCCATGAGTATCATCGTGTTTAGTGTCGTGATGATGGTCATGATGATGATCATGATGATGTTTTTCTTCCTGAATTTTATGCTTTAATTGTTTGTCTTTAACGGTGACGTCATTTGCAGTCATACCTGTTGCCAGCAATCTTTGTTGGTTACTAGCCACTGAATTAGAAGGAAGCTTGTTCTTATTGCTATGAAACAAATCACTAACTCGTCTGATAATGTCAACTTTGATTCTTTGCTGCTGCTTTAAACCTTTCTTAGATGAAACAATTTTTTTTGCTTCTTTTTCTGACTCAAATTTGAGCAGGTCTTTTTCTTGTTGACCGTTATCGCTGATAATATCGGAAATTTTTTTATCAGTTTTAACCAGATCATCTCTGGTATTTGAAAGCAATCTTACTCTGATTTCATCGCCCATCCCGTCGTCAAATTCAGCATCATCCTTGATTATTTTGATAAAATGCGACTCATCTTCATTATCATCATCACTGGCATTATCATCATTAGCGCCGCCACCGCCACTATCTCCGTTGTTAGCATCATCGCTACTTGTGTCTTCATCATCAGAGTCATCGGTATTTTTGTTGATAATTTTATCTTTTTGCAAATTTAGCTGATCTTGATTTTTTTTCTTATCTTCAAGCGAAGAATCATTTTTTTTATTTTCTGAATCTGGCATAAATTAAATTAACAAATTTTGTAAGCAATTTAGAACTTCAAAGGCTGATTTTATTTTATTAGCATCAGAAGACATATCTTTGCAAAATAGAATTTTTTGTCCCAAATGCAATTTAATTTTGTTATTGCTGCTAAAAATCATTTTTAATAGCCGTTCTGGAGCACTAAATTTATTATCTTTAAAGCTAACCAGGACCCCATCCTTAACTGCTTCTAATTTTTCGATCATAACCACTTTGCAGCCGGACTTTAGAAAAGCAATTGAGATTAAATTATCAACTTCAACTGGCAATTTACCAAAACGATCGATCATGGTAATTTTTAATTGTTCTTGCTGGTCCTTACTGGTAATTGCTGCAATTTTTTTATAAAAAGACATTCTTAGTGACAGATCCGGCATATAATCATTTGGTATCAATAAAGGAATTGCTAATTTTATCTGAGTTATGAAATCCTGATCAATATCAAATTCTGCCTGATCTTGACTGGTTTTTTCAAGACCTAGATTATTTTTTAGCGCTTCAATGGTTTCAACTAATAATTGCTGATATAATTCAACGCCAGTTTCTCTAATATGTCCTGATTGCTCTTCGCTAAGTAAATTGCCACTTCCTCTGATGTCCATATCATAACTGGCGACGTTAAATCCAACTCCCAAATTATCGAGATTTTGCATTACTTCCAACTTTTTTTTATTTTCTTGGCTGATTTTCTTGCGATTATTAAGCATAAAATAGGCATAACCCCTGATTTTAGAGCGTCCGACTCGTCCTCTTAGCTGATAAAGCTGGGCAAGACCAAACATTTCGGCCTTGTAAATGATAATGGTATTGGCGCTAGAAATATCAATGCCGGACTCGATGATGGTAGTTGATAATAGTAGGTCAATTTTATCATCGTAAAAATCATTCATAATTTTATCGAGCTGATTTGGCGACATTTGGCCATGGGCATGAGTGATTTTGATTTCTGGCACTAAATTTCTGAGTTTTGGCTCCATCTCCTCAATATCTTTAATTCTTGGCACCACGAAAAATACCTTACCGCTTCTTTGATATTCGCGCATTATTGCTTCGCGGGTAATGATTGAATCATAAGGCATAACAAAATTTTTAACCGCCTAGCGATCAATTGGCGGGGTAGAAATTAGACTTAATTCCTTAACCCCGGTTAGTGACATTTGCAAAGTACGTGGAATTGGGGTGGCAGAAAGGCTTAAAACATGAACCTCATTTTTTAATTCTTTTAATCTTTCTTTTTGTCCCACTCCGAAATGCTGCTCCTCATCAATAATTAAGAGACCAAGATTTTTAAATTTAATATTTTTTTGTAGCAAAGCATGAGTGCCAATTACGATATCGACATCGCCATTTTCAATTTCACTTTTAGTTTTTATAGCTTCTTTGCCACTAACTAAGCGCGATAATTGGACAATTTTAACATTAATATCAGCAAATCTTTTAGTAAAATTATGATAATGTTGGCGGCAAAGTAGGGTGGTTGGGGTTACAATTGCTACTTGCATAGGATGCTTGGATTTTACCGCGATAAAACCAGCTCGCATTGCCACTTCAGTTTTACCAAAGCCAACATCGCCACATATCAGGCGATCCATTGGCGAACCTTTTTTTAAATCTTCTTCAACATCTAAAATGGCATTTAATTGATCATTAGTTTCGCTAAATTGAAAGCGGGCTTTAAATTCCTCATAAAGATGATGGTCGGGGATTAAAATTGGCGCTGATTTAATATGTCTGGCAGCGGCAATTTTAATTAAAGCACTAGCGGCAATTTTGATTCTTTTTCTAACTTTACCTTGACGATTTTTCCAGCTATTGCCACCAAGACGGTCAAGTTGAATCAGTGGATTATCACTACCATAGCGAGTAATCAAATTTATATCTTCAACTGGTGCAAATAGCGCATCACCGGCATTATAAATAATTTTTAGGAAATCACTTTTTATTCCCGCGGCAGTAATAGTATGGATGCCGTCAAATTTACCAATACCGTGATTTCTATGCACCACTAATTCGCCAATATTAATTGCCAGGCTTTCTTCAAGTAATCTTTGGCTATTTTTAATCGTATTTTTTTGGCGATAGATTTTTTCACCAAATAATGATTGCTCACCGATAAAAATTAAATCATCACTGTAAAAACCAAGATTGATTGGCATTACTGAGACCGCTATTTGATCCTTCTTAATTTTTGCCAGATCAGAAAAATTTTCAATTTTTTGGCAATTAATATCATAGTCGAGCATCAGATTAATCAGCCGATCCCTAAAACCCTCAGATAAACAGCAGAAAATAATTTGTGGGTAAATAATTGGCTGATGATTATTTATTTTTTTAGCTTCAATTATTAATGATAAAAATTCCTTCATCATCTCAATTGGATCTCTTTTATTGGCCTTGGCCGCTAAAATAAAATCAGGAATCGATTTAATATTAAGATCAATAATTCTTTTATTTTGAGGGTTTGGCAGCTCATTATTATTAAAGCGAATTAGTGATTTATTGCTATTTTCTGTCGCTGCTAAATTGATTATTTGATTAAAATCATCAGCACTAAAATACATATATTTCGGCTCTAAGGGATGATAATTTGCAATTGATGATTTATTGATCCTGACATGTTCTTTTCTGGCTAAAAAAGACTCATTAATCAATTGATCTCTTTTAATGGCAAGTTTAGTAATTTTGTCATTGGCAAAAATTACCGGATTTTTAAAATAGTCAAAAAAACTTACTAATTGCTGTTGATAAAATAGCGCTAAATAATGCTCCATGCCAGGATATGACCTGTTTTCAGAAATCGCATTATATAATTGATATTCATGAATAAAGCCAAATAATTGCCGATATTGCTCGCGAAAATTAGCAATGGTTTTTTGGTTTAAAATTACTTCACTGGCTGGAAGTATTGCAATTTCTTTGATATTTTCTGCGCTAAGCTGAGTTTCTAAATCAAAGGCCTTAATTGATTCTAAGTGATTGCCAAAAAAATCAAGGCGTAAGCCAGCTGCATCAGATGCCATTGAGGTAACAATGTCAACAATTGAACCTCTAATTGCAAATTCGCCGACTCCATTTGCTGAAATCTGGCGGCTATAGCCATTAAAAACTAAAAATTCCGAAATTTGATCAATGGCAATTTTAGAGCCGGTTTTAGCAAAAAATGCGCAATTTTTTACTATTTCCGGACTGATTACTTTTTGCATTATTGCATCAATGCTGGTAACTACCAAAAATTGTCGCTGATTACTGAAATTGCTGATTTTATGTAAATTTCTGACCCGATCATTCATGATTAGCTGCTTGGGCGAAATTGGATCATAAGGCTGGCAATCCCAAGGATAAAAGCCGATAATTTCTGGTTTATTGATATTGGTATTGTCAAAAAAGAAATTGAGCTGTTTTAAAGTTTTGGCAATTTCTTGATCATTTTCGACAATTAAGATCAAATCCCGATTAGGACTGATAAAATTATCAGCCATCAGTCTGGCGATAAACGAAAAAGCATCATCATTAATATTGATGATTTCAGAGCTTTCTTTGATATTTTTAATTTTGTTTTTGTAATCCATGTTATGTTGTTAGTGGTGCCAAGAAATTATTGATTTATTATGATGTCATATCGTAAAAACTTATCTAGCGGTTTATCTAAAGTATAAAAAGTGCCATTTCCAACCCCTATTATTGCTAAATTTCTTTCTATTAAGCCATTTTCTAAAAATCTAAATAAGCCATCAATTCCCCTAAAGCCATTTCTGGTTAGGTTTTGATCGTAGAAAATAAAATCTTTAAATTCTGGTATTTTATTTGGATTGCGGCTAGTTATTTCAGCAATCACCGCCATAACATCATAGATGATCGATGAAATTCGTGGCGGGAATTTGCTATAAATTTGATAATAATTTTTTTCAAATTGATCGAATTTTTGATACTCAGGAGCGCTAAACCAGGCGCCAATCAAATTGGGATTATTTAAAGTTGCAATTTCGTTCCAATTACTGGTGCCAACAATTTCAAATGACTGCCCGCTTTTATTTGAGTTTTTTATTAGGGCGGCAATTTTTGATAGATTTTTGCCGGTTTCGGGGATAAAGATAATTTGTGGATAAATTTTATTATTACCAATAATTTTATTTACTGTCATCGCTAAATTTTTATCATTTTGCTGATAGAATTCTTCGGCTATATAATTTCCGCCCTTCATTTTGACATTTTCCTTAAGCAATTTTGAAAAAATCAGCCCATATTGATTATTTGGCAAAATTGCAGCAAAATTCTTCTTACCTCTCATAATTGCATAGCTTACCGACCTATCAATTTGCTGGCGAGCAAAAAAACCGCCTAAGAAAATTCCAGGACTACCAGCTAATTCCTGATTATTTGAAAGTGAAATCACGGTCAGATTATTTTGCTTAACCAGCGGTGCAATTGCTTCAAGACTATCGCTAAATACCGGTCCAACAATTATTTTGATATCTTGTTGAATAATATTATTGACCACCTCAATAGCATCCTTGGTAGTTTGCTTACTATCAAATAAAAATAGTTCAATTTTGCCAATTTTATCATTATCAAAGAGTGACATTACTGCCGAATTATAAAGAGCCTGACCTAAATCCTTATTTTTGCCGCTAATTGGCAATAATAATGCCACTTTGATGGTTTGAAAATTGTTTTTGAGGTTATTTAAATTTGGGGCTTCTTTTTTTAATTTGCCATCTGATTTAGTTTCTGTAAGCTTTTGAAAGTTTTGAATTGGCTGGCAAGAAAAAACAAAAAAAGCTAAAAAAACTGTAAATATTTGAATAGTTATATGTCTCATACATTATTTAGTAAATTTATTAGTTTTTTATTATCTTGGGCCTTAATCACTATATTTGCAACCAAAATTCTCTTTATATGACAGATAAAAATTTAGAAAATGCACTATATATAGTGGCAACTCCGATCGGCAATTTAAAAGATATCACGATGCGGGCAATAGAAACTTTAAAAGATGTTGATGTAATTATTTGCGAAGATAGTCGCGTTACTAATAAACTACTAGAAAAATATCAAATTAAAAATAAAAAATTATTTAAATATAATGATCATAGTAGCGAGTATGACCGGGTTAAAATTTTAAATTTTTTACAAGAAAAGCTTTCTTTAGCTTTGGTTAGTGATGCTGGTACCCCTTTAATTTCTGATCCCGGACATAAATTAATTGAGTTTTTAAGACTGCAAAATCAAAAAATTATTCCAATTCCTGGCCCTTCCTCGGTAACGGCGGCCTTATCTGCTTGTGGGATCGCCTGCGATAATTTTTTATTTATGGGTTTTTTGCCGGCCGCAAAGCTTCAGCGTTGCAGTTTGCTTGAAACTCTACCTAAAAATTATAGCTTGGTTTTTTTTGAATCTGCCAAGCGCCTTATTGAATCTTTGCAAGATATTAAGCAAATACTTGGCAATAGAAGAATCTCAGTAGCTCGTGAGCTCACTAAGATTCATGAAGAAATTGTTACCGATTCGGTAGAAAATATCATTGATTTTTATATAAATCATCAAAAGAGCGCTAATTTAGGAGATTCAATCAAAGGTGAGCTCGTGATAGTGATTTCAAAACTAAGCCGTAAAGAAAAATTATATGATGATCAAGAAATAATAGATCAAATTAACCAGGCTTTAAGAGCTAATATAAGTATTAAGGATTTATCAAGTCAAATAGCCGATATATATCAGATCAATAAAAAAGATGTTTATAATCTAACATTAAGCATTATTCGTTCTAAAGATTAGTATTTTAATTTTTTTTATGACCGTAACAAGCGCCAACCCCATAGTGTAAGGTTTTTGTATGTCAAAGCAAGATTTTATTATTTTAAAGTAGCTTCGATATAAGTTGAAATTATCATAATCTATATTGTAGTTTATATATCATATTATTAAATAAGCGCATTTTTTATCCAACAAAATTGAAAATTTAATAAAAGTAATCAAGTAAATATCGATAATTTATAATGATTTTTGTAGATTATCACCAATTTTATGGTGGTTTTACCTTTTATAAGTTATGATACAAAATAAATCCCCGCGAAATTTGATTTATCCGCTATGAGCACGGTTAGTTTAGCTAGTTATTTTATGATAAATAATATAAAAACTGTGTCAAAATAATACTAATTTTATGACTCAAAGAAATTATATCGACCAATCATTGTATTTTTGTAAAGAATGCATTTCCATTTATGTAAGTATGCACTTAACTTAATAATTAATCTAAATATTCGTAAAATTATGCAAAGTCTTAATTTAAATTCCTTAAGCATGAGAGTCAGGTGCTTGAGAAAAGTTTCTAATCTAACTCAAGAGGAGGTTGCCAAGAGAATTGGTATTACCTTATATTCATATAGGTTTTTTGAGGAAGGTATTAAAAAACT
>CAZUPN010000042.1:11942-13592 GCA_964622015.1 uncultured Rhizobiaceae bacterium | reverse complement strand
ATTTGCCTGAAGCCGCCGTATTTCGTTGACAGACCCGCCGGAATGGGGGTATTGTCCGGCTTCTTTCTTGTCGCGGGGTGGAGCAGCCCGGTAGCTCGTCAGGCTCATAACCTGAAGGCCGTCAGTTCAAATCTGGCCCCCGCAACCATTTCTTAAAATGCCAGCCTAATCTCTTAAATCGTTGATTATTTATGTTCATTCAGTCTGAAGTAACTCCAAATCCCAATACTTTAAAATTTATCCCAGATGGGTTAATCGTACTTGAAAATAGCACTGCTGAATTTAAAAACAAAAAACAAGCTTCTAAATCAATCTTAGCTGACGAATTATTCAAAATTGAAGGTGTAAGTGGCGTATTTTTTGGTCATAATTTTATTACAATTACCAAATTAAAAACTACTAATTGGCCAGAAATAAAGACCGAAATATTAGCCGCAATTATGGATTTTTTTCTTTCGGGACAAAAAATTTTAAATGATCAAAAGAAAAGCGAAGTTAAAACTGATCAGGAAGATAGTGAAATCGTCAAACAAATCAAAGAGTTAATTGAAATCAAAGTTAGGCCAGCAGTTGCAATGGATGGCGGCGATATAATTTATTGCGATTTTGTTGATGGTATCGTTTATTTAGAATTAAAGGGTTCATGCTCCGGCTGTCCAAGCTCAATTGTTACCTTAAAAAATGGCATTGAAAATATGCTAAAACATTACATACCAGAAGTAATTGGGGTTGAACAAATCTTTGATGATTAATATCAATTATAGGACTCACGCACCAACCATCCCAAACCCTCGGATTCCTAAGTTACTCTATGAGGCAATCATCAAGCAATCCGCGCTTAATTTGCTAAACTGTTTGTCCCGTTTTATAAGCTATTTGTTTAAGCCAAACCCAAACCAGTATTGCACAGGCAATATGATTTTTTTGGATTCAAGCTTTATGATATTGGCATTTTTCAACACTAGTTGTTTGTTTTAATTCTCTGTAAAACTGCTCGATCTTTCATCTTTTGGTACATATTTTTCATGCATCAGAAGATAGATTACAATAATACCATTTTTCAGAAAATAAGCAGAAGAATTAACTTTATTTTCTGTAAATACTATAACTCAAAATTTATTGAAGCTTCAAGCTAGGTTCAATTTCTTTGATCAGTTCAATTAAAAAGCTGCGATTTTTTAGATCGTAATGAGGGATTATTAATTGATCGTCGATTTTAATCTCAAGCTCTTCGATAGTTAAAATGTCGATGTCAATTTCACGCGGGGCCCATTTTGCGCGCTGTTTTCTACCGATTTGTTTTTCTATTTCCTTAACTATTCGCAGAATTTCTAATGGCGGGAATTTTTTGATATCAATATTGGCGCTCACTACCATATTTAAAAAATCAATGTCCCATTCTTTGGGAGATCCTTCTAGTAGCATAGCCTTGTTTTCAATGATTGAAGATTGTTTTAGATTAGATAATTCAAGTCTTTGCTTTAGATGATCCAGAGCTTGAAAAATATAGGTTGCTTTGTCGCCTAAATTAGAGCCAAGAGCAAAGATTATTTTTTTAATCAGCATTTTGCCTCTACTCCAAAATAAAGAATTTTACTAAATTTTTGTTATTTTCTTTAGTTAACTCTATTTCTAATTTTTGTTTTTGAC
>CAZUPN010000042.1:0-11932 GCA_964622015.1 uncultured Rhizobiaceae bacterium | reverse complement strand
GTAAAAAACGATTTTCTTTTCGCCATTTTGATGGATTCTCCATCCCATTTGTGGCATGGTTTTGATATAGAAAATTCTGACTTTATTTAAATCAGCCCCAGATTCATAAATCAAAGAAGAAATACTGCCTGAAGCGCTATCAAAATCAAGATTTTCTTCGCCAAATTTAGTTAATGATACAAATAAAGGGATGTCGCTACCTGCGATAAATTCGGTGCTCTTAGTGGCTTCTTGTTGATGATGATTAAAGGGATTAAATTGGCAGGAGGTAGTTAGCAAAGCCAGTAGGATGATCGAGGTTAAAATAATACCCTTCACCCCCGCCTTCTTCAACAAGGGGAGAGGGGAAAGGATCGTGATATTATCTGATTTATTGAATTTCATATTGTTTATTTTTGACATTCTTTGCAATAAAAACTAGAGCGACCATTTTGCACTATCTTGGTAATTATCTGATTACAAATCAAACATTTTTTACCATTTTTGCCATAAATCTTGAAATTATTTTGAAAAGAGCCTTGATCGCCTTTGGCATCGACATAATCATTGATGCTGGAGCCTCCTGATTTAATTGCAGCTTTGATCGTAATTTTAATTGCCGATATTAATGCTTTTATTTGGGCTAACTTTAGGCAATTAGCGTTGGTAGTTGGTAAAATCTTGGCTAAAAAAAGTGATTCATTGATGTAGATGTTGCCAACCCCAACCACAATTTCATTATCCATCATCACATTTTTGATATTGCTCTTTTTGTTTTTTAATTTGGCGGCTAAATATCTAAAATTAAATTCCGGATCCAGCGGTTCAGGGCCTAATTTGGCAAATATTTTATAGCAATTTAAATTTTTACTTTTAATTAAATCAACAAATCCAAATCGGCGGGGATCATTAAAAATCAGGCAAAAACCATCATTAAAATATAAGATAAAATGATCGTGTTTGATGATCTCAGCCTGTCTTTTAAGTACCAGCCGGCCGCTCATTCCTAAGTGAATTATCAGGCTTAAATTGCAATCAAAATCAATAATCAGATAGCGCGCCCTTCTTCTTAAAGAGGTAACTTTAGAACCTTTTAACGATTGATAATCTTGAACATTTTGAACTCGCAATTTAAAATGAGAGCGAAAATAATTGCTGACTTTTTTACCGATTAAACTTTGAAGACCATTTTTAATAGTTTCTACTTCCGGTAATTCTGGCATATAATTAACGCTGTATTTTTTCCTCGATTAATTTGATGAAATTTTGATGACCAAATAAGGCAATGAAGGAGCCCATTCTTGGACCCTCATTTTGCCCAAGCAAAATCTGATAAAGCGCACTAAACCAATCACGCATGTTTTTTTCATAGCCATGACCCCGGCCAATTTCAAACACCAGATTTTGTAGTAATTTAGGATCATTAATATTATTTTGATCAGCATCCTTAATTGCTGATTTTAAATCAATTAAGGCTAATTCTTCTTCTTTGTTTGGAGCGCGATATTTTTTATTTTGCTTGATAAAATCATTATAATAATTAATTGCCGATTCTACCATTTTAGCAAGTAGCGGCGCGGCTTGAGGGTTAATCCCAGCGTCATATTTTGAAATAAATCCCCATAAAATTACATCATTTTCGGGGTTGCAAGCGCTAGCTAAATTTAAAATTAAAGAATAATTTAAATTGAAATTTAGCTCAGGAACTTTGCCAAAATGAATGTGAAATACTGGGTTTTCAAGTCTTTTTGCCTCATCTTCATTTTGATAAGCAGCAAGAAAAGCTAAATATTCATCCATCGCTTTGGGAATCACATCAAAATAAAGTCTTTTAGCGGTTTTTGGCTTTTGATACATAAAAAGCGAGATCGATTCTTGAGGCGCGTATTTTAGCCAATCTTCAACTGCAATGCCATTACCTAAAGATTTAGAAATCTTAGCACCATCTTCGCTTAAAAATAATTCATAAAAATAATTTACCGGCGGCTTACCACCAACTATTTCACAAATACGGCGATAAATTCCTTCATTTGGGAAATGCTCTTTGCCATAAATTTCATAATCAACATCAAAACTATACCATCTCGCCCCAAAATCGACCTTCCATTGTAATTTACAATTGCCACCAGTAACTGGAATTTCTTTTTTTTGCCCATTTTGATCGAGATAAATCACGGTTTTATTTTCCTTATTAACTCCAATTACTGATTTATCCAAAACCTTGCCAGTTTCAGGGCAAATTGGCATAAAGGGACTATAAGTTTTCTGACGCTCAGTACCAAGCGTTGGCAACATCAATTTCATAATCTCTTCATATTTATCAAGCACCTTCAGCATAGTTAGATCATAATCCCCCGACTGATATTTTTCAGTAGCGCTAATAAACTCATATTCAAAACCAAAATGATCCAAAAAGGCCCGAAGCCTCGCATTCATATGATGCCCATAAGATTGATTTGTACCAAAAGGATCTGGCACTGAAGTAAGCGGCTTACCAATATTAGCTTTAACCAAATCTTGATTTGGCACATTATCTGGCACTTTCCTCAAGCCGTCAATATCATCAGAAATACAAAAAAGCCGCGTTGGAATTTCTGGCGCCAAACAATGAAAAGCATGCCTCACAAAACAAGTACGCACCACCTCCCCAAAAGTCCCAATATGCGGCAGACCAGATGGCCCATAACCAGTTTCAAACAGCACATAGCCCTTCGCCGGAATCTTACCTCCAATTTTTGCCAAGATTTTCCTGGCCTCTTCAAAAGGCCAGGCTTTAGAATTTTGATAGGATTCTCTAGTCATTTTATATTATTTTAAGTCAAATTATTAATTATAGCTTGGTATAAAAAATCCTAATATGTAAAGTGCAGCAAGCCAAATAAATTAAAAAACAAGCTTGTCATTTTATACAATTCAAAATAAAATCACAATCACCTAAATAGTTTTATTGCTTTTAAAAAAAACTTTTTTAATGCTTTGGTTAATTAGCTACTTTTTAAGCTAAAAATTTTTAAAAACATGAAGCATGGTAAAAAGAAGCGTTTTGACGCCATGAGCAAGGATGTGCCAACAGTTTCAATGCCTAATGGCATTAGTTATATTATTTTCAGTGAAGCAACAGAAAGATTCGGCTATTAGCCATAAGCGTTATTTTAATGACTCTTATGACTAGATATTTGGTTGATGATCTCGGTAATCCACATTTTACTGAATCACAAACGATGGTTTGGTACCATGGCTTTGTAGCAGCATGCTATAGCTTTTCAATTATCGGCGGTATAATCTCTGATGTCTTTTGGGGTAAATATAAAATCACCATTATTTTTTCATTTTTATATTGTTTTGGATATCTAATTTTAGCAATTTTTAGCAGTAAGACTGGTCTTCTGTTGGGTTTTCTTGATTGCAATTGGCCTTGGTGGCATTAGACCTTGCGTTGCATCACAGCTAGGTGATCAATTTAATAAAAAAAATCAAAAGCTCATTGATAAAGCTTATGGCCTCTTTTATCTTGCCATTAATATAGGTGCCATTATTTCTTTCTTATTGACTCCTTATTTACTAGAAAAATACGGCCCTCATTTTGCTTTTGCGGTACTTGGAGCTTTAATGCTAATCTCAACATTTACCTTTTACAAAGGCAAAAAAGATTTTGTTATTGCCTTGCCATTTGGCTGGAAGAAATTTAAAAAAGAATTCAGCTATAATGGTAATTTAGTAGCACTTAAGGAGCTATGTACTATTTTTATATTTACCACCATTTTTTATTCATTATGGAATCAATATAGCAGCTCTTGGATTATTCAAGCAGGAAAAATGAATCGTGAAATTAATCTTGGATTTTTCAAATTTACTCCCGATAAATCTCAAATTCAAATCATTAATCCAATTTTAATTTTCATATTTACGCCATTATTTTATTACGTTATTTATCCATTTTTAGAAAAATTTACCAAACTTACTCATTTAAAAAAAATTGTCCTTGGATTTTTCTTAATTGGAGCTTCCTTTGCAATTGTAGCCTTTGCTCAGATCCTGATTGAGCAAAAGAAAGATGTCAGTATTTATTGGCAACTTATAGCATATGTCTTGCTAGTCGCTGCAGAAATATTGGTATTAGCCACCAGCTTTGAACTTCTATATCTTAAATCTTCTATTTCCATGAAATCCTCAATTTCTGGACTTTTTTTACTTTCAACCGGAATTGGCAATGGGATTACCGCTATAACTATCTATTTAATTCAGGATAATCATGGTAACTCTATAATTGACTGGTCAACATATTTTTGGATTCTTGCAATTTTTATCACACTAATTGGAATATTATTAATATCTTGCATTCCTTATTATAAAAGTAGAAATTATTTACAGCTATCTACTGTTGGTCAAATTATCGATATAATACTTAGTACTAGCAAAGGGAAAATTTCTTGTATTCTGCTTTCTGGTTCTTTTGCCAATAGAAATTTATCAAAAAGCATTAATCTTATAACGGACATGAAATATGAGTATAATGCTACTTATAATTTTCTAATTATTACCAAAGACAAAAACAAAATTGGCGCAATGCAAGCACAAAGACTAAGAGATCAAATTAGATGTGAGTTTATTAATCATGGATTTAGAAGATTTATTAATTTTGATCCAAATAAATTTAGCAATATTACTATAAGCACTAGGTCAATATATGATTTAAAATTAGAATTGGGGCAGAATGAATATTTTGATGACCTTAAAAAAGAATCAATTTTTATTTATGGATCCCCAGATCTTGCTCTATATGAATTAGGTCAATATCATAAAGGGCAAATGCAACAAATTGCTGAGGACGGTTATAGACATTGGTATCAAAAGGGTGTGAATTTCTTAAAGATTGTTGAAGCCTCTAAATCTGTTGTTTTTTATCTGGCAATAAACCAAGATCCCACGAATTAGAAGAAAGAATTAGATTAATTACTGTTCATACGGATCAATTTAACAATATCTTTCCATCTGATACCAAAGAACAGAAAGATTGCTTTTGGTTACTAGAAAAGTCATATGTAGATGGCAGGTATAACCATGACTTTCAAATTAGCAAAGAACAGCTGAATTATTTAATTAACAGGATAGAAATTTTAAAAGAGACCACTAAAAATGTTTGTGAAAAACAAATAGAATCTTTGAACAAAATTAACATCAAGCACCCACATTTTAACCACAAAAACTAAAAAATATTATAAATCAAGGACGGTCTTCTTAAAGAAATTTTAATTTTTCTTTAACAATTGTAATCCAATTAAAATATTTATTTCTTATTGGAAATGGTGTGACTGTATAAATTATAACAAACTATCCCAAATACTACAAAACCAAGTATAGAAGCAACGAACCCAAAATTATCTCCGACTAAACTCAAAGGATGAGAATTACTAGAAAACACAATAGCTGAAGCAAATAAAATACCAAGTAATGTCTCGCCTAGAATAAAACCGGAAGCAAAAGAAATTCCCTTTTGTTCTTTAGCTTCAATTTCAGCAGCATTTTTACCACGAAGCCTGGATTTAACCAAATAACTTATTACCGAACCAACTACTAAGGTCATAGTAATATCTGAAGGCAAATATAAACCAGTTGCCACGGCTAATGCCGATAAACGTGGCCAATTTAAAGGTTTAAAAATAAGCATATCGATTGCAATAAAAACCGAACTAATTATTGCGCCTATTGCCAGTAAATCCCATTTTCCATGCTGCAAAATAATGCCTCGTACTAATTCAGTCATCATCGCCGCCTGTGGCGCCGCTAATGCTGCTTTAGGATCCATCCCTGGCCTTGGCATCTCTGACCCTACAAAGCCATATGCCTGATACATCAAATTAATGATTAATGGAATAACTAAGGCACCGACTGTTACACCAAGTAATAACGCCACTTGCTGCCGCCATGGGGTAGCGCCAACCATTTGTCCAGTCTTTAGATCCTGCAAATTATCATTTGCGATACCGGCAATAGCAATCGAAAATGATCCCATAAAAATTCCAAATGCCATCAGGGATTTACTGGCATCTATAACCGAGTAACCTGGTACAAAATGATTAAAAAAATAGACCAGCAATAAAGCAGAGCATAAAATAGCAATGATACTAACCCCAGACATTGGTGCACATGAAGAGCCAATAATACCAGCTAAATAACCACAAATTACCGCAATCACAAAACCGATTATAAACACCAGTAATGTAGCTAATACAACTAAACTAAACTCAGTAGTTGCCGATAATCCTAAATTTGCGTTAATTACAAAATAGCGAAATAAAAAGAACATTGGAATTATTGATAATAGCGATATAATTGCTACCCAGGTAATTGGTATATCTCGCTCAGTACGCGGCAAACTTCCTTTATTATTTTTTTGTATACGCCGATCTCTCATACTAGAAGCAACACCACTAACAAGCGCAGGCACCAAAGAAACCACCGTCCAAACCGATGCCACCGCCATCGCACCAACGCCTACAAAACGTTCTTTAGTAGACCAAATTTTATGAGCAATATCTGATAAGGATGCACTATCAGTTATAGTTTCCAAGCCTGAAAAATAAGGTATAATAAATCCCCAGCTAATTATTATCCCAATTAATATTCCAATACCAGCGCGTATTCCGATCAAATATCCAGCTCCAAGTACTGCTGTTGAATATTGCATTGAAAAACCAAAAATTGCCCCACCAACATTAACAAACCAGCCCAAAGTCTCAGCTAATATACCAAAACCGGTACTAAATAAAGAAAATATTATTGATAATGCTGTCCCACGCCAAATGCTCCTGGAATCAGTTTTGATGATATCATTCTCTCCATTTTTTACCTTGGCACCTATTTCCAATATATTAGCCGCTGCCACACCTTCAGGATACGGCAAATCAGATTCCACAATTAAAGCGCGGCGCAGTGGAACTGTAAATAAAACCCCAAGCACCCCACCAATTATACAAAGAAACGCTGTCTGCCAATAAGAAAAATTTACCCAATATCCAAGCATGATTAGAGCTGGTAAAACAAAGATAATTGTAGTCAAGGTTCCAGCTGAAGAGGCGAAAGTTTGTACCGTGCAATTTTCTAAAATATTGGATTTTTTAAAAAAACGTAGCACTGACATTGAAATAACTGCCGCCGGAATTGAGGTCGCAAAAGTTAACCCTGATTTTAAACCAAAATAAACATTAGCAGCAGTTAATATAACGGTTAGAAAAGCCGCAATCAAGCAGCCACGAAGGGTAAGTTCTGGTAAATTTTCTCTTTTCATAGGTCTAGTAAAATTACAGTTATTATCAATAATATACTTGGGCTTAAAAGAAATTTTGGTATATTTTATTCCTTATGGACAAATCAGCGGCAGCAATTCACCCAAATCTTTTTTAGATCTCCAACATAACAAAGCTAGCTTCTCTGGACTTTAAAATAACTTAATCATAACACTTACTTTGGATTTTTTTTGATAAAATCCAAAGTAAGATTTTTATGACATAATCAAAGGATGATTAAGTTTTTACAACGCGACTCTTTCTTTGCAATTCAGGGCTTTGAACAGAAGCGCTAGGCCCATTTTGATTCACAACTTCTGGTTTTTTTGCCTTAGGAGAAGTTTCTTTTAAGACTTCTAAAAGAGTAAGTCGGCGATTTTCATTTGCAACTACTACTTGATTAGGATCTTCACCTAATGCTTTTATCTTATTATTAACCGCCGGTATCAATTTGCCAGCTTCAGCTGAATTCACAAAATATAAGAAAGATGATAAGAGTGCAACAGGAGCAAAAGCATTGCTACTAAATGTCTCAGATTTATGAAGCGTAGATGAAAATAATACCGCCAAAAAAGCAGAGTTAGTAATAAAAGCAGGACTTTTATACAAACCTTTTATTTCACTCATTACTCCATTTAAACTGAATGTTTGAGATGCGCGAACCGCCCCATCCAGAGCAAAAAATGTCATTACCAAAGATGGAATAATAGACATAAGCGCCCCGGTAAGCGATATTGCTTCATCAGTACTGCCATTTTTTCTATCATATTGTACTGCGTTAAATATGAGCCTAGCAATATTACTAAGAACAACAGAGAGCGGAGCGTTTGCAAGAAGACATTTTCTAAATTTAGAATCAAGCTCATCTAGCTTTGTTTGATCATTACCAAGCGCGTCTCTTAATCGTACCATTTCTGGCTTGGCAGAATGCGTAAAAGGACTGTAATATTCTTTTAGATTCAAGCCTTCAGTAACAGTATGTAGGGAAGTAGCAAGATATAGATTCTGTAAAATCCAAAAATGTCCGGCAAATAAAGTGCCTCCAAGTAATCTTGTCGGGATACCGCATTTTTGATAAAATTCTGAAAGCAAAGTCGGATTCTCACTTCTTATTGCGCCTGAATAAGGTGCAAAAGAATTTATACCTGACGTCCAGGCAGCAGCTGCAGCTGCAAGAAGTATTCTAACCGGATTTTCCATTCTAGATAACTCAAAAGCATTAGAGGTTACCTTCTGTCTAAAATACGGATAAATCTTTTTGTTACTGATTGCTAGTAACATAGCCGCCAAGGTTGCTGCCTGGATAGCAATTTCCTTAATATTACCTTTTCCAATTTCTTTAATTGGATCATAAGAGCTGTCACGTGGATAAAATAATTCTCTTACAGAAGGATCGAGTTCCTGCATAATTGCAACTACATATAAACCGAATGCTATTGGTGCAGATTTTAGTAACATATAATCAATGGTAGAACGATAGCCGGTCACTGCAGACAGCGCTGTATTAAGATAAGAATCATTTGCTGATACCGCATCATTTTGAGCGCCAACTGATGATTCAGCACCATCATTATTGACATTAGAGATTTCCAATTGGGACTCAACATCACTATAATTTCTCAAATAATTTCCAAGATACTCAACTTTTCTTGCGAGTTTATCTCTACTATATTCTGGAATTTCAGCAATTTTCTTTTTAATTGAAGGATTTGAATAATTGCCATTAAGCAAATTATTCAGTAACTGTAAAGTTTTGGGATCTAACATTATCGTATCCGGAAGTTGGCCAAATTCTCCAGCAGCAATATTATCTGGAATTGCCGCCAAAAGTCTATCTAAAGCCTCTTCAACTGTATAATTAGTATTAGCTGCACCATAATAGCGAGCACTTGCTTCTAATTTTGTATATCTAGCAGCACGGGCCACCCTATCATACATAGCGTTACCAAACTGATCAAATCTTGATGGTTGGCGCGGCATATCAACTATTTGAACCCGATCTGCCAATGGCAGTTCTGATCGTCTTGCCTCTGCTTCTTGCCTTATTATTTCCTCTTCTTGCTGCCTTTTTACAGCCGAGTCTAAAACCCGAAGAGTATCACGGAAACCTTCAAAGCCACTCTTAGTAACATCTTTAACCATAATAACCTCCGGTTTTTTATTATTAAATTATACCTTGATACTCTGCTTTTAAAGAAACTATCCCTTATAAGCAAAACACAATAGTAGTCGCGATTATACTAGTATAAGATTTACTTTCAAGATTTTTTTAAAAATTAAATAATTTATTATTACTTAATAAATTTAATCTGTTAATTATCTTTAAATGTGAGATTCAAGCAATCAAAATATTTGCGCAATCAACTGACTATCAATCCTAGAAGTTACAATTGCTCCTATGATATTGCCGCTATTAATTTTAAAATTATCATTAATTTTTACATCCAGGAAATTTTCAGATTTTGCCAAATTATTATTTTCAACCATCAATGTCATTTTTTTGCCGATTTGTTGATCGAGGAATTTTTGCAATTCTTCGCTGCCGGCCTGTCTCAAGATTTTTGCTCGTTGTTTGATGATTTTGCCATCAATTTGGGGCATTTTGGCGGCAGGGGTGCCGGATCTTTTGGAATATGGGAAGACATGATTGAAGATAATTCCGGCTTCCTTGATTAGATTTACGCTATTTTGAAACATTTCTTCGGTTTCAGTTGGAAATCCAGCGATAAAATCAGCACCAAACGTAACTTCTGGTCTTAATTTTCTAAGCAGATCGCAAAATTCAATTACCTGATTGCGATTATGGCGTCTTTTCATTCTTTTTAAGATGATGTCATCTCCTGATTGTACGCTAATGTGCAAATAAGGCATAAATCTTGGCTCGCTAGCAACTAATTCAATCATTTCCTGATCAATTTCTGCAACATCAATTGAAGAAAGGCGGATTCTTGGTAGTTCGGGCACTAATTTTAGCACTCTTTTGATCATTTGCGCTAAAGTAATTGGCAGCGCTAAATCTTTACCATAATCAGAAATATCAACGCCAGTAATGACGATTTCCTTATGACCGGCAGCGACTAATTGTTTGATTTGAGCTACTATTTCGCCTAACGCCACTGATCTGCTATTGCCGCGACCATAAGGAATGGTGCAAAAAGTACAGCGATGATTGCAACCATTTTGTACTTGAACAAAGGCCCTGGTTCTATTTTCAAAGCCAAGCACCATAAAATTGGCGGTTTCTTTGACCGACATAATATCATTAACCAGAATTTTTTCTGATTCCTCGGCTTTTAAAAAAGGATTTTGCAATTTTTGATCAGCAAAAAATAGCTGATCTTTATGACGTATCTCTAAATCATTATTGCTAAGAGAAAGCTGATCTTTTTTGGCAATTTCTAAATTATGATTATGATTAGTAAAAAGATTTTTATAAATTTTAGGATCGGTTTTTTCGCTATTGCCAATTACAAAGTCAACTTCGGGCATTTTAGCATATTTTTGTGGGCTAATTTGGGCAGCGCATCCAGTAACAATTATTTTAGCTTGAGAATTTTCCTTGCTCGCTTTTTTAATGGCCTGACGCAACTCTTTTTCAGCATTACTGGTAACTGCGCAACTATTAAAAACAATCAGATTATCATTTGGGGATTCTTGTAAAGCTTGCTTGATTAGCTCACTTTCATAAATATTTAAGCGACAGCCAAAAGTTACAATTTGATTACTCATCTTGCGCCTTCCTTCTTTGGTCGCTGGCAAAAATTATGTGACTGACAACTTTTTTTACTCCAGCAGTTTTTGCAATAGTTTTGATAATTTCTTTTGACTCTCTTTCACTTTTTGCCACCCCAATTATATAAGCCACGTGATTAACAGTTGTTACTTGAAAATTAATTGATGAAATTTCCTTATTTAAAATTAACTTGGTTTTGATTTCAGTGGTAATTGCCGAATCAATAATAGCAGTAGCAAAATCAACGGCTCCAAACTTTTCTTCCTTAATTTGAATCTCATCAATTACTTCCTTAACCCCTTTAATTTTCCAGGCAAGCTCTGAAGCCAAATCCGCCTTATCCTCATCTCTAACCACCCCAGTTAGCATTACTCTGCCCTCATCAACATTAACCCCAACCATATTATTTGGCTCTTTTAAGCCATTTTTTAACAAAGAAGCAACAATTTCAGCACTAATCATTACATCGCTTCTAGTGTCGCTAAAGCTTTTTTGACGAACAGCGGTAACTGTTGATACCGCGCCAGTTGCAATCACAGTTTCAACGCAAGCACTGGTAAAAAACGCAATTGATAAAGTGAATAAAAGAAAAATTATGTTATTATTTTTTTTGAAATACATGTTTAAATAAAAATTAAAAATAGCTACTTATCGCAATACTCAAATACGCCATTTCCTAAGAAGGAGAGAGGAAGTATCGAAGTATAAAGCCTAATTTAAGCAAAGTTTACTTGCAAATTATTTTTTTATTTGTAAATTTCCCCTCTTCATTATCAAAATTAAATTCCTATCTAATATAAAAATAAGCGGGTGTAGCTCAGTGGTAGAGCACAACCTTGCCAAGGTTGGGGTCGAGGGTTCGAACCCCTTCGCCCGCTCCAAATCTTCATTCATCTTCAGCATTCGTCTCGGACTCGGTGATGGGATCGACCTA
>CAZUPN010000041.1:0-14332 GCA_964622015.1 uncultured Rhizobiaceae bacterium | reverse complement strand
TCCTTATTATTGTTATATTCATCAGCAATTTCAGACTCACTAAGTTTAATATTTTTTAGTAGATCGGCGCGGCTAAAATGCAAATAATCAACCTTACGATTAGCGGGAATAGCAAAATTGGACGCTTGTTTTTCAAAGAATTTTGCCAATTCCTTATCGCCTGGATTATCAATGGCTGGAATATTTTTTAATGAAATAGTTACCAAATCAGCAACTCTTTTTTCTTGATAAAATTTAGCCAACTCCGCTACCATCCCTTGATCAGTTGGCGCTACTAAAGAAAAGGACTGAATAATCATCATCGCCGCTATATCATTTTGGATATTATTGATATATTGCTCTTCACTTAAACCGGATTTTGCCAGTGATTCTTTAAATAAATTAGGACTAAATTTACCATCCGCACCCTTAAGATTAGGATCTTCAGCAATAGTTTCTAAAATTAATTTTTTAGAAGCATTAACCCCTAAATCTTTTTTTAATTTTTGAATGATAATTTTATTGACCATCCTGCTGATCACGTCGGATTTAAATTGCTCTGAAGCGATATATTTGGCCGCCTCTTCATTGCCAGCACCGCCATTTTGATAAATCATTTGCTTATCATCTTCAAGCGCTTTTTGAAATTGATTATAACTGATTTTTTGACCATTAACTTCTGCCACCCATTGTCCAAAGCCACCTAAAACAAAATTACTGACTCCAAATAGCACAAAGCTAAGCGCCAAAAAGCCAAGAAAAATTTTGAACAATAAATTATTGGAAAGCTTTCTAAAATTCTGCATCATATAAGGATTTTCTTAAAATAAGAAGTTAGGAATTGAAATAAAATTAGTGATTTATAAAAATCTTTTTCATAAACTAGCACAGTTTAAAGCATAAATCAATTTCTTTTCTTAAAAAAATACCAAAATGTTAAAATGTTGATAGTTCAAAAATTTGGCGGCACTTCAGTTGCTGATATCGCCAGAATTAAAAATGTTGCAAGCAAAGTCAAAGCAGAAATTGACCAAGGTAATAAGGTGGTAGTTGTAGTATCGGCAATGTCAGGAGTTACTAACCAATTAGCTGATTATTGTAATCAGGTTTCAAATCTGGCCGATAATCAATCACTATCAGAATATGATTCAGTAGTTGCAAATGGCGAGCAAATTACCAGCGGTCTTTTAGCTTTAGAATTGCAGACCATTGGCCTCAAATCGCGCTCTTTACTTGGCTGGCAAATCCCAATTAAAACTGATAATTCTCACAGCAAAGCAAGAATTGACGAAATTAACGCTGAATTTATTTTAGAAAATCTGGCAAAATATGATGTAGTAGTAATTGCCGGTTTTCAAGGCATCAACCCAGAAAGCGGACGCATCACTACTTTGGGTCGCGGCGGATCCGACACTAGCGCAGTTGCAGTTGCAGCTGCAATTAAGGCTGATAGATGCGATATTTATACTGATGTTGAAGGGGTTTTTACTACCGACCCCCGCATTACTGATAAAGCCCAAAAACTTCATCAGGTTTCTTATGAAGAAATGTTAGAAATGGCCTATAGCGGCTCCAAAGTTTTACAAACTCGCTCAGTCATTATGGCTATGGCCCATAATGTCAAAGTGAGAGTTTTATCAAGTTTTTTAGAAGATCAAATTTCTGAAAAATCCGGAACAATTTTAGTAAATAATGAGGAAATTATGGAAAGACGTTTAATAACCGGCATCAGCTACAGCAAAAATGACGTCAGATTAACTTTAACCAAAATGCCCGATCATCCCGGCCTATCATCAGTAATCTTTGGCGCCCTGGCTAAAAAAGACGTCAATGTCGATATGATCGTCCAAAATATCAGCGCCGATAATAAATCAGTCGATATCACCTTCACCACCCCAAAAGAAGAGCTGGAAAGAGCCAAAATCGCCATTGATTCCATAAAAAGCGAAGTCAAATATGAACAATTAATCATTGACGATAATATCGCCAAAATCTCAGTAATCGGCGTTGGCATGGCCAGCCATTCCGGCGTTGCCCATATCATGTTTAAAACCCTGGCTGAAAAAGGCATCAATATCTTACTAATTTCGACTTCCGAAATCAAAATCTCAGTATTAATTGCCAAAGAATATGGCGAATTAGCGGTGAGAATATTGCATAATGCTTATGATTTAGACTCTAAATAATTATGATTACATCCCAGCGATTATAGAATTTTTTAGCCACCATTATTATCTTTTACTTAGCCTTTTATTAGTTGCCGGTTTTATTGCTGGTTTTATCGATGCAGTTGCTGGCGGCGGTGGATTGATCAGTATACCAGCTTTAATAAAGCAATCTAATCTCACTGACGATATTCTTATTTTACCGCAAAGTAAATTTTACCCTTGGTTTAGTTATGGCAATTGGCCAAATCTTTGGCAGTTACACCGGAGTAAAATTCGCCATTTTAAAAGGCTCAAAATTGATCCGACCATTATTTATGACCATTGTTTTAATCAATATTTTAGCTATGTGCTATAATTTAATCAAATTAGGCGCGCTAGCTTAACTTCTAAAGGAAACCTTAATAATTTTTTCCCGCTGCATTTTATGAATTACGCTAAAAAAAATTTTAACCAAAATATATTTTTATTCTTCATGGCAACCTTAACAATAATTTTAATTACAGGATCTTCTTTTGCTGCTGCGCCCAAAACCATTTTACCAATTACGATATTTCCCTTAGAAAATTATGATCAAAATATTGACAATTGGTTAAAGCCAGATCAAGAGGATTACGATACCAGCCTTTTAACTAAACAATATCAGGAACAAAGACATCAGGATTTTTATCGCCATTTTTATGCAAGCAACAAGCAAGGCCTGTCACCTTGGAGTCAAAATTATGTTGAAGCAAAATTTTTAGAACAGCCGACATTTTATCAGCAAATAGAAGAAACTTTAAGTAATTTTAATAATGATAGTGATGATGCAAATAAAAAGATCTATGGTGAAAATTTCAGGCTTTATAGCGAATTCAGAATTAAAAAAGTCGTTAGCCAAATTCCAATTCAATCACTAAAAAATTTAACTTATAATTCTCAAAACAGAGCAATTATTATCGCCAATACCGAATCATATACTTTGCCAAATCGTGATTTGGTTTTTCACAATCAGACTATTGCCGGCCAAGGTTACCCATTTAACATATTGCAATCTTCTGCATTATGGGTTGGTACCCCGGTTTACATTCTTGCTAAAAGCTATGATCAATCTTTTGCTTATGTTCTAACCGATAGTTACGCAGCGTGGGTACCGGCTCAAAATGTTGCTTTAGCATCTAAACAATTTATTAAAAAATGGCAGCAACTTGCCAGAATAAATATGCTGGCATTAACCGCAACAGAAGCGCCGATAATTACAGAGCAAAAAATATTTTTATCACATGGCTATATCGGCACTGTGTTACCATTTTTAACCAAAAATAAAAAATATTATACTGCGCTTTATCCAATTCGTAATTTACACGGTAAAGCAATAATACAAAAAGCTCTAATTGATTTAGATCAGGCAAAAATCATGCCAGCAATTATCAGCAAAAGAAATATCGCCAATATTATTAAAGAATTGATCAACCGCCCCTATAGCTGGGGAGGAATGTATTTTTATAATGATTGTTCTCAAGAATTAAAAAGTTTATTTACCCCTTTTAGCATCTGGATGGCCCGTGACTCAAAAAATCAAACAAGTGCCGCAAAAATGATTGATCAGTCCGCCTTAAATCCCGATGATCGTTTAAATTATCTAATAAAATACGGCCATCCTTTACTAACCATGATTTACATTGATGGCCATATTTTCTTATATCTCGGCCAGTACCAACAGCCCAAAGACCCCTCAACAAAACTCGCCCTAAGCTACCAAAACATCTGGGGACTGCGCCTAAGTGACAATAGTCAGCGCGCAGTAATTGGGCAATCAGTATTATTGCCAATCACTAATTACTATCCTGAAGATAAAAATCTAATGTCACTTTTAACCAAACCACATTTTAATTTAATTTATCTCGATCAATGGCCTGATCAGATATATAATTAAAAATTGACGCTTAATTCCCTGGATTGCCGCGTCGCCTACGGCTCCTTGCAATGACCAAAGTCTCTAATACCAAATCTCATCTTTGGATAACTATATAATGCCAAAATCGATATAAAATACTATTTAATAAAAAAATCCGATGTCTATACCGATAGATTGACTTTTTTTATTAAATTTTCTTCTCAAAAATATTTTGCTTATAGAGCTATCCAAAGATGAGACTTGGTATAATCGGTCATTGCAAGGAGCCGTAGGCGACGCGGCAATCGATTTGAGGCATTATTATTAGCTACCAAACCTCATCAATTTTCTTGCCAGCCAATTTGGCGTTTAGGTTTTGATTGATTTTTTTTAGGATAAAATTTGCGGAGAGTTTTTCTAGGGCTTTACCTTCATTGATGATTAGGTCGCGATCACTTGAGTTCGTTACTAAATCTTTTAATTTTAGCAGTTGTTTGGTGATGGATTTTTCTTCTTCTGCAGAAATTAAATTAGCATATTCTTTTAGGTCATTTTCTAAAACCGCAATATCTTGTTTGGCTGCAACGATGCTTGCAGCTAGTAGTCTGGCGGTCATGTCGGTGGTGGCGTTTTTTAGGGATTCTAATAGCATGCGTTTTATTTCTTCGCTTTCAAGACCGTAGCTTGGTTTGACGGCGATTTCTTGAATTTGGCCAGTAATTTCTTCTTTGGCACTTGCCGTTAATAGGCCATCAGCGTCGATTTTAAAGGTAACGGCGATTTTGGGGAGGCCAGCTTTTAGAAGGGGGAGGTTTTTGATTTCAAATTCTGCAAGGCTGCGATTATCTTTGGCTAGCTCTCTTTCACCTTGTAAAATATGAAGTTTAATGCCAGTTTGACCGTCAACATAGGTGGTATATTCTTTGGTTACCGATATTGGGATCGTGCTGTTTCTAGCAATAATTTTTTCAGTAATGCCGCCCATAATTTCAAGCCCTAAAGAAAGCGGCACTACATCTAAGAGCAAATTATTATTTTTAGAAACCAGATTACTGGCTTGCATTGCGGCGCCGTAGGCAACAATTCGATCAGGATCTAAATCATTAAATATTTTTTTAGCGCTAAAAATTGCTGCTAATTTTTCTTGAATATAAGGAATTTTAGTACTGCCACCAACCAATACCACGCCTTTGATTTCGCTAATTTCTAGCTCTAAATCAGCAATTAAATTATTGGTAATTTTGATGCTGTGAGTAATTTTATCAGTAATTAATTTAATAAAATCAGCTCTAATAATTTGGAAGCTGAATTTTTTATCCCTGAAATTAATTTCCCAATTTAGGCTTTCCTGATTTGAAAGCTGTTCTTTGATTTTTTTGGCTATTTCTTTAAGATCATAAATTTCTGAAAAACTAAATTCATTAATTTTAAAATCCTCAGTAATTTTCTCCTGAATTTGCTTAGAGATCAATAAATCAAAATCATCACCGCCAAGGCCGGTATCACCACTAACCCCAAGCACTTTAAACACTCCTTTTTGCATCTTTAAAATTGACACATCAAAAGTGCCGCCACCTAAATCATAAATCAAATAAATTCCTTCTTTTTTTTGATCAAGATTATAAGCAAGAGCAGCTGCAGTTGGTTCATTTAAAAGCCTTAATACTTCAAGCCCGGCCAATTTTGCCGCTAATTTAGTAGCATTTCTTGCTGATTCATCAAAATAAGCAGGAACAGTGATTACCGCTTTGGTAATTTCTTGATTTAATTTTTTTTCTGCCAGATTTTTGAGATATTTTAGAATTTTAGCTGAGATTTCTTCAACGCTATATTTTTTTAGACCAATAATCACCCTAATTGAGCCTTTTTGCTCCGCTGATTGCTCAATTGCAAAAGCCAAATTACTAAAATCATCAAGATTTTTGATATCTGCTACCGATTTTCCCATCAAGCGCTTAATTGAAGAAATCTTGATTTTATGGTTAGATTTTAAGGCTCTATTAGCATAGGAAAATTCTTGCAAATCCTCATCAAAAGCAATAATTGAAGGATGAATCTGGTTATTTTCCTGGTCGGTAAAAAATACAATCTGATCATTAATTTTAGCGGCAATTAGAGAATTAGTGGTGCCAAGATCAATTCCTACCACTATCTCTTGCTCTTCTTTAAATTCCGATTGATTTTGATTGGATATGGGCTCTGATATTTGTAGCAAAGTCATTTAAATTTAAGAAATTAATTTGCCATTATCGCCATTAGCTGATGATTATTTGCCATTAGAGATTTTGACTGATTATAAAAAGGAACGAGGCTGAAAAATTTATTAAAAAATTTATTCTCAGCTCTTTTAATTGCAACCTCTTTAACTGGTATTTTATCAATTGCAATTTTATAGAAATTTTTTAGATAAAGTAAAGCATTGGACTTGGAGCCAATTTCATCAATTAAGCCTAATTTTAGCGCTTGTCTGCCACTAAAAATACGCCCATCGGTAATAATTTTGAGATTATTTTTATCAAGTTTGTTTTGTCTTCTGGCGTAAACTAAATCTTTAAAAAACTGATAACTATCATTGATAGAATTTTGCGTTGCCTGATCAGATGATTGATCTGATTTTTCAAATGGCGATGGCATTGCTTTTAAAGGAGAAGATTTATAGGTTTGTAATTTAACTCCGACTTTACGGGCTAATTCAGTTACTTCAAATGATTGCAGTAATACCCCAATTGAGCCGACAATGCTTGAATTATGAGCAATTATATGATCAGCGCCAATTGCCGCCATATATGCTCCTGACGCTGCAGCTGACCCTACCAATATAATTGTTGGCTTCATTTGCGCCGTTGCCCTGATTTCACTATATAAAATTTCGCTAGCAACAATAGAGCCGCCGGGGCTGTTAATGTTAAATATTACCGCTTTTACTTTATTATCAATCGCAACTTTGGCTAGAATTTCGCTACGATAATCATCTGCAAAAATCTCACCATCAATTTTAATATTGGCAATATAATCACCTTCAGCAACCGCGATGAATAGATCGCCAAATAAAACTCGAACTAACAGCATCAGGCAAATTACTAGTAAGAAAATGGCAATATTTTTCCATTTATGCAGCTTTGATTTGAGATAGATTAGGGCAGATAAATTGTCAGAAATATTTTTCATTTTTTATTAATAACAATAATATTTTCTGGATTGCCGCAGGCGACGCGGCAATCCAAAAAAAGCTTGGGAAAAAAGTAAGGAATGGGTCAATAGACCCATTCCTGCGACGATATTGACGCTTTTTTTAAGAATTATCCCGTTCTTTTTCAAAGACATTGCCAACCATACTGCCAATCGTAGTACCGCCGCTATCTTCTGAGTAAAGATGGACTTCATGCTCGTCATTTTCCATATCTTTAACTGATAGTAAGATTTTACCAGTTACTTTATTAAACAATACGACTTTGGCTTCAATTCTGTCACCGATTTCATATTTTTCAGTTCTTTGATCTTGCTTATTTTTTGCAAGATCCAGCCTTTTAATCACCGCTTTTAAACCAATGTCAAGCTCAGTTTCAAGGAAGTCTTTTTTAACATTAACCACAAAGCAAGAAGCCACTGATCCAACTTCAATTTTTTCCATTTCAGCTTTGAAATTAGGATTTTCAAGCTGTTTGATTCCGATACTGATACGTTCTTTTTCGTAATTACTGCCAAGCACTACTACTTGAATTTTTTCATCTTTTTTGAATTTTTTGATGGTTTCAGTTGGGCTACCTTTGGAAACCACATCAGAAATATGAACCAAACCGTCAACCCCACTGTCAAAACCAACAAATAATCCAAATTCAGTAGCATTTTTAACTACCCCTTCAGCAATATCACCAACTTTGTAGCTATCAGAAAATACTTGCCAAGGATTTTTTTCACATTGCTTCATGCCAAGAGAAATACGGTGATTTTGCGGATTAATATCCAAAATCATCACCTCTACTTCCTGTTTAGAAGATAAAAATTTATGAGCATAATTATTATTTTTTAGCCAGCTCATTTCTGATACATGGACTAAACCTTCAATACCATTTTCAATTTCAACAAAAGCACCGTAAGTAGTAATATTGGTTACATGACCTTTAACCAGGCTGCCAACTGGGTATCTTTGCATGATATTTTCCCATGGGTTGGTTTGTAATTGCTTCATACCAAAAGAAACTCTCTTGCTATCTTGGTCAAATTTAATGATTTGAACTTTTACTTCTTGACCAACGGTTAAAACTTCTGATGGATGTCTAACTCGGCACCATGAAATATCGGTTAAGTGCAATAGGCCATCGAAACTTCCGCAATCAACGAACGCACCATAATCAGTGATATTTTTAACCACCCCATCAACCGCATCGCCAACTTTAATTTTAGCAAGTACTTTGCTTTTTTCGATATTTCTTTGATTTTCAACAATTGCTCTTCTAGAAACTACAACATTTCCTCTGATATCATCAATTTTTAAAACCAAAAGTTTTTCAGATTTGCCGATTAAAAAATTATCATCAGTTAGTAATACTGTATCAACCTGGCTTCTTGGTAAAAAGCAGGTAATGCCATTAGCGTCAACTGCATATCCACCTTTAACTTTGCCTAAAATAACCCCTTCAATTATTGTTTTATCTTCTAGGCAATGCTTCAAATAATTCCAATTATTGTGACGTCTTGCACTGTCACGGCTGATAATTAAATCGCCTCTTTTATTTTCTAATCTTTCTAGGAAAACATCGACTACATCACCTTCATTAATCTCGCCATCTCTTTTAAATTCGGTTGCTTCAATATACCCAATTGATTTAGCGCCAATATCAATTGCCACCCCTTTTTGAGTGATTCCAACAATAACGCCTTTAACTACAGTGCCTTCAATTAGTGGCTGACTATCTTTTTCATATTCTTCGAAAAGTTCAGCAAAGTTTTCAGTAGAAAATAGATTTTGTGATTCCGTCTGAACATTTGATTTGAAAGAATTGCTGGCTTTAGATGTGGTTTCTGGCTGGATTTGTGATTGGTCGCTAGATTGATTATTCATAAAAATTGTAAAATAAAGTTAATAAAATTTGTAAAAAAGTGAGGTCGGCAGACGATAGAAAAATAATTTTAAAAATCAAGCAAAATATTAGTTGACTAATTTAGTTGGTTATTAGAGAATGTAGCTAGGTCTGCCTGAAACTTGCGCAGGTTCTTTTTGTCATCTTCGAGTCCCTGATGCCATCCCCCGCGAAGGCTTGGGATCCATCAATTTAGGACCACGCTATCCAAGGCTAGATCCCTCGCCTTTGCGGGGGATGACATGGGTGGCAGCCAAAATGATTTAGTTTTAAAAAAATGATTTTAACTACCAAAGGGCGCTACGCGGTAATGGCAATGATTGAAATTGCAGAAAATAATTCCGATAATCCGGTTACTTTAGCGGCCATTTCTAAAAAGCAAAAGATTTCTTTATCTTATCTTGAGCAAATTTTTGCCAAATTAAGAAAGGCTGGGATTGTTAAAGCAATCAAAGGGCCGGGTGGAGGCTATGTTTTAACTAAAAGTAAAGTTAATATTACGATCGCCGATATTGTCATCGCAATTGGCGAGACCATTAAAATGACCAGATGTAGTAACGATAAAAAGAGCTGTTTAATAACCAATACCCAGTCAATTAGCGCCAAATGTAAAACTCATGATTTATGGCGCGGCCTTGAAAAAAGGATTCATGCTTATTTGGGATCAATTTCAATATCTGATATTTGTGATAATCCTGAATCAGTTAGCGGCGATCTGATTTGCCAAAATATTGGCTCTAGATACGAAATTAATAAGGAGTTGACAGATGAAAAGAATATATTTTGACCATAATTCAACCACCAAAATTAAGCCTGAAGTTTTGGCTAAAATGAATGAAGTTTATCAGCTTAGCCTTAATTCTTCTTCAGTTCATTATTATGGACGTTTGGCAAATAAATATGTCGAAGAAGCCAGAAGCTCGCTACAAAAGCTGCTTAATGCCGATAATTACCGGGTAATTTTTTTATCCGGCGGCACTGAAGCCAATAATTTAGCGATTTTTGGCGCTAATTATAAGAAAATTTTATTTTCGGCAATTGAGCATGATGCGGTTTATAATGCAAGGCCACAAAATAGCGAAATTATTATCATTAAAACCAATCAAAATGGCGTTATTGATCTAAGTGATGTAAAAGAAAAACTGGCGGCAATTGAAGATGGTAATTTTTTACTATCAATAATGATTGCTAATAATGAAACCGGGGCAATACAACCGGTTAAGGAAATCGCAAAATTAGTTCATCAAAAAGGCGGGCTGATACATAGCGACATAATTCAGGGGCTTGGTAAAATAGCCATTGATTTAGAGGATTTAAATCTTGATTTCGCCGCAGTTTCTGCCCATAAAATCGGGGCTGCCCAAGCTTTGGGGGCGTTATTAGTTAGAAAAAATCTTGATATTAAACCGATGATTTTTGGCGGTGGGCAAGAAGGCGGATCACGCTCTGGCACTTTAAATATCGGGGCAATTGCCGGTTTTGGTTTGGCTTGCAATTTAGCCAAAAGAGATCTTGAGCAATTTCAAGAAGTCGCTGATTTACGCAATTATCTTGAAGGATCTTTGCTAAAAATCGGTGACGGGGATTTGCTGTTGTTATCATCTAAAGCTGCGAGATTGCCAAATACCAGTTATGTAGCAACCAAAGATATTGATAAACAAACCCAGCTAATTCATTTTGATCTAAATGGAATCATGGTTAGCACCGGCTCGGCTTGCTCTTCGGGCAGTATTAAGCCTTCCAGAGTTTTGCAAGCAATGGCGGTTAAAAAAGAATTTTTAAACTCAGCAATCAGGGTGAGTTTAAACCCTGAAAATACTAAATCAGAAATTGACCAATTTGTCGATTGCTGGTCAAAATTATATAAAACAAAATATGACAGTTAAATTACCAATTTATATGGATTATCAATCAACTACGCCGGTTGACCCAAGAGTAGCTGAATTGGTTATGAAATCAATGCAGGAGGATTTTGGCAATCCTCATTCCAGAACCCATGTTTTTGGCTGGAAATCAGAAGAATTAGTTGAAATTGCCAGAAAACAGGTGGCGGATTTGATTAATGCTAATCCTAAAGAAATATTTTTTACTTCCGGCGCCACTGAATCAAATAATATTGCAATTAAGGGCATAGCCCAATTTTATGGGCCACAAAAAAATCATATTATCACTTTAGCAACTGAGCATAAATGCGTAATTAATTCTTGCAGACAAATGGAGCAAGAAGGTTTTGAAGTAACATTTTTACCGGTTAAAACTGATGGTTTGCTTGATTTGAATTTGCTTGAAAATAGCATCACTGATAAAACTTGCCTAGTCTCAATAATGGCAGTAAATAACGAAATTGGCGTCATTCAGCCGCTAAAAGAAATTGCGGCAATTTGTCGCAAAAAAGGAGCATTCTTCCATACTGATGGCGCCCAAGCCTTTGGCAAAATCCCGCTTGATGTTGAAGAAATGAATATCGATTTAATGAGTATCTCCGGCCATAAAATTTATGGCCCTAAGGGAATTGGCGCCATTTATATCAGAAGAAAACCAAGGGTTAGAGTAAAAGCGCAAATGAGCGGTGGCGGACAAGAAAGAGGCATCAGGTCTGGAACATTACCAACCCCACTAATTGTAGGGCTTGGAGCCGCAGCAGAAATTGCTAAACAAGAAATGTCAAAAGATTATCAGCATGTTAAAGAGCTAAGCAAGCGTCTATATCAGGGCCTTACCGATATTCCACAAATCTTCTTAAATGGCAGTAAGGAGCATCGTTATCCTGGTAATTTAAATTTAAGTTTTGCCGGCATTGAAGGCGAATCATTCATCATGGCAATTAAAAATTTGGCGGTATCTTCAGGATCAGCCTGCACCTCCTCTTCCTTAGAGCCATCTTATGTTTTGCATGCTCTAAATGTTGATGAGGCATTATCTCACACCTCAATTCGCTTTGGAATTGGCCGCTTTACCACCAAAGAAGAAATCGATTATGCTATTGATTTAATCCATCAAAAAGTTGATAAATTAAGACAATTAAGCCCGCTTTGGGATATGATTCAAGAGGGTATAGATATTAATTCCATACAATGGAAATCGCATTAATAATTTAATTAATAAGAGGTTTTATGAGCTATTCAAAAGAAGTATTACAACATTACGAAAATCCACAAAATGTCGGATCTCTAGACCAGGATGATCAAAATGTTGGAACCGGCCTAGTTGGCGCTCCAGCATGTGGCGATGTAATGAAATTACAAATTAAAGTCAATAAGGCAGGCATTATCGAAGATGCAAGATTTAAGACTTTTGGCTGCGGTTCAGCAATTGCTTCCAGCTCTTATGCAACCGAAATTATTATCGGCCAAGCACTTGAAGAGGCTGAAAAAATCAATAATATTCAAATTGCCAATGAGTTAAGTTTGCCACCAGTAAAACTTCATTGCTCAATGCTTGCTGAAGAAGCAATTAAGGCTGCAATTGCGGATTATAGAAAAAAATCAGACAAGTAGTAATTAAAAATATGAGTCTAGCTTTTACTAATTCACAATTTGGAACTGCAAGTAAAACCGAGCTTGGCAATATGATCGTTGATTATCTAGCCATCTCTGAAGATGCGATCAAGCAAGTAAAATTACTTTTAAATCAAAGAAGTGAGCCTTGCGAAGGCATTAAAGTCGGGGTTAAAACTCGCGGCTGTTCCGGCCTTGCTTATGCCATTGAATATGCAATTGAAGGCAAAAATATCACTAAATTTGACGATGTAATTATCAAAGATGATATTAAAATTTTTATCGATCCCAAAATTTCGCTATTCTTAATTGGTAGCGAAATGGTCTATAGTGAGGAGGAATTAAAATCCGGCTTTGATTTTATTAATCCCAATGAAAAAGGCCGCTGTGGCTGTGGCGAGTCATTTAAGGTTTAAAAATCTTCAAATCCTATGCAAGATTTAAATCATTTCGCTAAATTTAACCTAGCAATAAAATTTGATCTTGATCTTGATGATTTAGAAAATAAATATCTAAATTTTCAACTAAAATTTCATCCCGATAAATTAATTTCAGATCCTGACCTTGAAGATAAAATCCAAAATTCAATTGCCATTAATGAGGCCTATAACATTCTACAAAACCCAATCAGCAGAGCCGAATATATTTTAAAATTAAACGGCATTATCATAAATGGAGAAACTAAGCACTCCAGTTCCAAACAGGATTTAAAGCTAGTCAAGCCAGATCAAAAGACCCTGGAAAAAATCCTATTATTACAAGAACAAATCGAAGAAATAAAAAGCCAAAGCCAAATTTTGCAATTGAAAAGCGACCTCGAAGCGGCAATAAAAATCATCCTGGATAAAATTTCCAAACTCTTCAATAATCAAGAATTCGAAAGCGCCGCCGGAGCGCTAATTGAAGGCAAATATTTAGAAAAATCACGCTTACTTTTAAAATCAAAAAATGCTAAAAGAAATTAAAGCCGTTAAATCTGCATTAAGACAAGCTGCCAATCTTTCTTTAAATAAACCCAGTATTTTTTTTAAAACTGGCATTGGAGATTATGGACAGCATGATCGATTTATTGGCGTCACGGTGCCCAATTTACGCAAAATTGCTAAAAATTTCTCCAAATTGTCACTAGCAGAAATTCAAAAACTTATTGAATCCAGAATTAACGAAGAAAGATTGCTAGCTCTGCTGATTTTAAATATTCAATACCAGAAAGCAGCAATTGAGGATAAAGAAAAGCTATATAAATTTTACTTAAAGAATTTAAAACAGGTAAATAATTGGAATTTGGTTGACAGCTCCGCTCATCTAATCATCGGTGCTCATTTGCTGAATCAAGACAAAACTATACTCCTAACTTTAGCAAAATCAGAGATAATGTGGCATCGCCGCATCGCAATTGTTACCACTTGGCATTTTATCCGTAACAACAATCTCGAATGGACCTTTAGAATTGCCAAAATATTACTTAATGACCAACATGATTTGATCCATAAAGCAGTCGGCTGGATGCTGCGCGAAGCCGGCAAAAAAGACCAAAATCAGCTAATAAAATTTCTCAATCAATATATCACTCAAATGCCACGGACAATGTTAAGATATTCAATTGAGAAATTTCCTGAAGATCAGAGAAAGGGCTATTTTGAGGTTAAAAATCTTAAAAACAGAATTAAGATCAAGTAATCTGTCAACCTTTTTTCGGACACTAAATTAAGCATATTTCGAATATCTTCTATT
>CAZUPN010000040.1:0-14407 GCA_964622015.1 uncultured Rhizobiaceae bacterium | reverse complement strand
TAAGATTTGCAATTAGGGAAGGTGGTAGGACTGTTGGTGCCGGTGTAGTAAGTAAAGTAATTAAGTAGCAAAGCTACTTAATTACCCGCCATAGCTTTAGCGAAGGTGGGTGGTTGTAATGTTATAAAATTCTTGAAAATAGCACCCAAAGTGTAGCAAGGATCCGCCTTCGCCAAAGCTAAGGCAGACAAGTAGGAGCGTAGCTCAACTGGTAGAGTAGCGGTCTCCAAAACCGTTGGTTGGGGGTTCGATTCCTCTCGCTCCTGCCAATAACAATGTCTGTTGTGGTAGATGATAGTTGCTGGGATTTGACGTATCGTTGGTATATTTTTCAACTTAATGATTAAGAATTAACTCTTAATTTTCTGGATTACCACGTCGCCTACGGCTCCTCGCAGGTGACGTTGGTAATCCAGAAAATATGCGCGTTTTGTTGAAATACTATCCATATGCCCGCTTATTTGTAAAAGCTTTTTTAATTAATTCTTAATTACTTGTATAGATGCTTAATTTTTTAAAAGATGTAATTGAAGAGCTTAAAAAGCTTACTATACCTTCAAAAAAAGAAACATATTTAACTACCGTAACCATTGTTGTGTCAGTGATAGTGGTGGCTTTGGGTATTTTAATAGTTGATTTGATCATATCTAAGCTGATGGGAATCATATTTTAAGTTTAGTAATAATAAAATAGTAATTTTTAAATTCTAAAGATGGAAAACGCACAAAATAAGTGGTTTATATTAAATGTCATGGCCGGACAAGAAAACCGGATTGCCAATGATATTAAATTGATGATCAATCGAGGTCAGTTGGATAAATATGTTGTTGAAGTTTTAGTCCCGGTTAAAGCGGTTTTTAAAATCAAAAAAGGACAGAAAGTTCAGGAAACTCAAAGATTATTTCCAGGCTATGTTTTTATCAATGCCAATCTAAATAGTGAAGCTTATAATCTAATAAATTCAATCCCTAAAGTTATGGGATTTTTAGGCAGCAAAAATAATCCTGAGCCGGTATCGGATGCAAAAATGCAAGAGATTTTGAGTCTCAATAGCCAATTGGCCACTGATAGCAAAAATGTAATTTTTGAGGTTGGTGAAGCGCTAAATATTATCGAAGGTCCATTTGAATCTTTTTCAGGTGTGGTAGAAGATTTTGATAGTGAGAAGCAAAAAGTTAAAATTTCAGTTTTAATTTTTGGCCGCGCTACCTCAGTTGAGCTTGATGTAACTCAAGTTGAGAAAGTTTCTTAGCGCGCTTTTTAGGGTCTTTTTTAATAATTTCCATTAAAAAATAAAATTATTGTTGCAATTTATAATTTTAAAGCTAGATTTTTGCGCCTCATTATCAATTTTAATTGATTTTTCCAGTTAAATAATAGCGGTTATCATTATTTAGAGACTTTGATTTTTGCGCCTTGGTTGAGAGTTTAGTGGTTATAGTTAATTCGCATCATTTATTTGGTGTTTTTTAAGTTTTTTTAAGAATAAGTTCGTTT
Source organism: uncultured Rhizobiaceae bacterium (assembly GCA_964622015.1). Lineage (GTDB taxonomy): Bacteria > Pseudomonadota > Alphaproteobacteria > Rickettsiales > UBA1997 > CAZUPN01. The sequence continues at coordinate 12,910 of CAZUPN010000040.1, read as the reverse complement.
GTAAAAATCTATTAATTAATATGTCTAAAAGTAAAAAAGAAGTACTGGGATTAATTAAATTACAGGTTCCGGTTGGCAAAGCTAATCCAGCTCCTCCTATTGGTCCGGCCTTGGGTCAAAAAGGATTAAATATCATGGAATTTTGTAAGCAATTTAATGCCCTAAAATTTGATTATGAGCCTTCTACCCCGATTCCGGTTACTATCATTGCCTATAAGGATAAAAGCTTTACCTTTACTACCAAAAATCCTCCGGTTTCATATTTAATCATGAAAGAAATTGGTCTTACTAAAGGATCAAGCGCTCCTGGTAAAGATGTGGCTGGCAAAATTAATATGGCTCAAATTACGACTGTTGCTAAGAAAAAAATGGTAGATATGAATGCTTCTGATCTTGAAGCTTGTGTAAAAATGGTTACTGGCTCTGCCCTATCAATGGGCTTAGAGGTGATCGAAAATTAATTATCAACTAATATCAAATGTCAGAAATTTCAAATAAATCAGCAAGTGATTCCGCTAATGTTGTTGAATCGCTAAAAGAGCTAAAAAGCACAAAAACAGCAGCTAAAAAAACGGTAAAAAAAGCTGGTGCAAAAAAAGAAAAATCAGAAAAGAAAAAATTAGTTAGGCAAAGCGCTGCTAATTTAGAAGAGGCGGTAAAAAAGATTCAGGAATTAAGCCAAACCCAAGCGCGTAAATTTAATGAATCATTAGATATTGCAATAAAATTAGGTATTGATGCTAAACAAACTGATCAATCAGTAAAAGGCTCAATTCTTTTACCTAACGGTCTTGGTAAAAAAGTTAGAATAATTGTTTTTACTAATAATGAAGATCAAAAAAAATTAGCTCTGGAAGCTGGTGCAATGTTAGTAGGGCTTGAAGATTTGATTGCTAGAATTGAAGGTGGTTTTATTGATTTTGATTGCTGTATTGCAACTCCGGATGTAATGCAAAAAATTAGCAAAGTTGCTAAAAAGCTTGGCCCAAGAGGATTAATGCCGAGCCCAAAAAATGGTACCGTAACTACCGATATTAAAAAGGCAGTGTCAGAAGCGATGAAGGGAAAAGTTGATTTTAAAAATGATAAAGCGGGTATCATTCACTGTTCTGCTGGTAAAGTAAATTTTGCCGCTGAGCAATTAATTGAAAATATCAAAACTATCGTTAAAGCAGTTAAAGATTCTAAAACTGAAAACTCTAAAGGAAAATTTATTTTACATTTTTATTTAAACAGCACTATGGGTCCAGCTATTAGTGTTAATGTGGACTCATTATAATTAATTTAAGAAAATGAACAAAGGCCAAAAATCACAGCTAATTGCTAAATTAAAAGAAAATCTTTTAGAAAGTAATTTTATCGCGATAATTTATTATCGCGGCATGAATGACAAGCAACTTTATGATATGAGGGTTGCTCTAAAGTCAAATAAATGCTTCATGAAGATTGCTAAAAACACTTTAGTAAAAGTGGCAATCAAGGATACTGATTTAGAAATATTATCTTCTGAATTAACTGGTCCAAATGCCATTTTATATTCTAAAGATCCGGTGGCTTTGGCAAAAATAATCACTAATGTTGCAAAAGAAGTAGAGGCGCTAAAAATTAGAACCGGCTATTTAAATAAAGCAATGATTGATGCTAGCGCTATTGCCAATTTAGCTAAATTAGGCTCAATTGAAGAAGTAAGAGCTTCTTTCGTTGGTGTAATCAAATCTGCGCAATCGAATTTTGTAAGAATATTGAACGCCCCATCAGCTGGATTAGCTTCTTTGCTTAGAAATTACGCTGCTACTAAAGAAGAATAAGTGCTAATATTTTACCGTCATCGCCAAAGGAAGGCAGCGATCCCAGCTTTTGAAGGGGATGACAGTAAGGGAAGTATATATGCTAGAAGTTACCTCAAAAAGGACTCTGGTATATTTGTAGGTTTGGCTGGTTTTAAGATTTTTTTTAAGATCTTTAAATCGGTTATAATTTTTGGTAAATAATAATATTAACAATCTAATAAAATAGGTAAAATAATGACAACTCAACTCGATGAAATTTGCAAAACCTTATCATCTCTTACGGTTATAGAATTATCAGATTTAAGCAAAATGTTAGAAGAAAAATGGGGCGTTTCTGCAGCATCATTTGCTGTCGCTGCTCCTGCCGCTTCTGCCGCTGCTGCTCCAGCTGAAGAAAAAGATAAATTTGAAGTAGTTTTAACCAATGCTGGTGAAAATAAAATCAATGTCATTAAAGAAGTTAGAGCTATTACCGGGCTTGGCTTAAAAGAAGCTAAAGATCTAGTAGAGGCTGCTCCAAAGACTGTTAAATCTGATGTTTCAAAAGAAGAAGCTGCGGAAATCAAGAAAAAGCTTGAAGCTGCTGGTGCCAAAGTTGAATTAAAATAGTTTTATCAGGTAATTTTTGAGGGTCAATTTGTTAACCAAATTGACCTTTTAGGGCTTGTTTTCATTTCCTCGATTGCCCGCGTCGCCTAAGATTCCTCGTGAGTGACAAATTCAAGGCTTTCGTTACTCGCGAAAAATCGTAGGCGGTGCGGGCAATCGAGGAAAGTTGCAAGCAAAACTCTGGTAGAGCAGTTTTTTACATAAGTATTGCGTCGCTTCGGTATTTAGGCATATGTTGTAAATAGTTATTTTGTTTGTAAAATTTATGGCTTGTCACTTTATTCATCCTTCATTCATATGAAGATTAAATCAAGGGTGCTACCTAGCTAATCTAATGGTTTTTTACAAATAATATTATCATATCTCTAACATATTTTAAGGATAACAAATATTAAAGAGGATATTTTCAAGGTGAATAAAATTCGTAATTTTGATCAAATCGCTGTCAGAAAGGCCTTTAGCGATTCTATGGATAAGGAAGTAATACCTTATTTAATTTCGCTGCAAAAGGATAATTATGATAAATTCCTGCAAACGGATGTTGATCCAGAAAAAAGAGAAAATATTGGTATTCAGTCAGTTTTTAATTCCTTTTTTCCATTAAATGATTCTAATTCCAGAGTAACATTGGAATTTGTCAGTTATGCTTTGGGTGAGCCCAAATATGAAGCGCGTGAATGCTTATCAGCTGGCCGTTCTTATGCTTCGGCTTTGCGTTGCCAACTACGATTAATTTTGTGGCATAAGGAAGAAAATAGCGAAATCAGAGAAATTAAAGCGATTAAAGAACAAGAAGTTTATTTATGTGATATTCCATTAATGACTGAAACTGGTAGTTTCATTATTAACGGCGCTGAAAGAGTAATTGTTTCGCAAATGCGCAGGGCTCCGGGCGTATTTTTTGATAGTGAAAATGTTAAATTATCAGGTTCAAAATTATATACTGCAAAAATTATCCCTCATATCGGCTCCTGGCTGGATTTTGAGTTTGACAGTAAAGATATTTTATATTTTAGAGTCGATAAAAAAAGAAAAATTCCAGTATCTTCTTTATTTAGAAGCATAGGAATGTCGTCGGAAGATATTATTAAAGGTTTTTATGGTAAGATCGATATTTTTCTTACCAAAAAAGGTTGGGCTACTAAATTTGATGGTGAAAGTTTGATTGGTAAAAAAATTACCCATGATTTAATTGATGCAGTTAGTGGTGAAATCAGGGTCAAAGAAGGGGTTAAGGTCAATGCTAAATTAATTGATAAATTAGCTAAGGAAAAATTTGAAAGCTATATTTTAACTGACGAGATTCTGATTGGCTACATCGTAGCGCAAGATATAATTGATGGAGAAACCGGTGAGATATTGCTTGAAGCCGGCAGTGTTGTCACTTCTGAAAGTTTAGAAGTTCTTGAGAAATTAAATTTTAAAACCGCCTCAATTATCAACCCAAGCAAATCTGATATTGGTCCCTACATCTACAATACCTTATTAGTTGATAAAAACCAGACCCAAAAAGATTCATTATTTGATGTTTATAAAGCAATTAGATTAGGAGAGGCGCCGTCATCAATAGAGGTTGCCAAGAATTATTTTGATTCCTTATTTTTCTCATCAGTTAAATATAATCTTTCTGATGTTGGTAGAATGAAGATGAATCATCGTCTTGGTCTTGAGATTGCTAAAGATATTTTGCATTTAACTGCTGATGATATCAAAAAAACTATTAAAATTCTAAGTGCCATTAAGCATAATGATTTAAAAACTGATGATATTGATAATCTTGCCAATCGTAGAGTAAGAGCGGTTGGAGAATTAATTGAAAATCAGCTCAGAATTGGGGTTTCAAGAATTGAAAAATCAATTGTTGAAAAGATGAATGCTATTGAAGTTGATACTGTGATGCCGCAAAGTTTAATTAATGCTAAACCGTTAATTACTGCAATTAAAGATTTCTTTGCCACTTCCCAGCTTTCGCAATTTATGGATCAAACCAATCCTTTGGCGGAAATAACTCACAAAAGAAGATTATCTGCTTTAGGACCCGGTGGCTTAACCAGAGAAAGAGCGGGGTTTGAAGTTAGAGACGTCCATCCTACCCATTATGGTAGAATTTGTCCAATCGAAACTCCAGAAGGTCCAAATATCGGTTTAATTAACAGCTTGGCTACTTTTGCCCGGGTTAATAAATATGGTTTCGTTGAAACTCCTTATCGTAAAGTTGTAAAAGGTAAAATAAGTGATGAGGTAGTATTTTTATCTGCATTAGAAGAAGTTGATTTTGCGGTTAGTCCCTACAATGTTGTAGTTGATGATAATGGCAATATAAAAGCAGATTTGGTTACTTGCCGTAAAAATGGCGAATATGTGATGTTGCCGCCAGATAAAATTGATTTTATTGACATTTCTACCAAGCAAATTGTTTCGGTTGCAACCACTTTAATTCCATTTTTAGAAAATGACGATGCTAACCGTGCATTGATGGGATCAAACATGCAACGTCAGGCGGTTCCTTTGCTAAATCCAGATGCTCCTTTAATTGGAACCGGAATGGAAAGCTTGATTGCTATCGACTCTGGCGCCGCGGTTAAGAGCAAAAAAGATGGGGTAGTGAAATTTGTTGATGCTTCTAAAATTGTTATTGAATCATTAGATCACAAATCCGGAATTCCTCAAATTGAAGTTTATAATTTAAACAAATATAAAAGAACCAATCAGGATACTTGTATCAATCAAAAGCCAATTGTTAAAATCGGTCAACAAGTTAGAGACAATCAAATTATTTCTGATGGCCATAGTATAAAAAATGGTGAAATCGCTTTAGGTAAAAATGTCCGTGTTGCCTTCATGCCTTGGAATGGTTATAATTTTGAAGATTCAATTATTATTTCTGAAAAATTATTAACTGAAGATGCCTTTACTTCGATCCATATTGAAGAGTTGGAAGTAGTGGCAAGAGATACCAGATTAGGCCCTGAAGAAATTACCAGAGATATTCCAAATGTTAGTGAAGAAGCTTTGGCCAAACTTGACGAAGAAGGTATAATTCATATCGGTGCTGAAATCAGAGCCGGTGATTTGCTAGTTGGTAAAACAACGCCAAAAAGCGAAGCGCCAATGACGCCAGAAGAAAAATTATTGAAAGTAATTTTTGGTGAAAAAGCTTTGGATGTAAAAGATTCATCTCTTTACGCCCCAACCGGAATTAACGGTATTGTAACTGATGTTAGAGTATTTTCTCGTAAAGGTATCGAAAAAGACGAAAGATCGGTCTATATTGAAATGCAAGAAATTGAAGAGCTTTCAAGACGCAAAAATCTTACTATTTCTTTCTTGGAAGAATCTATAAAATCAGCATTAATTGGCTTTTTTAACGGCAAAAAAATCGTCAATAATATCGACAAGATTAAATCAAAAGCAGTTTTGGGGGCAGAATTAAATGCTCTTTCCAAAGGCAATTTGATGAAGATTGTAGTTGATGATGCTAAAATAATGGATAAAGCCGAAAATCTAATTAAATCTCATAATAAAAAAATTGCTGAAATCGAAAAAGAATTTAGCGATAAGGTTGCAAAAATCAAAGCCGGAGATGAGTTAGGGCAAGGGGTTTTAAAAATTGTTAAAGTATATATTGCCTCAAAATATCGCCTGCAACCAGGAGATAAAATGGCGGGAAGACATGGTAATAAAGGTGTAGTTTCAAAAATCGCGCCAATTGAAGACATGCCTTACTCAGCCGATGGCCATCCAGTTGATATGGTTTTAAACCCGCTTGGGGTGCCATCTCGGATGAATATCGGTCAAATTCTTGAGACTCACTTAGGGTTAGCATCTAAAAATATTGGCAAACAAATTGCTGAGCTTTTGGAAAAAATTGCGGTTGAAAAATCAAAATTCATTGATGAATTACGCAAAAAAGTCCTGGCAGTTTATTCTTCAGATAGCGAAACCAAAAAGATTAACGCAATGTCTGAGCAAGAATTAATTGAATTTGCTTCCAAAATGAAGGATGGCATACCTTTTGCCACTGGTATTTTTGAAGGAGCTAAAGAAGAATATATCACTAAATTACTAGAAATTGCTGGTCTTGATAAATCTGGTCAAATCGAGCTTTTTGATGGCAGGACCGGTCAAAAATTTGATCGTAAAGTCACGGTTGGCTATATTTACATGCTCAAATTGCATCATTTAGTTGATAATAAAATTCACGCCCGTTCAATTGGGCCTTATAGCTTGATTACTCAGCAACCACTGGGTGGAAAATCGCATTTTGGCGGTCAAAGATTTGGTGAAATGGAATGTTGGGCATTACAAGCCTATGGTGCCGCTTACACTCTACAAGAAATGCTTACCGTTAAATCAGATGACGTGATTGGTAGAATAAAAATCTATGAATCAATCATTCAAGGCAATCAAAACTTCAATTGCAGCATCACTGAATCATTCAATGTAATGATTAAAGAGGTCAGATCTTTGGGTCTAAATATTGAGTTGGTAGAAGAATAAGTAAATTCTGGGATTGCCGCCTCGCTTACGCTCCTTGCAAATGACGATTTCTCGAGTCGGTCATTTGCAAAAAGCGAAGCGAGGTGGCAATCCAAGAGAGTAATAATTTTGATCGTAAGCAGATGTTCGCAAATAAGCTTTTAATAATTTTTAAGATAAAATTTAAATAAATTTATGTCATTAGCAGGTACTTCTTCACACGGTTTATTAAGTCTTTCAAGTAACGCAGTTGATATTTTGGATTTTAATGCCATTAAAATATCAATTGCTAATCCTGATAAAATCAGATCTTGGTCTTTTGGTGAGGTTACCAAGCCGGAAACCATTAATTATCGAACTTTTAAACCAGAAAGAGATGGTCTTTTTTGTGCCAGAATTTTTGGTCCAATCAAGGATTATGAATGTCTATGCGGCAAATATAAAAGAATCAAATATAAGGGTATCGTTTGCGAAAAATGCGGAGTTGAAGTCACTAGCTCTAAGGTCCGTCGCGAAAGAATGGGTCACATTGAACTTGCGGCGCCGATTGCTCATATTTGGTTTTTAAAATCACTACCTTCAAGAATCAGTACCATCCTAGGGGTTACGCTTAAATCAATTGAAAAAGTAATTTATTTTGAATCTTACATCATTACTGACAGCTTGATGTCGCCATTAAAAGATGGGGCGATTTTGAGTGAAGATGAATATCATAAATATCAGCAAGAATATGGCTATGGCAGTTTTGTAGCCGAAATGGGTGCTGAGGCGGTACAAAAAATATTTAGAAAATTGGATCTTAAAAAAATTCAAAAAGAATTAAGGGCTGAATTATTTGAAGTTACCTCGGAATTAAAAAGAGAAAAAATTGTTAAAAGATTAAAGCTAATTGAGTATTTCATTGATTCTGGTAATGAGCCAGCCTGGATGATCATGAATGTGCTACCAATTATTCCGCCAGATATCAGGCCTTTAGTGATGCTTGATGGTGGTCGTTTTGCAACTTCAGATTTAAATGAATTATATCGTCGGGTAATTAATCGTAATAATCGTTTAAAAAGACTAATTGAGCTTGGAGCTCCAGAAATCATTATTAAAAATGAAAAAAGGATGCTGCAAGAATCAGTCGATGCCTTGCTAGATAATGGCAGAAGTGGCGCGGTGGTAAAGAATTCCAACAAAAAACCTTTCAAATCTTTAAGCGACATGCTGAAAGGTAAGCAAGGAAGATTCCGTCAAAATTTACTTGGTAAAAGAGTTGATTATTCGGGACGAAGTGTAATTGTGGTTGGTCCAGAATTAAAGCTTCACCAATGCGGCTTGCCAAAGAAAATGGCGTTAGAATTATTCAAGCCTTTCATCTATTCTAAATTAGAACTTTACGGCAAATCGCCTTCAATTAAAGTTTCTAAAAAAATGGTCGAAAGAGAAGCAATTGAAGTTTGGGACGTGTTAGATGAGGTAATCAAAGAACATCCGGTCTTGTTAAATCGTGCTCCAACATTACACCGGCTTGGTATTCAAGCTTTTGAGCCGATATTAACTGAAGGCAAAGCAATTCAATTACATCCGCTAGTTTGCGCAGCTTTCAATGCTGACTTTGACGGTGACCAAATGGCAGTCCATGTACCGCTTTCAATTGAGGCGCAAGTTGAGGCCAGAGTATTAATGATGTCAACTAATAATATTTTGAGTCCGGCAAATGGTAAGCCAATTATCGTGCCCTCACAAGATATTATTCTTGGTCTTTATTACATGACAATGCAAGCTAAAGATTTTGCAGATGCTAAGCCACATGTAGTTTCTGATAATTATGAGTTAGAACATGCTTTAAATAGCGAAGATTTAACTTTGCATAACAGAATTTTATTTAGATATCAAATCAGAGATGTTGATGGTCACCGTTATTATAAAAGGGTGGACACTACTCCAGGTAGAGTAGTTTTATACAATTCACTACCGGAAGCGATGAAAAGTGATTTTGAAATCATCAATAAGCCGATGACTAAAAAAGCCATCACTAATCTAATTGATACTGTTTACAGAAATTGCGGACAAAAAGAAACTGTAATGTTTTGTGATCGCATCATGGCTTTAGGCTTTAAAAATGCTTGTAAAGCCGGTATTTCAATTGGTAAGGATGATATGATGATCCCGCAAACCAAGCAAAAAAATATTTCTGAATCTCTAAGTAAAGTTAAGAGATTAGAGCAACAATATCGCGATGGTTTAATTACCTCCGGTGAAAGATACAACAAAGTTATCGATGAATGGACCCATTGTACCGATAAAACTTCTAAAGAGATGATGAAAGTAATCTCAGCTTATACCAACCCTTTGACTGCCAATTCAATTTATATGATGGCTGATTCTGGTGCCAGAGGCTCTGAAAATCAAATTAAACAGGTTGCCGGAATGAGAGGTTTGATGACCAAACCATCAGGCGAAATTATCGAAACTCCAATTACTTCTAATTTTAAAGAAGGTTTGAATATATTGGAATATTTCATTTCTGCTAATGGTGCAAGAAAAGGCTTGGCTGATACTGCTCTAAAAACCGCCAATTCCGGTTATTTAACCAGAAGATTAGTTGATGTGGCGCAAGATTGTATTGTAATTGAAGAAGATTGCGGCACTAAGGAAGGCCTAATATTAGAATCAGTTATTGATGATGGCCGAGTTATTTCGCTATTATCAGAGCAAATTCTTGGTAGGGTGGTACTTGAAGATGTAAAAGCGGGTAACAATAAAACTATCATTGTTAAAGCCGGTGAAGCGGTTGATGAAGCTAAGGCTGAAGCTATAGAAAAAGCTGGAGTTAAATCAATTAAAACCAGATCAGTATTAACTTGCAAAACTCAAGATGGGGTTTGCGTTAAATGTTATGGCAGAGATCTGTCAACTGGCAATATCGTCAGTATTGGTGAGGCAATTGGAGTGATTGCGGCGCAATCAATTGGTGAGCCTGGAACCCAGTTAACCATGAGAACTTTCCACATTGGTGGTGCGGCTCAAAAAGGAGCGGAGCAATCTGCAATTACCGCAAGTTCAGAAGGTGTGGTTAGGGTTCTTGATAAGGGAACAGTGCTTAATCGCGATGGTAAAATGGTAGTAGTAAGCAGAAATTCTGAAATTACGATTTTAGATGATAAGCAAAATGAAATTCATAGCTATAAATTGCCTTATGCGGCAACTATTTTGCATAAAGATGGTAGCAAAATCAATAAGGGCGATCATTTAGCGGAATGGGATCCCTATAATATTCCAATCATTGCTGAATTTAGCGGGATCATCAAATATAATGATTTAGGAGAAAATGTTTCTCTGCGTGAAAAAATTGATGAATCATCTGGAGTTTCAACCAAAATAGTAATTGATTGGAAGCAATATAGTAAACAGGATTTAAAGCCAAGAATCACAGTAGTTTCTAAGGATGGTGAGGTGCTAAAAGAATATCAGCTTTCAGTTGGCACTATTATTGGGGTATCAAATAATGATGAAGTAAAAACCGGCGATGTGATTGCAAGAATTCCTAAGGAATCTTCAAAGACTCGTGATATTACTGGTGGTTTACCTAGAGTTGCTGAGTTATTTGAAGCCCGTAAACCAAAGAATGCTTCAATCATCAGTGAAATTGAAGGTCGCATTGAATTTGGTAAAGATTATAAAACCAAACGTCGCATCATCGTCAGATCTGATAATGCTGATATTTTACCAGTTGAATATATGGTTTCTAAAACCAAGCATTTATTTGTTGGTGAAGGGGATTATGTTAAAAAAGGCGATATTTTAGTTGATGGTAATCCGGTGCCACATGACATTTTAAAGATTGCCGGCATCCAAGCTTTCACTAATTACATGGTAAATGAAGTACAGAAAGTTTATCGCATGCAAGGTGTAAAAATTGACGATAAGCATATTGAAGTAATTATCAGTATGACACTAAAGAGAGTTGAGATTACTGCTGCTGGTGATACAACTTTATTGGTTGGAGAATATGTTGATCGTGATGTATTTGAAGAAACTAATAAAAAGGCGATTTCACAAAATTTACGTCCCGCTGAATCAATTCCGGTACTACTTGGAATTACTAAAGCGTCATTACAGACTAAATCATTTATTTCTGCCGCTTCTTTCCAAGAAACTACCAGAGTACTTACTGACTCTGCAGTACAAGGAAGATATGACCATCTAAAAGGTTTAAAAGAAAATATCATCGTTGGTCGCTTAATTCCTGCCGGTACCGGCTTAATTGCTGCTAGATTCAGAAATACTGCCAATCAGGAAAAGCCTACTGAAGAAGTAGCTGCTGATGATGGTAAATAACTAATAAAATCTCCGTATACCCCTCTCCCCTTGTAGGAGAGGGGGGGTATTGAAGAATATCTATAGTTATCAATATGGCTAACACAATTAATCAAAAATCAGAAATCAGAAAAATTTTCCGATCCCAAAGATCATCGCTCAGCCAAACAGAAATTGATGCTAAATCTCAAAAAATTAATCAAAATTTTATTAATAATTTTTTACCAAAAATATCGCCATTAACAGGCAAAATATTTGCTTTATACCAGCCAATCAATAATGAGGTGCGGCTCGATTTAATAAAAGATTTTTTAATCGCCAATAATATTGATTTTTGTTTACCAAAAATTATCAAAAAAAATCATTATCTTGATTTTGCTTTAATCAAGGAAGGAGTAGAGCTTAAGGCTAATGATTATTATCCCAAAATATTAGAACCAAATTCAGAAAATAATTTTTTAAATCATGTAATTCCAGATGTAATTTTAGTGCCTCTAATTGCTTTTGATGCCAGATTATCAAGAATTGGCATGGGTCTTGGATTTTATGATCGTACTATTAATTTTTTGCAAGCACCAAGAAAATTAATTGCTTTAAAAAAAAGCGACGTTATTTTTGTCGGTCTGGCCTATGATTTGCAGAAGTTTGACGGGATTTTGCCAATTGAAGAAAATGATCGAAGCCTTGATTTTATTGTAAGCGACAATGATATTTTATGTAAGAATTGATAATTTTATTATCGGTCTTAATGTTATCAACGCTCCTTCGTAAATTTAGGCAAAGTAAATTTTTTTAAAAAAATTGCAATAAATTAGTTGCTTTAATATTTTTTCAATATAAGTTGGCGCTTAACACATGGTTTGCAGCTCGCAAATGATTAGCTTCATTTATAAGTTGTTGACTTATGTTAGTACTAGTTCATAATATTAATAATCAAAGGTCTAACACAATGCACAAAACAGATTTAATAAAAGCAATTGCTAACGATACTGGTTTTCCTCAAAAAGATGCTTCAGCTTTTTTAGAAGCTTTCTTAAAAGTAGTTGGTAAGGCTCTTAAAAAAGGCGATACCGTAAGTTTAATTGGTTTTGGAAGTTTTAAAGTTGTTAAAACTCCAGCTAGAAAAGGACGCAATCCTCAAACTGGTAAAGAAATTCAAATTAAACCTTCTAAAAGAGTTAAATTTACTGCAGGCAAAACTTTGAAAGATTCAGTTAAGTAAATTTTTATTTAACGATCAAATCGTTTTAGGGGACCTGCTCATATTTATCAGTTTTTGGTTTATATGGGTGGGTCTTGCTTGTTTTTGGGGCGATTAGCTCAGTTGGTAGAGCATCTCCCTTACAAGGAGAGGGTCGGCAGTTCGAGCCTGTCATCGCCCACCAGCCTTCGCCAAGGCTACGGCTGGCTTCGCCAGTTGTAGATTTGACGAAGGCTGTCCGCCGCAGCTTTAGCGAAGGAAGACTATCTAATATCAAATCCGATCTAAAATTCATTTTTAATTAAAATTTTTTCTCAAAAATATCTCGCTATATAATGAATTTTAGATGGGATTTGGTATAATCAAAAATTTGTTACCGTGACTCTTGTTTTTTAATTACAGGCATCTATAGTCACGTCCTTCAAGATTTTCATGAAGTCATATCATTTGTCGTTTTTTTTCATATAAAAGGGGGGTGTAGCTCAGTTGGTTAGAGCGCCTGCCTGTCACGCAGGAGGTCGCGGGT
>CAZUPN010000039.1:0-14617 GCA_964622015.1 uncultured Rhizobiaceae bacterium | reverse complement strand
GAAAAAATATTAAAAATTTAGGTTTTTGGAGATTGGAATTCAACAGGCCCTTTATGCAATTGTCAAAAATCTTAAAAGATCTTTAAAGTTGTTTTTTAAACTGTATCAATTTGAACAGGTTAAAAAACATGAATCAAATAAAATAAGGTCTTTAGCAGATTTTTTTTAGGCATTTATTTTTAAATCAATTTTATGAATTTTGTAAAAAAGGAAATTTTATTTAATTATTTGATAGTTGATATTTTGTCTGTAATCTAAAAGGCTGTTAGTAATTTTAGTTATTTTAAATAAAATATATGATCGCAAAATTAAAAGGCTATATTGATTCAATTGAGGAAGATCAAGCGATAATTGATGTATCAGGAGTTGGATATTTGGTTTTTATTTCAAGTAAAACCGGTAATTTTTTAAAACAATTTCCAAAAGGCGACCAAATATCGCTAACCATTGCCACTGTAGTAAAGGAAGATGCAATTGAATTATATGGCTTTATTAATAAGATTGAAAAATTATGGTTTCATGAATTAACTAAGGTTCAAGGGGTTGGAAATAAAGTAGCTTTAAAAATTTTAAGCTTTTTTAATATTGAAGAATTAGCTGGGGCCTTAATTACCTCAGATGTAAAATCATTTACCAAAATCGCCGGTATTGGTCCAAAATTAGCAGCAAGAATTGTTGGCGAATTAAAAGAAAGTCCAAAAAAATTAGGGCTAGCAACTGATTTTGGAATTAATTTTACCAATCAGCAAAATTCTAAAATTGATAATCAGATAGTTGATGATGCAATTTCTGCTTTAGAAAATTTAGGCTATAAAAAATCTGATACTTATAAAATAATAGTTGGCTTAATTAATCAAAATCAGGAGATTACCCTTGAAAGCCTGATCACCGGATCGCTTCGGGAATTATCAAAAAATAAATTTTAAAATATGCCAAGAAATGAAAATTTAGATCCCAAGCTTAAAAAATCTTTGGATGCGACCCTAAATAATAATGAAAATATTTTGCGTCCGCTTTTTTTAAGAGACTTTTTAGGCCAAGAAAAACTTAAAGAAAATCTTGATATTTTTATTCAATCGGCAAAAAACCGCTCTGACTCTTTAGATCATTCTTTATTTTACGGCCCCCCCGGACTTGGAAAAACTACCTTAGCGCAAATTATTGCCCATGAGATCGGGGTTGGCTTTAAAGGTACTGCCGGCCCGATTATTTCTAAAGCTGGAGATTTAGCGGCAATTCTTACTAATCTACAAACTGGCGATGTATTATTTATCGACGAGATTCATCGCTTAAATAAAAATGTTGAAGAGGTTTTATATTCGGCAATGGAGGATTTTAAGCTTGATATTATTATTGGCGAAGGTCCGGCTGCCAGAGCAATTAAAATTGACTTGCCAAAATTTACCTTAGTTGGAGCAACCACCAGAATCGGCATGATTGCCAATCCTTTACGCGATCGCTTTGGTATTTTAATGAGAATTGATTTTTATAATATTAAAGAATTAAAAGAAATTATCCTGCGCGATTCTAAAATTTTAAAGATCGATATTTTAGATGATGGCGCCTTTGAAATTGCCAAAAGATCTCGCGGAACCCCAAGAATTGCAATTCGACTTTTAAAAAGAGTGCGCGATTTTGCAGCTGCCGCAAACGCTAAAATTATCGATAAAAGAATTGCCGATACCGCACTAAGAAGGCTTGAAATTGATGGAGTCGGCCTTGATGCCTCTGATCACCGTTATTTAAATTTTATTGCCATAAATTATCGTGGCGGGCCAGTTGGAATCGATACCATCTCCTCAGCAATTAGCGAGGATAAGGATACGGTTGAAGACACTATTGAGCCTTATTTAATTCAAAAAGGCTTTGTTGAAAAAACCCCAAGAGGTCGAATTTTAACTGCTTTGGCATTAAAACATCTTGGCATTGTAACTTTTAACAAATCAGAAAATTTATTTTCAAATGATCAGGAAAAATAGCGATAACAATTCAAAAAAAATTCTTTTAATTATTACCGGCAGCGTTGCTGCCTATAAATCACTTGATTTAATTCGCTTGCTACAAAAAAGATCTTATCAGGTAAATGTTGTAATGACTAAAGCCGCAACTGAGTTTATCACTCCACTTTTAGTTTCAGCAATCAGCCAAAATAAGGTTTATGATGATTTATTTTCAAGTAAAGATGAGATGGAAATCGGTCATATTAAATTATCAAGGCAAAATGACTTAATTTTGGTAGCACCAGCCAGCGCTGATTTTATTGCTAAAATTGCCGGTGGTCAAGCTGATGATTTAGCTTCAACGATTATTTCAGCAACCAATAAAAAGGTAATAATTGCGCCAGCAATGAATGAAAAAATGTTTAATAGCGTAAGTAACCAAAAAAATCTTAACAAATTACCTGAAGCCGGCATTAAAATTATCGACCCCGAAACTGATATTTTAGCCTGTGGCGAATATGGTATTGGTAAAATGAGTGCGCCAGAAAATATCGCCAAGGCAGTCGAAGATTATTTTAATTATCAAAATTTACTAAAGGGCAAAAAAATACTTATCACCGGTGGCGCAACCTATGAACCAATTGATCCGGTTCGATTTATTGGCAATTATTCTTGCGGTACGCAATCAATAGAAATAGCAAGAATTTTGGATGAGATGGGAGCGGATGTAACTTTAATTGCCGCCAATATAAAATTAAATCTGCCATTAAAAAAAGAAAAAATTATTACGGTAAAAACTGCAGATGAAATGTATGAAAATTGTAAAAAATTAATCACTAAAACTGATATCTTTATCGCCTGTGCCGCAGTTGCTGATTTTAAAGCAGAAAATATTGCAACCGATAAAATTAAAAAAAATAATTCTAGTAATTTAAACTTAAAATTAGTAAAAAATATTGATATTTTAAAGGAAATCGGCAATAGCAAAAATCGCCCTCAAATTATAGTTGGTTTTGCCGCTGAAAGCACCGATTTGATCAAATATGCCAAAGAAAAATTAAAAAGCAAAAATTGTGATTTAATTATTGCTAACGACATTAAGAACGGCGCAATATTTGGTAATAATCAAACCGATGCTTTTTTGATTAATAAAAATCTAAAGGTTAAAAAATTAGGAAAAATTTCCAAGATCAAATTGGCAGAAATTTTAGCCAATAAATTAGTTAAATTAATAGCTTAAAATGACTTATATTGTTACTGATAATTGTGTAAAATGCAAATATACTGACTGCGTTACCGTCTGTCCGGTTGACTGTTTTTACGAAGGTGAAAATATGCTGGTAATTGATCCTGATGAATGTATCGATTGCGGCGTCTGCGTCCCTGAATGCCCTGCTGAAGCAATCAACCCCGAATCTGAAAATCTAATCGATTGGCTTGAAATCAATCGTAAATACGCCAAGCAATGGCCAAATATTACCAAACAAAAAGACCCTTTGCCCGATGCTAAAAATTTTGACGGGATGAAAGATAAGTTTAAAAAATTTGTTGAACCGGCATAACTTAGAATTTGTAGTTACATCAAGTTGCAGCAATGGGTCAATAAACCCATTGCTGCAGAAAAAAGTAAGGAAATTATACAAGTCTCCAAGCTGATTGCTTAGAAAATATTTGATGTAGCATTTTATTATTAATGGCATGGCCGGCTTTGGAGGCGCTGAAATGACCGATTATGTAATGGCCGGCTAAATAAGTATCGCCGATAAAATCTAAGGTTTTATGACGGACGAATTCGTTGCTATATCTTAGGCCTTCTTTATTAACCACGCCTTTTTCATCAACCAAGATTGCATTTTCTAAAGATCCTCCTCTTGCAAGGCCCATTTGGTGCAGCTTTTCAATCTCATGCTTGAAACCAAAAGTTCTGGCGCGGGATAAATCATTTTTAAATGAGGCGTAAGTTGAGTGATAGTCAAATTTTTGCTGCTTAATTTGTTCGTGACTAAAATCAATATGGAGATCAACTACAAATTCTCTTGAGGGCTCAACGCTAATGACTTTATCATTATCAGTAATTGAAATTTTTTCCATAATCTCGATTACCCGACGAGATTTATCCTGAATATGAATACCAGCACATTCAATTAAAAATACGAAGGGTTCTGAGCTACCATCCATTATCGGCACTTCGGGACCATTAATATCAATAAAAATATTATCAATTCCGCAACCCCAAATTGCTGCCATTAAATGCTCAATGGTTGAAACTTTGGCGCCATATAGGTTAGAAATTGTAGTTCCAAGAGTGGTTTCGCTGACATTTTTATAATTAGCTTCAATAATTGCAGCTAGGGCAAGCATATCAGTTCTTCTAAATACCACCCCAGTATCAACCGGAGCCGGTGAAAGGGTTAATGAGACATTTAGCCCGGAATGCAAACCAATACCGCAACAGCTTATTTTACTACTGATTGTTCTTTGTGAGACGGTTATCATTTATTTAAATTAATTTGATTCAATATCTTTTGTTTTAAAAAAAGACATAATCAAATTAATTACACGATATTGCAAAGTAATTTTTATTACAAAAGATTACAGCCTAAAATTTCATTACATAACATCTCTTTTTTGTTAGAAGTCTTGCGATCCTTGATTTCTGCTTTTTGCAAGGCAGCCAATCTTGGGCCAACAATAATTTGAGTTGGAATCCCGATTAAGTCAATAATTGCAAGCTTTTGGCCAATATTATTTTTAGTGTCATCATAAAGAACCTCAATATTATTAGCGCTTAATTTCTGATATATTTCTTCAGAAATTTTATCGCAATTGCAATCTCCTACTTTTAAATTAATTACCGCTACTTTAAAAGGTGCGACATTTTTGGGCCAAATAATGCCACTTTGATCATGATTTGCCTCAATTATTGCCGCGACTAATCTTGAAACTCCGATACCGTAAGAGCCCATATTAGGATAGATTTTATTGCCATCAATATCAGTAACTGCGGCATTTAGGGTTTTTGAATATTTAGCGCCAAAATTAAAAATATGACCAACTTCAATGCCTCTTTTTTTAGCAAGCTGATCTTCTGGAACCTGGCATTTTTCTTGATTATGCATTTCATCTGCCATTGCATATATTTTTTGCATTTCATCAATATCAAAATCATTAGAGGCTAAAATTTGATCAAATTTTTGATCATAATAAATCGCGCTCTCACCACTATCAGCTAAAACATGGAATTCATGCGATAAATCACCACCAATTGCGCCAGTATCGGCTTTAAGAGCGATTGCTTTAAGACCCATTCTTTTAAAAATTTTAAAATAGCTGCTATAAATTAAATTGTAGGTTTTTTTAGCCGCAATATCATCAATATCAAATGAGTAAGCATCTTTCATCAAAAATTCACGAGCTCGCATCACTCCAA
Organism: uncultured Rhizobiaceae bacterium; assembly: GCA_964622015.1. Taxonomy (GTDB): domain Bacteria; phylum Pseudomonadota; class Alphaproteobacteria; order Rickettsiales; family UBA1997; genus CAZUPN01. Next base: position 9,247 of record CAZUPN010000039.1, on the reverse strand, counting down.
AACGCGGGCGAATTTCGTCACGAAATTTCCAGTTAATTTGATAAAAATTCTTTGGTAAATCCTTATAACTGGTAATATTTTTTCTAAAAATATCAGTGATTACTTCCTCATGGGTTGGGCCGTATAAAATATCGCGATCATGACGATCTTTAATTCTAAGCATTTCTTTGCCATAGGCCTCATAGCGACCGGACTCCTTCCATAATTCTGCAGGCTGAATGGTGGGCATCAAAACTTCCAAAGCGCCAATTTTATCCATTTCGCTTTTGATGATTGCCTCAATTTTTCTCAAAACCCTGAGTCCTAATGGTAGCCAACTATAAATACCGGAAGCAGTTTGACGAATCATCCCTGCTCTGATCATTAATTGATGCGATGTTACGGCCGCATCAGATGGATTTTCTTTTAAAGTTGGTAAAAAATAATTTGATAGTCTCATGATTTTTAGCTATTGATTTTAGAGATAAATTTTTTGGTAAGTTCAATTTCTTCGGCAATAATATGATGTTCTAAATCATGAAATTCATGGGCTTCAAAAGGAATTTCATGTCTTCTTAGCGCATCTTTTGATTGTAAAAAATTTTCAAAAGCAACCACCGTATCTTTTTTGCCATGAAATAAACAAATATGGGGTTTAGATAAAATATCCTGACCATGCTCACTTAAAGAAGTAGGTAATATTACTTTGCCAGAATAAGAAATAACACCGCCAATTTCTTCTTTCCTGATCAAGCCTTGATAAACGCTCATCATCGCGCCTTGTGAAAAACCGATTAAAAATAATTTTTTGGCTTTTAAATTAAATTTTTCAAGTAATTCATCGATAAAAAAAGATAGCATGTTATTTGATTTTTTTATTTCCGGCGCCGATTTATTTAGGGATGATTGAAAAGTTTGGTCATCACTATTAGTTGCAATTGAAAACCATTTATGGCCGTAATTAAAAAAACCATTGCCAAAAAAATCATCAGCCAGAGAAAATGGCGCGTCAGGTGAAATAAATAAGGTAGCGGGCAGACAATCAAAAAAATGATGGGCCAACGTAATTAGATTTTCTTTATTTGAGCCATAGCCATGAAGAAAAATCACAAGATGTTTTGGATTTTTAGATTCACCATAGCTAATATAATTCAAAACACTTTTCAAATTAAAACGATTATACTTCATAAAATGCTAACAATTGAAAATTTATCTTTTGAAAAAAATTATAAAAAAGTTTTTTGCAATCTCGGCTTTTCAATTAGCCCGGGATCGGCGCTGATAATTACTGGTAAAAATGGCAGCGGAAAATCGAGCCTGCTTAAAATAATTGCTGGCATTAGTAAGCCAAATATCAATTTTTTTAAGCAGGATTTAAATAATGAAGATAAATATCAGCTAAATCAAGGAAAAATTTTATGGGACAATCATGATATTGAGGATTTTAGAGATGAATTTAATTCTGATTTAGAATATTTAGGCCATAAAATTGCACTAAGATCTAATTTAACGGTGATCGAAAATTTGAGTTTTTATGCCAAGCTTAAAGACAGCGAGATTTTAGTTCCTGCTGCTTTAAGATATTTTAATTTAGAGCAATTTGCCGATATTGAAATTAGAAAATTATCTGCTGGCTGGCAAAAAAAGGTTTTTTTGGCTAAATTATTATGCTGCCCAGCAATGATTTGGTTATTAGATGAGCCAAGCAATAATTTAGATAATGATTCTAAGGAAAGGCTTTATAATTTAATTGACAGTAAGGTTAAAAATGATGGTTTGGCAATAATTACCACCCATGATGAAATGTTTTTTAAGCTTGGAGTAAAGCTAAATATTGAGGATTACCAACTGTAGGTATCATTATCACAACTAGCCTGCGCTTCATCTATGTATCTGTTTTGATGGGCTTGCATCTTTGCGGAGATCCTACCGTCAAAACACTTAATTTGCATTGTAGCGCATAAACTTCCATCATCATGACTACCGCAATCACCGGGATCTGAATAAAGATTATAGCTGCTTTTGATCTCAAGATGATTCATAATAAAATTATCAAAAGGTATTGGCACTCCACCATCTACAGAAGAACAAGACTGATCACTACATTGTGGCTTAACTACAGTTCCATCATTATGACATCTTGCGCCACTATCAAGATCAAGATCTGGATCATGCCAATCTTCATGTGTAGCATTATTAAATAGACACATTTCTTTATGAACGCAGCTTTGGTTCAACAATCCTGATGAGGTTTCGCCTGAAACATCGCTACTATTAGTACAGCCACGACAAGGGCTGCAGTCGTTAGTTACAGCTGACCATTGACCATTACTCTGGCAAGTGACGATAGGAGGAGCTGTCGTTCTGTCGGTAGTTGAAAAATAATTCCCATCACCAGCATTACAAATATCAGTATCATCTCCGATAGCTCTACTGCCGGTAATTTTATGGCCAAAATTATTCCTACATCTCAATGGCGCCGTTTGGCCGGAAGTATACTGGTCTATGATCGTGTTATCAATAGATTGCTGCCTACAAGCTCCATCAGTGCAGCTCACAAAAGCACAAGACATAGGTGCTTCGGCGCAATAATCTGCACAACTTGCGGCGGTTTTAGTGGTGCAGTGGCAAGAGCCGAAGAAGCCACCACAAAAACTACTACAAATAGTTATACGTCGCGAAGTACATTTATACACAGCATATTGAGAGCCGCTACCATATAAATCACCCGATTTTATGGAGCAACTAGTAAGTTCACAATCATTACTGTTATCGACTAATTGCAAGAAAACTTCATCAATATTATTGGCTGAATTTGCATAGGAGCATTGACGCGATGGCAATGGATCTAAATTTAAATTATGGGCCCAGTAACCGCTAACACAGGTACCATTTACAGCCCCCCCCGCAACCACTATTGAATTAGGATTACTTGGTACTGATTGACCAACAATATTGTAAGTAGCATTACCAATCTGACCCTGATTGGCAGCGCATAATATTTTTGGACTTGACCAGGTACCGTTGTTAGAATTGCAATGCCTGCTAAGCAGATAGTGACCATTGGTTCTTCCTTGCTGAAAATGATTAGCATCTAAATTTTCAACATCAGACATATAAGCATCTTCACCAAGATTAGTATCAGGCCAGATTATGGTCTTGGTGCCAGTTGAGGATGGGTGGGTGGTAACGCCATTAACCGGATCCTTAGCCCCACCTTGACATTTATTAATACAGCTATTTTGCGCCGGATCAAATAAATTAACAGTTACCCCAGAATCAAGTTGCGCCGAATAGCAAGATCTGGCTGGAACACCTGTGTAACCGCTCACTACATAACCAGTCTGACATTGTAAAAATACCCCTGGTCTAGAAGAGCCTATTGCCACATTATCTACTCGCGCCCATGAAGCATGGCCATCATTATCATTGGAGCCGGCTTCTACACTAATTGCTGCGCAATTAGTGACACAAGGATTGATTACTTTTTCCCAATTACCAAGATAATTACAACCAAGAGTTGGAGCCCGACCTCCAGGAGAATTAAAGAACCCTAAATTATTATTACAAATACCGGTGGCATAAGAATTGGAATTAACATCGCTTTGGATCCTTATGTTGCTTCTGGAAGCATTAGCTGATGGGAAAGCCGCTCCTCCTGACCGATGCCAAGCTTGCCAGGCAGCAATATCTCTAACCGAGGTCGGAGTTGGAGGAATTAAGGCCGGACAAGTGATTCTTTCGCAATAATTAATAGCTGGTGGTTGGCGGCGCCAATTGCCAATTTGATCGCATTTCCTAGATGGTAAGGTGCCGCCTGAATAACCGGTAATTATACCATTGCTGATTATAGCATTACTATTATGAGGTTTAAATCCAAAAATACAGGAAGTGGCATTTACACTTTCTAGGAAATCATTAGTTTTAGTATATTGAGGCCAAGTCGCAAAAGCATTGCCCAAACCTTTATTTTCACCACTTTCTAATGAACCATAATTTCCCTGATAATTTCCCTGTAGATCGGGCCCGCTAGTTGTTATAGCTTCGCATGAGTATCTGATGCATTGATTGTTAGTCACACTAGTCCAATCTACCGTCCCCTGATTATTAACACAGCTTAGAGTCGGAGCAATGCTGACATTATTAACTATAGCATTTTTCCAAAAACCTTTGCAAATACCAAAAACATTATTCATTCCGGGGAAAGCTACTGGAAAATCAGCATGACCAGCTAATCTAATCGGATTTGGCGCCGCTTTTCCAAAGCTACGATATTGATGAGATAAATTTACTCCAGTTGAATTATTGTAAGTAGCATTAGTAATTGAATTATTGATCGATTGAAGTACATAATCTAAATCTGAAATATCGGGGTTTGGAGAAAGATTATAAGTAATTGGCGGACAAGGATTAGGCACCATTATATCAGTACATAAACCAGCTTCATGAGGAGTCTCAAGTCTTGAAGTCTGATTCTCAGTTACATTATTAATCTCTGGATCATAGGTAAGACAAACGCAATTTGGCGCTTTGCCGCCCTCATCACAATTAGTTGCGTTATTAGAGTCGGTCAAATAGGGGCTTGCAGGATCAATAATACATTTTCCAACCGCATTATCAATTTGATGGGCAACTACTTGTCTTAATTTAGTTTCAAATCCGGAAGTAATGCAAATTTCATTAAACCAGCCATAGGCATTAGGATTGGAAGCAATACCACTAGGATTGTCATCGCCAACAGTTGCCTCTGATCCTGCAAAAATTCCTTTTCTGGCATTACAAAGCGGCAATATATTTTGGTTACAATCACTACGAATATTTTCAAAAGTGCTAAAATCGGTAATTTGAGGATTATACTGAGCATTATAATAATCAATTTCATTAATTACGCATTCAATCTTTAATTTGCTACAGAAATCTCTTTGCACACATAACGGATATTCTTCTGCTGGCAAGGTTCCAACCCCATAATTACAAGTTCGACCATCGGCATTAGCTGCTAATGATATCGGATCAGTAGCAACCTTAGGAGAACAATTATCGTCACCACTGCAGCCATTATCAATATTATTGCTGCCAGGGTCAATTAAGTAACCAATATTAACTTTAGGATCATAATATGAGCTGGTCGTATCAAAACCAATTACAACTCTACTAGCAGGTATCGAGCTATTTATTAATCGTAACTGGTAATTATTAATCTCAGGATATTGGCGATTTACACAAACAATTTGAACCGGTGGCAGCGGACTACCATTGATATCAATAACTTTCTGATATAGACAAAATAACGGCTGGTGAGTTTCCTGGTTAAATTCTTTTCTTACAAAAACATCAATATTATAATGTATGGAGTTAACAACAGTAGAAATAGTTGTGGCGGCGGGGGAAGTGCTATAATCATCTTCGGCAGCACTGCCATTTTCATAGCCGGTGTAGCCGGCACCTAAGCTCATTAATTGTGAAGTAGTGCCAAAACCAACCTCAAATTCCGGATAAAAGAAATCAGTGGTACCATAAACTTGGCTAGGCTCAGCAACCGCATTAAATCCTCCACGCCTAACTTTAACACTGTCAATTATTAATGGCGGGTAAAATAATCTTGGAGAATTGTCAATATTAGCTAGATTATATTCTCTTGGCGGACCAGTTCTAAGCGGTATTTTAGCGCATTGTTGCGCTTTAAATAAAGCGCCGGATTTATCATAATAGCCCTCATGGTTAGCGCTATCTGGCAGAATATTACCAATATAAGAAACCGTAAAAATAGTTCGCCAGCTGGAAGTAGCGCCTTCATTGTCAGTAGTGTCAAATCCATTACATTTCCCAGCAGAATCTTTGGTACCAGAAATACAAGTACCATCCTCTAACTTCTCATTTCCGGTAAAAAAATGCGCACCAGCAATTGAATAAGGAAGCTGATCATAGGCAAGATGTCCCCTGACATCAAAAAAGGCACAAATTCGATCATCATATTTAACCGCCCTGATTCTAACTCCACCATAGCCAGCACTACCATCAGCATCAATGGTGCCAAGGCATTTTTTGCTTGGATTGCCAGAAAAAAGACTATTACTCATTGCGCATTCAGTTGGATTACTCTCATTGACCGCTAAATCAACACATTTATCATAGCCGCAATCTTGGGAAGAACACCAACCAAAGCCGCAGCTAATTGCACATTCTCTTTTACCGCAAGCTGCAATATCGCTATTATCATCAAATGCCAAAGTATTTTTATAACGCGTACAAACTTTAAGATAATATTGAGGATCGGGCCTTTCATAATTAGCGCGACCATAATTTATAATGTAAACTCCCTTTGGATCAGGAGAATGATATAATAAGCCGTGAGTTCCGCATAAATACATATAACCAATTCCGCGATTACCAATCTTGTTGACGCCACAAGCGCCGGGAGATCTGCTGTGATCCGGCGGCAGTTGCGAGTGAAAATAACCAAGCGGAATAGTAAACAAACCCATATCAATTTCTCCATCCCAACCCCAACCATTAGCTTTTAAATCACCTTTTGTATAGCATAAATCATCATTCATATGACCCCTGATATTACCATTACCATCAGTTGCTTTGCTCATCGGAACTGGGCGATAAAACCAGGCATTAGTTACATCATCAACATTGGTAGGATCGGTATCGTCGGTAGTGCCAACACATTCCGGCTGATTTGGAGATAAATTACAATCAATTGTTAAATAACAAAAACCGGAATCATCACAACTGGCATTAGGTCCGGTTTGATCACATGAAGGATTTGGTATCGAAGGAGGAGGATCAACATCAGTTTCTGGTGAGCAACGATAACCACGAAAAACCGTTGGCTTACAAGAAATCGGACTACACATTTGCGAAATACTAAGTCCGCCACAAATAGAATTTTTATAAGCGGTGTTATAATTACTGCCCTGATTAGTTATATTTAAAGTATCGTCAGGAGCGCAAGATGCTGAAGCTGAAGGTGGGGGGCAATCATGTAATTTACACATGGTGTTATTAAATCTTGGAATTAAAAATTGCAACTTATCTTTGGTAAATTCATAACATTTAATTCCATCGCCATTACAATATTTTTTGGTATCATCTTGAAATTTAGTATCATTTAGCTCATCAGGATTAAGCAACCTACAATCCTGCATCGCGCAAGTACCGCCGCTTGTAATTGGTAATGGAATATTGGGACTTACAACCTGATTACATTTTCTGGTAACGCAATTAACGCCATTATTTGCGGTAATCCCCGCCTCAACATGATCACAAAATCTAATACAATCTTTATTATGAATTGCATAATCAGAGCCAACTATCAAAGACGGGGTGGCGCTTGGACTGGGATTGGTAATTGCTGAGCATTCCTTAACTGAATTTTTACCAGCATCAGCATTATGATTATTTGGCACATCAACCTTAATATCTGAATATAATGGCAAATCGATCAAATCAGCACAATTAATCCTTGGGTTACGGTTACCTGAAGCAAGAGAGGAGCATAAAACCAGACCTAAAGGATTGCAATTTACCCCCGGATTACGATTTGCAACAGCAAGAGTAGAGCAAGGCTGCAAGCCAGATGGCGGATTAAAATAAGAACAATTAGCGTTAGCGCCAGTTAAAACCGGATTACCAGTAATTGTAGCGCAATTTTCAAGTACGCAATTAAGATTGGGGTTAGCAATTGCAGAAGAAATTGAAGCGCAATTTGACATTACGCAATTAACTCCGGGATTGCGGCTATTATCAGTGATAATAGGGTCAGAACAATCCGGTAGCGCTAAGGCTAATGCCGGCCAAAATAAAGCCAGAAAGACAGCAAGATTGGTCAAGCTTTTAGCTTTTTTTGAGAAATTAATCTTAAATTTTTGCAGATCCTTATAACTCATTAAAAATTTTTAAACGCCAAAAAAGTAAAAATTATCTACATACCATCGTCGCTAAAAAACCAAGATTCTTTAACCAGCAACTTGTTAAGTCAACAATTTTCTGCCATAATGAAATCTAAAATCAATTGATGAGATTTTATATAGCAAATTTTGATTTGATTATTTTATCATTATTATTTAAGTTACCTTAGTTTTTCTAATAGAGCCTTTTGTCTTTTGTTATTGCAGCGAAAGCCGGAATCGATCTTACAACATCGTAACTGTTGACTGATAGATTCCGGCTTTCGCCGCAATAACAACAGACGAAGAGCGCTAATAACCAAAAGAAGGATTTATCAAATTTAAAATCTAAAATAACTAAAAATGCTGTTAAAATTAGTAACTTTTTTGCCATTGATTGGCTTCCTGATCGCTGCTTTTGCTAGTCGCCTGAGATTTATCTTGCCTAAAAAAAATACTGATCAATTGGCGCAAATTATTACCAGCTCTCTGCTGGTAATTTCGGCAATATTGGCAATAAAAATATTTTTTGATGTTGCATCAGATTCTACTCAAAGCCAGGTCGTTACTTTAAATAGCTGGATAATATCTGGCAATTTTAGCGCTAATTGGGCATTAAAATTGGATCAATTAACCGCTATTATGTTAGTAATTGTAACCTTCATATCCAGTTTAGTTCACATATACTCAATTGGCTATATGAAAGAAGATGATGGCATTGCAAGATTCATGTCTTATTTATCGCTCTTTACTTTTTTCATGTTAATTTTAATCACCGCTGATAATTTTATTCAATTATTCGTTGGCTGGGAAGGGGTTGGTCTTGCCAGCTATTTATTAATTGGCTTCTGGTTTAAGAAAAACTCTGCCAATTTAGCCGCAATGAAAGCTTTTATTGTCAATCGGGTTGGTGATTTTGGCCTAATTATTGCTATCGCTTTAATCTATAACTGTTTTGGCTCAGTTGAATTTTCTACTGTTTTTGATAATGTCAAATTCCATCTTAATGATCAATTTATGCTTTTTGGCACCCAGTTTAAAAGCATTGACGCCATTTGTATCTTGCTCTTTATCGGCGCTATGGGTAAATCAGCTCAAATTGGATTGCATGTCTGGCTAGCTGATGCTATGGAAGGCCCCACCCCAGTTTCAGCCCTAATCCATGCGGCAACTATGGTTACTGCCGGCATTTTTTTGGTGGCCAGATGTTCACCGCTTTTTGAGCATTCTAAGATCGCTTTAGCAATGGTGACTTTAATTGGCGCCGCTACTGCGATATTTGCTGCCACAATTGCCATTACTCAAAATGATATTAAAAAAATTATCGCTTATTCAACCTGTAGTCAGCTTGGCTATATGTTTTTTGCTTG
>CAZUPN010000038.1:7343-14882 GCA_964622015.1 uncultured Rhizobiaceae bacterium | reverse complement strand
AAGAAGAAATTCTTAAAAAATTCAAAATATCCTGTTGTGTTTAATTGAAGATTAATAAAGTGACATTAGGGCTCTGTTTGAAAGGGTTTGGGTTGGTTTCTTGGGTGAAAGTTCGGTTTAAATGCTTAGTTGCAATTGACATATTTTTACCTCGTTATTTGTTAATGAAGAATTAATAATATTTTAAGGTAAAAAAGTCTCGTTAAAAAATTGGGTTAGTGGTCTGAAATTTGGGGGGCACTATATAGAAAAGCTTATTTAGGGTTGGCAACAAACAAGTGGGGAATTAAGAAGTCAAAAACAGAATCTTACTTTTTAAAGTTTTGAGGTCGTATTTTTTGCCGATTATGTCTAGGGTTTCTTGTTTGGAATAAGTTTCTAAAAAAGAGATTAATTCTTTTAATTCGCTTTCTAGCGATTCGATATTTTTGAATTTTTTTTCGCTTAAAAAAGCATCCAAATATTTTAAGCATTGATTGATATTAGCGATAATTTGCGGCACCTGATCTTCCTTATTTTTATAATCGGTGATCTTATTGTCAATATCATAGGCCCAGCTGGTAATTGCTTTTTTTAGATGTTCTTTGGCATTTCTAATATCAGACAGGAATTTCCCCTTTGACATTGAGTAATGCACTTCAAGAAGTCCAATAAAGCTGTAAATGGCGTTTATTTTATCAAGATTTTCCTCAATAATAGCAATTTCAATCATATTAATAATTAATTAAGACGAGCGATGATGTCGTCTCTACTTATCAAATTAACCAGGATTTTTAGTTCCGGACCGTGAGTTTGGCCAGTTAAAGCTAGTCGTAAAGGCATGAATAAATCTTTGCCCTTGCGGTTGGTTTTTGATTTAATTAAATCTAGCCAAATATTCCAACAATCTTGATTTAAAGTATCTTCAGGTAATAAACTAGCAGCAAGATGTAAAAATTCTATATCTTCTTTTTGATGTTCAAAATGAAAAGGTTGCTTGCAGATATCCCACCAATCTTTGATTTCACCTAAAAAAGTGATATTTGATCTTAGGGCCTGCCAGAAGAAGTGATCGATCTTGGGATTTAAAGCTGCCAATTTTGATTTTATCTGTTCAAAATCAGTTACCGCTAATAATTTTTGATTAATATTTTCAAGCTCGCCTAAATCATAATTGGTTGCTGATTTGCTGAATTTAGAAAAATCAAAATCCTTGGCTAATTTATCGATATGATCATAGATTTTGAGTGCTTCTGAAGTACCGATTTGAGCGAGTAAATTAATAATTGCCAGTGGCTCCAAGCCATCTTCTCTTAGTGATTTGATGTCAAAACCGCCCTCTCTTTTAGAAATTTTAGCATCCTTGGCCTTAATTAAGGCCAAATGGGCAAAATCCGGAATTGACGAATCGGGATATAAATCCTTTAAAGCTTCAAAAATTTGAATTTGAATTGCGGTATTGGTTAAGTGATCTTCGCCGCGAATAATATCGGTAATTTTTAGATCAAAATCATCAATTACTGAGCAAAAAGTATAAGTTGGAACATTATTTTCTCTAATTACAACCGGATCAGAAAAATGCCGGCCCTCATAAGCGATACGACCTTTGACTTTATCATCCCAAGCCACAATTTTATCTTCAAGTAAAAAGCGATAATAAGGCCGAATTCCTTGATCTTGATAGTTTTTTTTCTGTTCATTGGTTAAATTTAGGGAAGCGCGATTATAAATTGGGGCTTGTCCGGAAGCAATTGCGGCTTTACGCTGTAAATTAAGCTCAGTTTGACTTTCGTAACATTCATAAAGCCGGCCACTTTTAATTAAATGATTTTTTGCCTGCTCATAAAGCTCAAGACGGTCAGATTGGCGGATAAATTGATTATATTTAAGGCCAAGCCACACCATATCCTTAAGAATCATTTCACCATATTGATCCCTGGTTCTTTCAATGTCGGTATCATCAAAGCGCAAAATAAAATTACCGCCGGTTTTAACCGCGTAAAGATAATTGATGATGGCAGCGCGAATATTGCCAACATGCAGATAGCCGGTTGGAGAGGGGGCAAAGCGGCAGATTATTTTGTTTGAATTGGGAGTCATGTTATTTTTTACCGTAAAATACCCTGGTTTGACAGATCAAATCATGGAGGGCGGTTTTTTCTTTAGTAAAGGCCACTATAATAAACCCAAGGCCGCAAATACTTACAGTAATTGAGGTTGCAAGGCAGTGTAGGGTTGATTTTAGAGGGGTTAATCTGGAGCCGTCTTTATTGCCGACATAAATTCCTAAAATTCTTTTGCCCCAAGTTGCTTGCGATTTTGAGGAGACAAAATAAACACTATATAAAATAGCAATAAAATAAGTTAAATAATCACTAATTCCGTTTGATGAAAAAGAGCTATTCAGGCTTTTAGTTGCTGCGTAAGAATAAAAATCCTTACCAAAATCGAAATGAGTAATTGTCAATAATGAATAGCCGGTGAAATGCATTAAAATTGCAATGAAAATTGCAATTAAGGGTAATAAAAAAATAATATCCAAAAAGCCAGCAAAGAGCCGAATCCAGAAGCCGGCATATCTTAAGCCGGTAGTTCGATAATTTTGATGTTGCAATTTAGTATCACTCATAAAATTTATTAGTTATCGGATAGCGGCGATCTTTGTCAAATGACAGGTTTGAAACTTTAACCCCTGGTGCTGATTGCCTTCTCTTATATTCGCTATAATAAAGTAATTTTGCAACTTTTTTTACGGTTTTTTCCTCAAAACCTTGGGCAATTATCTGGCTGATTGATTTTTGTTCCTCAATTAAAGCAAATAAGATTTGGTCGAGCATTTTGTAATCAGGCAGGCAGTCGCTATCTTTTTGGTTAAATCTTAATTCTGCAGAAGGAGGTTTATCAATAATATTTTCTGGCATTAGATTTTTTTGGTTACCGGCAGAAATTGCTGGGATATTTTGATTGCGCCATTTAGAGATCGCAAAAACTTCGCTTTTATAAAGATCTTTGATCGGATTAAAGCCGCCGCACATATCGCCATAAAGCGTTGCATAGCCGGTTGCTAATTCTGATTTATTGCCGGTGGTAAGTAGCAAATGGCCGAATTTATTGGAGATTGCCATTAAGATATTGCCCCTGATTCTGGCTTGGAGATTTTCTTCGCTAATATCAGGTTCTAAGCCTTTAAATTCAGGCTCCAAGCTTTTAAGTAAAACTTCAAAAGCCGGCTCAATGCTGATTATTTTTAACTCAATTCCTAAATTATTTGCCAGCTTTTTAGCATCAGCCATTGATTCTTCAGAATTATAGCGGCTAGGTAGGGCGTATAAAGTGACATTTTGAGGGCCTAAAGCATCAGCAGCAATTATTGCCACTAACGCTGAATCAATACCGCCAGAAAGGCCAAGCAAAACTTTTTTAAAATTATTTTTATGGACATAGTCGCGTAAGCCTAAAGTAATTGCTAAATAATTACGACTAAGTGCTGATGATATATTTGCTGATTGTTTAGCGCTGGCAATCTTTATCAGCCCCTCATCTGATTTTGATAATTCGATATTGGCGTGATCCTGGTCAAATTCGGCCAAATTGAGCAATAGTTCGCCATCGCTTTTAAGCACAAAAGAACTGCCATCAAAGACAATGGCATCCTGCCCGCCAATTTGATTTAAATAAATTAAGGGCCTAGCAATATTTTTGATAAATTTTTGCGCTTTATTCAGTCTTTCTTGATATTTATTAATGCTGTAAGGAGAGGCGTTAATTGTAATTATTACATCTAATTCGCGCTCTTGTAGCAGATAAATATTTTGGCCAAGCCACATATCTTCGCAAATTAAAATCGCTAATCTAAAGCCTTTAAAATCTACGATCGATAAGGTAGTTTCGGCGTTAAAATATCTTTTATCATCAAAAACGCCGTAATTTGGTAAAGTTTTTTTATTGATGATTTTTTGAATCTGGCCATCAGTAATAAAAAATGCCGAATTATAAACCAGCTCCTTGCCAGATGTTGCGGTATGTAAATGAGTGCCGCCAATTAAAATTGCAGTTTTAGAAAAGGCGCTAGCAAGGCAAAGATCGGTAATTTTTTGTTCAGCAGCTTTTAAAAAATAATTTTTGAGCCATAAATCTTCAGCCATATAGCCGGTGATTGCCATTTCAGGAAAAATTATTAAATCTGCTTTTTGTTGTTCTGCTTGCTTAAATTCAGCGATAATTTTTTGATAATTACCGTCAATATCGCCAATCGTAAGATTAATTTGAGCAAGATAAATATTGATTTTATTAGTCATTTGTGCTCAATAATTATTTGGTGATATTTTCTGGCCCCGGAAAAGTTCCAAATCGTACTTCCTTGGCGTAAGAATCTGTGGCATCGCTGATTATTTTGACGAGATCACAATATTTTTTAACGAATTTTGGCTTAAATTCCTGATTTAAACCAAGCAAATCATCAATTACCAAAATTTGCCCATCGCAATTGGCGCCAGCACCAATGCCAATTGTTGGCACTATTACTTGTTTGGTGATCTTAGCTGCTAACTCCTCAATTACCCCTTCAATTACAATTGCAAATGCTCCAGCTTTGGCAGCAAGCAAGGCGGTTTGTAAAATTTCTTCTGCGGCTATTTGATTGCGGCCTTGATATTTATAGCCGCCGATTTTTCTAACATGCTGTGAGAGTAGGCCAACATGGGCAACCACCGCAATTCCTCTGTTGGTTAAAAATTCGATTGTTGAAATCATTGCTGGCGAAGTCTCAATTTTTACGGCGTCGCATCCGGTTTCTTTAATAATTTTAGCCGCAGTTTTAAAGGCTTTAGCTGGCGATTCTTCATAGCTACCAAAAGGCACGTCGGCAACAATTAAAGATTTTTTAGTAGCCAACACCACAGTTTTAGTATGGGCAATTGTCATTTCAAGGTTGGTTGCTAAAGTATCTTTATGACCATAAATTGCCATGCCAAGTGAATCCCCAACCAAAATTAAATCACAAAAATCATCTAATATTTTAGCTATTGGGTAAGTATAGGCGGTAAGGCAAACTAATTTCTGGCTATTTTTTTTGGCGATTATGTCTAAAGTGTTGATTCGTCTAACTTGTTGCATATTTATTTAAGGAGTAATATTTGAAGGACTCGGCTGAGTGGCCGGCATTTTATCCAAAATAGGATTATTAACATTATTAACATTTTGGCCAGGATTATTATTGATGGTTTGATTGCCATAGATCATTTGCAGATATTGGTTAACCTGACTGAGATTGGTATTTTGAGAAAAATTATCAATCTCGCCTTTAAGATTAGAGATGATGTTAAGCGGAAGCTGTTTTTTTCTGGTTCCGGTTAAGAAAATAATATTGGCGGTGAGATTTATATCTTTTTGGACCAGATTTATATTGCCCGAAACTAGCCCATTAATGGCCAAAGAGCTCAAATCAACATGAAGCTTATTTTCATCAGTTTTAGAAATATTTAGCTCGCCGGTTGCCTTCTCAAAAACCGTTTTGGCATTTTGGTTAAATAAAATCTGCTGTGGATTGGTTAATTCTGTCAGATTATTATTTGGATCAAATAATTTTATTACCAGATCATTTAAACCATAGCCCTCAACCTCCAAAGAGCGAATACTGAATTTAAGATTACTGTCAATGTTGCGAATAAAATCCTTTTTATTATCCGCTGACGATCTAAAGCTGGCAGCAATATTTGAAACCCCATCAATATTATTTAAGCCAAACAGGCCGTTAAGTAAAGGTTTAAGGCTAATATTACTCAAAATTATATTGCCATTGATTAATTTTTCGCTTCTGATAATTGCGCTACCCTTAAATTCAATTTTACCGCCAAGCATCTCAGCGTTAAAATCAGAAAAATCAATATTGCCATCTTTGATCTCGCCAATAATTTTAAGATTTTTTGCTGTTAATTGATCTAATGTCAAATTGGCAATTTTAAGATTAATTTTACCATCGACGCCAGTTAGTGAGGGTAGTGCAAAGAATTGATCGGTAAAATTATTTTGATTATTGGGGGCTGAAACTGGGGCGCCTGCTGCAACATTTGGTGGTTGCTGGTTTAGTTGTGTGGTTTGATAATGAAATTTATCTGCCGCTAAATTGATGGTAATTAAAGGAGTTGATCCCCTAATATCTAAATCTAAATTGGCAGTTAAATCAGTATCATTTGATTTTAGCAGCAAATTATTAATCGATAAATAACCCTGACCAAATTCCATATTAACGCTTTGATTTTCAAATAATTCATTCTTATAAATTAATTTATCAAATGACAAATTCACCTTATGAGTTGAGGTAATATTATTGAGCCAAAAAATCTTTTTGATCAGTAGGCCGCTAGATAAATAGGAGTTTTGTCCGGAAATTAAAAAATAATCATCAACGTTAAATTCATTAACTTTAAAATCGCTGATGATGTTATTTATTTTTTTGCTGCTATCAATTTTGATGTTGCCTAAAAATTCATTTTTATCATCTAATTTGAAAGATAAATTATTTAAGATGGTTAGATTTGGCAAAATCACCAGGCCGGATTGCAGATTATAGTTTTTGAGATTATCATATCGAAGATTTTCAGAATCAATTTTGACATTGGTAAATAAATCCTGCAATTTATTGCCCTTAACTTCAATGTGACCGATAAATTTCAGGTCACTTTCATTTTTTAACACTCCAGTGATTTTTGCAGTTGAATCCATGATATTAAAGGTGATTGGATTTATCAGGACTGAATATTGATCAAAAGAAGAGGCTGATAAATCAAAATCATTGATTTTTGCTCCCAGATATTTGGCATTTTTAATTGTAATTCTTGCCTTTATATCTAAATCAGAATTTTGGTTATTTGGAAGCGAGTTTGTTGCCAGATTAATGGTTTGCAGCTGGTCATTGCTTGGTAAATCATTGCTATTTGGATCTTTACTGGCATAAAAGGCGTCATTTAACCACAAACTATCAAAATCCAAATTATCGAGATTAAAATTAATGACAATTTTTGTTTGGGGAGTTTTGGTATCAATTTCAATATTGCCAGCGCCGGTAATCAAGGCAGAATTGACTGTCAAATCACTAATTACAATATCATTTGATTGATTGGTGATGGCGGCAGTAAAATTTATGGATTCAGCGGCCGGATTTAATTTGGTATAAATCAGATCACTGTTACTTAAATAATCCCGATAAAATCTCTTGAGGTTTTTAATTTCACCAGAAATTTTACCATTAAATTTAAGTCCTAATAATTGGTTATAGGTAGTGTCGCTAGAATTTAAATCAGAATCTTGATCCAGATTAAAAGCCCCAATTGCCCTAAATTCAAGATTTATCGAGCTAATTATTAATTTCGAGCTGTCAGAAGCGGCATTTTTTTTAAGTGATGAAATAAGTTCAATATTATTGACGGTGCCGCCAGTTAAAAAATAACCTTTAGCGGTAATTTTTTGTCCGCTATTGCTGATTTCAAGATTAATTTGATCGAATCTTTTTTTTTTTGAGAATTGTTAATCGATTTTCGCTGATGACCGCGTGCCGGGAGA
>CAZUPN010000038.1:4523-7333 GCA_964622015.1 uncultured Rhizobiaceae bacterium | reverse complement strand
GCTCACCATTTTTAGTAAGAATTGTGTTGGGATCGTAGTGACAAACGTAGGGAATAAAATCTTCATCAGGCACGTGAACTGCAGCCTTGATCGAATCTTTTTTCTTTTGAGAATTGATCATGAGTGATAAAATTGAGATTATAAATATTGATCCGCGGAATGTGACTAAAGCCAAGATTTTGATTTGCAATACCATTTAATGAAAAAATTGATAATGAATCAGAGCTGGTGGTAAAATTGTTGCTGCCGGTTTTATTTAAAGCATCAATTGCAAAATTTTTGCGATCACCAGACTGGCTTAACTGATCATAACCGCTAAGTGCTGCATTATAAAAATTTAACTCTTTGAGATTAAATTTTCTTAATAATATTGCAAAGAAACCGGTTTTGATTTCAATTGCTCCGGCCATTAAATCATAAATATTGCCATCCTTAACAAAATTCTGTATCGCCACATTATTCATGACAATTTTAGGGCTTGGAAATAGGGCAATCTCGACATTTTGAATTGTAATATTAGCTTTAATTTTATCGCCAATTTTTAACTCAAGCTGCGATTTGAGGCCAGAATTGTCAATCACTAATGGTGTGGCTAACAATAATGAAATGATGGTTGAAATTGATAAAACAATATATCTAGACCGCTTGTTATTGTTTTTGGATCCGATTTGTTGCTGAAATGCCCGCTTATTTTGAGCCAGAGATTTTAAATTCGTTTTTGCTTTAAATTTATCTCTTGCTTCGTCAAAAGATTTCAAAAAACCAGCCTTTGGCTGCTGTTCTTTTGCTATCGCTGAAGCATTGGAATTATTGACCAAGTCAGTTTTAGTTGAAGATTTTGGCAATAATTTTTTTAAAAAATTGATCATAAGCAATATAATCGAAGACGGTATTCATTTCCAAAATAGACCAGTTAGCATTATTACCCTTCTTGTCATTTCGGCGCAGGCCGGAATCCATCAAAGCAGTCAAAATGTTGCAAGAGGATTCTTGACCCTGCGTCAAAATGACAAAAGAGAGGCTCTCGTAGTAAATTTAAGCCTAAAGCAATTTTAAATAGTCATCAAACATAGCGCTATTAAAATGCTGATGAAAATTATAAGCAAATAATAAAATTAGAAATAATGAAATAAATATTATCATGGCATTATTAACCATCTTTTTATCCGGCACTAACTGATCCTCGCCGATATTTACCAGCTGATGTTTTTTATTGCTGATATTAGATTTGAGCGCTAAAGATTTCATCTTTTCTTCAATTACTTGCTGATCAATTTTAAGTAGCTGACCATAAGACCTAATAAAGCCAGTTAAATAAAGACCTCTACTTAATTGCTCGCCAGAATTTTCTTCAATTTCTTCAATATCACGAGGCTTAACTTTCAATTCGGCACTTGCTTGTAAAATCGTAATTTTTAGCTCCTGCCTTCTTTTTTTTAAGAGCTTGCCAATAGTTAAAATTTCTGTACTCATTTGTTTGCCGTGCAATAATTTAGGGCAATCTTTGCCAGATCTTTAGATGCATTTTG
Organism: uncultured Rhizobiaceae bacterium; assembly: GCA_964622015.1. GTDB lineage: Bacteria > Pseudomonadota > Alphaproteobacteria > Rickettsiales > UBA1997 > CAZUPN01. The sequence goes on along the minus strand of CAZUPN010000038.1, from coordinate 5,804 downwards.
ATTAATGCAAAGCAGGCCTTGCTTAGAAAAATTCAGTAGTAGATCTGGTGAATCAAAGACTAGTTTTTTAATTATCATATAAAGTGCATCAGTGGTAAAATTGGGCTCCTCAATAACAATTGCAGCACCTTTTTCCTTGATGCGGTAAGCATTTTCTCTTTGATGATTATCGCTTGAATTGGCAAAAGGAACCAAAATCATCGGTCTTTTAGCTGCGCATAATTCAAAAATTGAAGATGATCCTGCTCTTGCAATTACTAAATGGGCCGCTTTTATTTTTTGCTCGATCTCATCAAAAAAATGGCTTAATTCAGCATTGATATTAAGGGCCTTATATTGATTAGCGCTATATTCCAAAAGCTCCTTACGACATTGTTGAGTAATATGAATTTTCTTTCTTAACTCTTCACCTAAATTAGCAAGCGCTCCTGGCACGACATCGCTAAAAATCTTTGCCCCCCCGCTACCACCAATAATTAAAATATTAAAAATTTGATTTTTGTCATCAAGCGCCGGCAATTTATATTCTTCAAGACCAAGATCAGTTATTTCTTTTCTAACCAAATTGCCAATCATAATTTTTTTATCACCAAATTTATTATCGATCCCCTTAATATCATCAAAAGACAAGATAATTTTATCAGCAAATCTTGCAAAGACCCGATTTACCTTACCCAAATAAGCATTTTGTTCATGAAGAATAATCTTTTTACCGGCAATAACTGCCGCAATCAAAGGGCTAAAAGTCGCATAACCACCAAAAGCAACAATTACTTGTGGCCTAAAAAATAAAAAACCAATCAGAGATTGCAAAACGCCATAGATAATTTTTGAGGAGCCAATTACTAGTCCCAGAAGTGTTTTCTTAGCTTGAGAGCCGCTAATAATTTTAAAGCCAAATTTATCATCCTTCCTGACATATTTTAGATAATTTTTATCAGCAAAAATTATCACTCGATGTTGCTGGTTAGTAAGCTCTTCAGCCAAACAACGCGCCGGAAATATATGCCCCCCAGTGCCGCCAGTTGCAATAATAATATTTGCCATGTTTAAATTTAACTTGATATTAGTTAGTTGTTTTGAAGCAAAAAGGCCATCGCCACTCCTTGAATATTAAAGAAAATTCTTAAAATAAAATCAAGCTCAGTTAAAAGCTACCAGGTAGCTTTTTAGATATTACCGGATAAACTAGATTATCACACCCGCAAGCGCGGTTCAACAATCGAGACAATCAACTCATCATCCAAATGTAAAAACGTAAAATTATCAGTAAAATTGGCC
>CAZUPN010000038.1:0-4513 GCA_964622015.1 uncultured Rhizobiaceae bacterium | reverse complement strand
GTCTGTCTACCTGTATAGCTCTATGTCTGTATAACTCTTTCATCTCTACATCTTTGTTAATCCTTTACTGTCTACATCTTAACCCTAATTAATAAATACCAAATATTTCTATAATCAATACTATTTAAATAAGAAAAAACTACATTGTAAATAATATCGCCATATTTGCAGGAAGCATTACTAAATTAATCTTACCCATTTTTTACCAAAAAAAATTGCTCAGTATTAATTGTTTTTGTATTGCTTGAAAAGAGGAATAGACTTTGTGAAATATTGAATAGTTAAAATGGTATTACAAATTCTTTTTCTTCAAGAATTGCACAAAATAACTAGCGCTTTCCAAATTTTCACTTGAAAATCTAGTCAAATTATTTTGAATTTCTCCACCATCAACCTTATTAATCATAAATCTTTTACAAGAAATTAAGGCCAGTATAATCACTACCACATTATCAATTGGAAAAAGAATCAGCTGTGATTGATGTAGATATTTAACCAGTGAAATCCCAATTAAAAATTCCAAAACAAAGAAATTTTTCTTCAGGCTCTCAGTTAGGCGGCGCGCCTCTTTTTCAATCAGCAGATTATAACTGACAATGATTGCAATAATTAATATCGTCAAATAAATTAAATTATTAAAATCTGACCAATAAATCAGTAAACTGCAGCAAACAAAGCCACAATATCCGATTAATTTATAACAAGGCAATTTAAACGGCCGGTCCAAATCCGGAAATTCCTGCCGCAAAATCATCAATGAAATTGGCCCCGATAAATAAGAAAAAACTACAATTGAAGATAAGAAATTAACCAATTCCTGCCAGGTTGGAAAAGGCAGTAAAAACAAGGCGCCAATTGCGGCATTAAACCACAAACAATTGGCTGGAGAAAAAAACCGATTCAATTTATTTAACCAACTATCCGGGAAAAAATCCTTAACCAGCCCATATAAAATCCTGGCGGTAGCTGCAGTATAAACATTAGCAGTACCAAGTGGTGCAATCACCGCATCAACAAATAATATTGCAATAATACTATGAATACCAAACAAAGCGACCAACCCAAGCAAAGGCGCCGCCGCACGCCCAAACACCAATTGCTGATCCCCTAAACAAGCAATAAAAATAAACGATAAAGAACCATATAAAACCAACCCCGCAATTATCGGGGCAAATAACGAATAAGGTATCGCCCGACGCGGATTCTTGGCACTATTTGCCAAAACCAACCCATTTTGAAAACCAGTAAAAGCAAAAGCGAGCCCACTACTGGTAATTGCAAGCAACACTTTTTCAAACGAAAATTCATGATTAATATTTGCAATATGAATATTATCCCAATTCCCAAATAAAATAATCAATAACCAAGCAATCCCAATTGGCACCAAAATCTTCCAAATACTAACCAAAGCATTAACCCGAGCCACATTACTCAAGAAAAAACTATTAAACCAAGTCAAAAAAATGATAATCAAAAACGAAACAAACAACCCCAAATAACTAAGTGTAGCACTCCCATTTTTCTCATCCACCAAGTCCCCAAACCAAAAACTCAAATACTGAATCGCCGACTGCGCCTCAAGCGGCAAGTACACCACGTAACTGAGCCAACCAAGGACCAGGAAGATGAAGGAGACGGTGCTGTTGTGAGTAAAGCTAATAAATCTTGAAATGCCACCAACTATTGGCAGTGATGTTACTACTTCAGCAAAAGATAGTCCGATAATTAAAGTTATAATTGCAACTATAAGCCATGAAAATAATACACCCGCCCCTGCAGATTCAAATCCGTAATATGGCGAGAACAGCCAACCAGCGCCGATCATGCCACCGGTTGACATGAACACTAGTTGCCAGGTAGATACTTTATTCATATTTTTTAATTCCATATTTTATTAAAAGCCCCAGCATTTTTATTGATTGATAATCCAATAATCAACGCGCTAATCAACATGAAAATACCTGACAGTAAATGAGTTTGTTGATGTGAAGATAAAATGGAATATAGCAAAGTTTTATTCAATTTTTTCGTTTGAAAATCTTAAGAAATTATCACTGATTTCTGTTGCATTAATTTTATTCGTAATAAATATTTTGCAAGCAATCAATGAAATCACAATTACCAAGAGATTGTCAACCGGAAAAATAATTAATTTTGCCTGATGCATATACTTAACCAAAGCAAGCGATAATAAATATCCTACAATAAAAAAATTATTTTTTAAACTGACTGATAACCTAACGGCTTGCTTTTCAATCAGCAAATTATAGCAGATAATTGCAAGTAAGACCAGAATTGCCAGGCAAATTAAATTACTTAGCTCTGACCAATATATTATCAAGCTGCAACAAGTAAAGCCACAATAGCCAATTAATTTATGACAAGATACTGTAAAAGATCGCTCCACATATGGAAATTGTTGACGCAAAATTATTAATGATATCGGTCCAGATATACAGGAAAAAATTACAATTGAGGATAAAAAATTAACTAGCTGGTGCCAGGTTGGAAAAGGAAGCAAGAATAAGGCGCCAATCAAAGCATTAAACCAGATACAATAGCTCGGAGCATAATATTTATTTAGCTTATTTAACGCACTGTCTGGGAAAAAATCTTTGGCAAATCCATACAAAACTCTTGCGGTAGAAGTGGTATAAACATTTGCAGTGCCAAGCGGAGAAACAATCACGTCGGCAAATAATATGGTAATAATGATGTGAATATTAAATAAAGCAACCAAACCAAATAGAGGAGCGGAGTCAGTCAAAAACAGCTCTTTATCTCCCAAACAAGTAATATAAATTAATGATAAGGAGCTATATAGTAGAAGACCAATAGTTACTGGTAAAAATAATGAGAGTGGTATTGCCATTTTTGGATTTTTAGCGCTATTTGCTAAAATCAGGCCATTTTGGAATCCGGTAAAAGCAAAAGCCAATCCGCCGCTAGTAACAGCTAGTAAAACTTTTTCAAAAGAAAATTGATTATTTACATTGGCTAAATGAACATTATCCCAGCTACCAAAAAGAGTAATCAGCAGCAAGGCAATACCGATCGGGATAGTAATTTTCCAGATACTCACCAAAGAATTGACCCGGGCGACATTGTCAATAAACAAACTATTAAACCAAGCCAAGGCAATTATAATCAAAAAAGACACATAAAGCCCCGTATAGCTAAGTGTGGCGCCGTTACCATGCTCTACCACCAAGCCTTTAAACCAAAAGCTTAAATAAAATACCGCCGACTGCACTTCAAGCGGCAGATAAACAACATAGCTGAGCCATGCCAAAGTCAAAAAAACAAACGATACCGTGCTGTTGTGAGTGATGCCAATAAACCTAGCAAGGCCACCAACAACTGGCAATAAAGTAACTACCTCAGCAAAAGATAGCCCAATAATTAAAATCATGATTGAAGCGATAACCCAAGAAAGCAGCACCCCCACACCAGCTACTTGAAACCCATAATAAGGAGAAAAAATCCAACCAAGACCAATCATGCCTCCGCTAGAAAGCAGAACCAATTGCCAAGTTGACAATTTATGCATAAAATTATTTTTAGAATTATTTAATTAAAAACAGCATTTTCTAGCCGAAGATAATCTAATAATCAATATTCTTTTCACGTCACCTTGGTAAATATGACTTCTTGCGTCAAATTATTTTTGATAGTTCTATTTTTATATGATGGCGTTATCAGATTATTACAGGTGAATTTTAAGTGGTTAAAAATTTTATTTTCTGAAATTGTTAAAACAATTTCCTTAACATTTCTGGATAAAAGACTGATCAAAAAAATACGAGAAAGATTAATGCAGAGCCTAAATTTTTTGATTGCTTGAAAAGATTTCTGTCTAAAAGATGGGAGAACATAACTGAAGAAATTGTACCGGGCGTTACCACCATGTAAACCCGACCGTGTATGATCCTTTACTTCTTAATAAGAAGCTCTTGCATAGACCAACACCCCCGATACAAAACAAAGTATTATTTAGGCAATTTTTGCCGTCAAGTATTTTTTCATTATTTTTTTAAAATATATCAAATTATCTCAAATTTTGGCGATTTTAACTAGGAATTTGACTTTTATCTGAGAGCCTAACACTCTTTTATAGGACTTATTTAATATCGATTACAAATTTTATTAAAAATTCTTATTGACATAATCGAGAGCTTGATTTTGCTAGATCTGTACCAATGGTAATGATAAGTTATAATATGAAATACGATTAATATCAGATTTTAGTACCCAAAATCAATTTTTATGAAGCCGCTAAAATACTGCGTTCATTTCCAAAAATGTCGCAACATGAGACATATTAGAGTAGTTTACTCTTAATTATTAAATTATTCTTTCAATTATAATTCTTTATGAGTAAATTACTCTTTATTAATTGAGATTAGATTTATTTCTAATTCCCAATTAATACCCATAAAAGTTGTTTTTTAATTATCTTTGATATTTTTATCACCCCCAAAAAGTTTTAAAAACCCTTCAAAGAATAATCAAA
>CAZUPN010000037.1:0-14894 GCA_964622015.1 uncultured Rhizobiaceae bacterium | reverse complement strand
AAATGCCCTAGCTACTGTTTTGAAGGAGAATAGTAGTTTGACTAGCCTTGATCTTAGGAAAAACAACATCGGTGATGAAGGAGTAAATGCCCTAGCTACTGCTTTGAAGGTGAATAGTAGTTTGACTAACCTTGATCTTAGGGAAAACAACATCGGTGATGAAGCAGGAGAGCTTATTGACGATATAATTACCAGAAACCGCAACATCAGAGACAATTTTCTCACTCTAGCTAAAGGGGCAGTTGGGCGGGCTGATCAGCAATTAGTGCTTTTGGAAGGAATAAAAGAAGTACCAACCGTTCATCAATCCTATGCTGTAGTAGCACTTATTGAAGAAGCCAGTGAATCATATGAGCAAAGCCTTGATATCACCAACCACCTAAAAGTAATTAAGCTATTTCTCGATTCCGGCTTACCAGTAAATACAACTATCTTGCAAGCAGCAATAAAAACCAACAATCCACAAATTAAAGAATTAATCCAGTCCGGTTCAACAACCCTAAAACCAGAACCAACCCCATCACCAACCCCCACCCCCCAAACCAACCTCTTAACCAAACAACAAAATCTCTCACAACAAAACCTCAGCAACCCCACCTTCGAAACCATCAGCAACGAAGACCTCAAAATCATCATCCTTGAGCAAGCCTCAAAAGACCCGGCCAGCATCACCGCCATCAACATGGCAGGTAAAGATCTTGGTGACCAAGGCGCAATAACCATCTCTACCCTACTAGTAGCTCTATCTAACCCAAATACCACCCTTGACCTAGAAGATAACGCCATCCGCGATAATGGCGCAATTGCAATCGCTACCGCTATTGAACATAACGCAGTTGCCAGCCTTAACCTCGACCATAATGAGATTACTGACCTTGGCATGACACCAATCATCGAAGCAATCGAAGTCAGTAACTCATTACTTGATTTTAATATCGCCAATAATAATTTTGCCGAACAAACAATCCAGAATCTTTCAGTAGTTTTGGGCCTAAATGACTCAATGGTCAAATTAAACCTAAGCGGCAACAATCTTGGCGATGACGGAGCAGCAGCAATGTCTCTAGCCCTTGACACCAATGAATCAATCGCCCATCTCAATCTTGGCGACAACAACATCGGCGATAAAGGCTTAGAATCTCTGTCCCGGGCCCTAGAAATCAATTTTGCAGTTAGTAAAATCAGTCTTGAAGCCAATAATGTCAGTGATTCCGGTATTAAGTTCCTGGCCAGGGTTTTAGAATCTAACCATTCAATTACCGATCTTGATCTTGGTCTTAATGAAATCGGCGCTAAAGGAATAGAAATATTAGCCGCATCTTTAAAAGATAATCATTCAGTAATTAATCTCAATATTGGCGGTAATAATATTGGTGATGATGGCGCTAAGAGTATTATTGAGCTTTTAAAAGTTAATTATAATCTGGTACAAATTAACATCAGCTATAATAATATTGTTACCGAGGGTTTAAAAGACGACATTAAATCTCTCATTGACAGAAATCAAAAATTACAACAACAATTAGTTGATTTTGCAAGTAACGGCAATCTCAAAGAATTACAAAAACTTTATCAATCTAACCCAAATCTCAATTTTAACCAAAGATCAAAAGCTCATCAAATCGAAATATTAAAAGCAGCAATTGCATCAGATAAAGTCGAAATAGTGAAATTCTTTTTTGCTCAAGGCTTTATTGCCAATCACGAGATTGCCAATTATGCCAAAGACCATTTGGCAGTTAATGAAGCTAAATCTGTAACCAGAGAGGTTTTAACCAATAGTAAAAGAATATTTGATCTAACCAGGGTAAAAGAGCTTGAAGATTTGGTAAGCGCCAGAGCTTTAGATGATAGCCAGATAAAATTAACCAGGGCAGAAAGGGCGGAATCAGCTAAATTAGATAAAAAAACCACTACCAATGTCATCGAAGCAATCAGAAGCAATAAAGCAATTACTGTTATTAATCTAAAAAATAGCACTATTGATATTAATGAGGCTAAATCCCTGGCAACAATCATTAAAGATAGCCGCGCAATTACCACACTTAATCTTGCCAATAGCAATATGACAACTGGCCCAATTGCCGTAGCAATTATTGAATCATTAAAAGATAGTAAATCAATTAGTGAAGTTAATCTAAGCAACAGCAATATCAGAGATGAAGGAGCTAAGAGTTTGGCTGAAGTAATCAAAGTTAACCACTCAATTACCAATATCAAACTAGCCGGCAATAGTATCTCTTCTCCGGGAGTTACCGCGATATCAGGCAGTATGCTTGGTAATTATAATATCATCGCTATTGATACTCTTGGCACTAACGCCTCACAGAGATTAAAAGATGATCTTGCCAAGATATTAAAACGCAACCAAGAAATCCAAAGCCAGTTATTAAACATTGCAGCTAGTGGCGATGTAGCAGCTTTAGAGGCTTTCTACGCTTCAGAGCCAGCAATTAATTTTGCCAATAGAGCACCATCACATCAAAAGGCAGTATTAAGGGTAGCAATTAGTAATAATCATGTTGCGGTGGTAAGATTTTTTATCAATCAGGGATTTAGTTTTGATAAGGAAATACTAAAATATGCCAAGGAAGAATTTAAACAATTAAGAATTGCCTCTAAAAAACAAGATTCTGCAACCAAAAAAATCTTATTAGCACCAAAAGAAGAAATTATCAAACTAATTGAAAATGCCGAGATCTTATTTGCCGGTCTTGGTAATGCAGCTATTGCAGATAGTGCAGTTATTCAATCTCTAGATATAGCTACCAAAGACATAACTGCCAAGACTACCACCCAAGACCAAGTCACCACCACCATCAGCAGCAGCAATTACGCTGATAACCAAATCATTAAAGAATTATTATCTGCCATCAGCCAATCAGAAGCCGAAATCTTTCTTTCTTATTGCTGGCAGCAATATGATTCTACCGTAGGGATGGTTGATAGCTTTGATAATCTATTATTAAATGCTAAAGTTAATGTTTGCCGCGATAAAAGAGGAATGTCAGAGCTAAAGACCCAGGTTCGTAGCTTTATGAAACATGCGCGTCATGCAATATTTGTCAGTTTTATCAATCGTGGCTATCTAAAATCCGATAATTGTCTGTATGAAGTAAGGCAAGCCTTAAAAGGCGATACCGCCAAGATCTTCCCAATTATCTATAAAGGTGATAAGGTTGATAATATTTTTGATATTAAGGTATTTTTAGATTATGTTAGCTATTGGCAAGAAAGATGTGAAATCCTGGGAGAACATTTAAAGAAAGTAAATCTAGATAGTGCCGAAGGATTAATCATTCAAAAAGAGATCAATAAATTAAATAAGAATAAAGAAGCAATTGCTAAATTTATTGATATAGTACGTAAGGAGATTGGCTTAAATATTAAAGCAATTGATCAGGAGTCAGCAATTAAACTATTAACAGCCATGGTTAGATATATTGATGACTCTAAGCTTAAGAGGGCTGAAGAAGAAACAACAGATTTATCTATTTATCTAAAATCAGTAACAGCAGCAATTGAGCCCAGGATTGATTATATTGCCAGAAATATTCGCGATCAGGGAGTAAGGAAAATATTTGATTTTTTAGAAGCAGTTAAACTTACCAACCGGATTTTAGAGATTAATCTTGCCAGTAATAATATCGGCAATGACGGCGCTAAAATTATTGCCAGGATTTTAAAGCAAGACCAAGTGATTAAAATTGACCTTACTAATAATAAGATCAAATCTGAAGGAGCGAAAGAAATCGCTAAGATTATTAAAGATAATAAATCATTAACCAAGCTAAATTTAAGCAAAAACTACCTTGAATCTGAGGGAACAAAAGCAATAGCAGAGAGTTTACGTGGTAATGATTATCTAGTTGAGCTTAATTTAAGTAGCAATAAAATCACTGATAATGGTGCAATTTCGATTGCTGAAGTTTTAGCTGGTGATAATATATCAATTACTACTTTGAATTTAGGTAATAACGCAATTAGTGACGAAGGGGCAGTAAAAATTGCCAAGATGTTAGAAACCAATAATACTATTACCAGGATTGATTTAAGTGATAATGATATTAGTGATAAGGGTGCCCGAATTATCATTGATGCCCTTAAAAAGAATAAGGTGATCATTTCGCTAAATTTAGCTGGTAATGATGAAGTTAGCAGTGATTTAATTGCAGAGCTTGGAAATAAGATGGAGCAAAATCTGCGAAGAAGATTACGAAGTGATGAACAATCACCACCAGCATTAAATGACAATCAATCATTTGCAAATCAATTAACTGCGAGTTTGGATAAGGCAGGTAAAGAGATTAAAACTGGTTTAGAGGTTGGTTCTTTGGTAAATGATGCTGCCCAGGGTAGAGTTTTACCTAAAACAGAGGTGGTTGCTGTGCGTAAAGCGGCGGTAATTAGTGGCAACAGCACATCAAGAGCTGTAGCTGGTGTTACTGCCAGAGTTGCAACAATTGCTGCTGCGGCGCCTAGAATTGCAACAGCTAAAACAGCTGCTGCGCCTAGAGCAGTAGTAATTGGTGCTAATGTTGCTACCAGAACGCAGGGTGGTAGCTTGAGCAGAACTACAACTGCTGGTTCTGCGGTTGCTTCTGCTTCGGCAAAAAAGCATGTGGTTAGAGATGGGTTGGGGAAATGATTCTGATTAAATATAGCAAGTGAGAGTTTTGATGGTGGATTTCTTGGAAGCCAGGATACTTATCTGGTTGGAACCGTGAAGGGTATTGGTAGAATCTATCAACAAACTTTTATTGATACTTAGAGCTTGTTGACAAACTTTTTTAACTTCTTAATCGATGATTTTTGCAAACAGTTTTTTTACGAATTCCAGAAGCATTTAATTAGCACTCACAAAATCAGAAGAATTAACTAAAGTAAAAATCAAATCAGCCTGCGTGGACAAAGGCTATAAAGGGCACGGCATTGATCCAAAAGAAGTCACTATTTTTATCTCTGGACAAAAGAAACATAACGGTAAAAACCTGACCAGATCCATCAAAAAACAACTCAAACGCCGATCAGCAATTGAACCAATGATTGAACATATGAAGCAAAATGGAAGGCTTGGACTAAGTCGTTTAAAAGGAATTGTTGGTGATCAAATCAATGCCATTTTAGTTGGAACTGGGCATAATTTGAGATTAATTCTAAACCACATCAGAAAAATGATGAAGAAAAATCGATTATAGGCAATACAATTATTGCAGAATTTTTTAACCCAAATTTTATCGAGGATTTTTGTGGTTTCTAGAATCTTTTGTGTTCTGATAAATATTTTGATGGAAAGTTTGAGGGTTGGGGTTTAAAATTGGGTACTTCATAATATTTAAGGCTTTTGGTAGCTCTGCTAACATAATTTGCTATTTTTATAATTAATAATTTTTAACAAATATAATGTTTAAAAAATGACTATATAGTAATATTAAGATCTATAATAAACCGTAATATTATTATTAATTTTTATAAAGCAATATATTTTTATTTTTTATTAATGTTATATAATAAAATTGTAAGCAGTAAATTATTAAAAAGAGGAGATGAGGTTAATTATCGATCTCGCTTAATTTCTTATTGCCCTTAAAGCCGGCAACTACGCCGGTGCGCGATACGCCGTCAAGGCTGAGGGCTGAGAGTTTGATTATGACTTCGTCGATCATTTCTGAAGTGCCGATAATTTCAAAAACTACGCTATTGCCGGTGATGTCAACGATATTAGTGCGATATTGATCAGCAATTTTGATGGCGGCGTGGATTTTTTGATCATCGCCGATAATTTTGGCTAGAGCTAATTCTCTTTCGATATAGCCATCTTCTTTGGTAAGCTCTACTGCGGCGTGAACTGAAACGATGCGGTTTAATAATTTGCATATGAGGTCGATGGTTTCGGTAGTGCCGTAGCTGGTGATGGTGACCCGTGAGATTTTTTTATCTTCAGTAATTGCGGATACATTTAATGATTCAATATTGCAGCCGCGGGCAGAAAATAATTCAACAATGCGCGCTAATGCTCCAAACTCATTATCAACTAAAATTGCAATTACATGTTTTTTACTTTTCTTTGTCATTTTATACAGCATTAATATTTTTTTGTCGGTAAAGTTTGGCCTGGCTACCTAGAAGTATTTCATTATGGCCAGCGCCTGCCGGAATCATTGGAAATACATTTTCAGTTTTTTCAACTTCGCAATTAAATAATACCGGACCTTGATGATCGAGCATTTCTTTAATTTTTGCGGTTAAATCTTTGGGATTATCGCATTTCATACCTTTAATGCCAAAACTCTCAGCTAATTTTACAAAATCCGGTAGTGAATCAGTATAAGAATGACTTTCACGACTTTGATAAATCAATTCCTGCCATTGCCTGACCATGCCCATATAGCTGTTATTTAGAATAAAAATTTTAACCGGGAGCTGATATTGCTTGATGGTTGATAATTCTTGCATATTCATCAAAAATGAAGCATCGCCACTAACGCAACATACTAATTGTTTAGGATGAGCAATTTGAGCGCCAATTGCCGCTGGCACCCCGTAGCCCATGGTGCCAAGGCCGCCTGAAGTTAGCCATTTTTTAGGCTGGTCAAATTTTAAATATTGCGCCGCCCACATTTGATGCTGTCCGACGTCAGTAGAAATAATCGGTGATGAGTCTTTGGTTAATTGCTGCAAAATTTCTAAAGCATAGGCTGGTTTGATTTTATTGCCATTTTGCTCATAGGCTAAACATTTAATCGCCTGCCATTTCGCAATTTGCTGCCACCAGCCTGTGATTGCTTTTTTTCGATTGCCGATGTTATTTTTTTGCCACTCATCAATTAGCATTTCAAGAGCGTGCGCTGCATCTCCAACAATTGCAACATCAATCTTAATGATTTTATCAATTGAGGTTTCATCAATATCAATATGGATTTTCTTGGAATTAGGAGAAAATTTTTCAATTTTACCGGTAACTCGATCATCAAAACGGGCGCCAATATTAATCATCACATCACATTCATGCATTGCCATATTAGCTTCGTAAGTACCATGCATTCCAAGCATGCCGATATAATGATCGTCACTTGCTGCAAATGCACCAAGACCCATTAAAGTGCTGGTAATTGGATAGCCACAAAGCTTCACCAATTCAGTTAATAATTTACTGGCTTTATTGCCAGAATTAATAATGCCACCACCAATATAAAAAATTGGTTTTTTAGCTTTTTTAAGCAGATCAACTGCTTCAATAATTTTGCTGCGCTTAATATTTTTTGATTTTAAGGACGCTTGATAAGATTTGCGATCAATAATGATTTTACCAAAGTAATGGCCAAGGTTATTTTGCACATCTTTTGGAATATCGATTAAAACTGGTCCCGGCCGGCCGGTTCTTGCAATATGAAAAGCCTCGTGAATTATATATCCCAAATCATTAACATCTTTAACTAGATAATTATGTTTGGTGCAAGAGCGCGTTAGTCCAGTAACATCAGCCTCTTGAAAACCATCAGTACCAATTACCCCGGTTGCAACCTGGCCAGAAATACAAACTAAAGGAATAGAATCTAAATAAGCATCAGTAAGTCCAGTAATAGCATTGGTAGCGCCCGGTCCTGAAGTAACTGAAATTACCCCAACTTTGCCAGTTGAGCGCGCGTAACCTTCAGCAGCATGTGAGGCTGCTTGCTCATGGCGAGCTAAAATATGGCGAATTTTGTTTTGAGTAAATAAAGCATCATAAAAAGGCAAAATTGCTCCACCCGGATAGCCAAAAATTACATCCACCCCTTCATTAACAAAGGCTTTAATCGCAATCTCAGCGCCGCTATATTTTTTATCATTATGTTTTTTATGCTTACCAGAGTCAGTCATTTTACTTGCAATTAAGTTTGATTAAAGTAGGTCGTCAATTTAAGTGTCAAAATGATTTCTAATCAAGTAAATTATCAAATTTTTTAAAAATATTGCTTTTGATGAAAATATGTCTATATTCTTCTCGAAGTGACAAGCCGAATCTAGATAATAACCCATTTTTAAAATAACATGACGGCAATGATTATCGATACCCTACAATTTTCCAAAAGAATGCAAAATGCCGGTCTCAATCAAGAGATCGCGAAAGAGCTAGCGGAAGCAATTAAAGATTCAACCACTATTTCTACTGAGAATATAGCAACTAAACAAGATTTACTCTAGGGCGCTATGATTACTATAGTAGTTGCCTTGATTGGCTGGTTCAACAGTATAGTTCATTAAAAATCAATAAGGATCTTTTTTTAAAAAGATTTTCCCCGATTCGGTTTGAATTTTATCACTAAGTTCGAGAGCAGTAATTGCACTATTTACTAGCTTGGTTGGGATTTGTAATTCTAACATCAGCTCTTCAATAAAAATTGGGGCATAGTTTAATTTTGCAATAATCTTTGATTGAATTTTAGTGATATCATCATCGTAATTAATCTTTGAAATATTGATAGAATTTAAGTTAGCGCTGGTCTCATCGTTAATTTTTTCTTGATTGACATTAGCTGCCAGCTCCTCATCATCGCCAATATTAAATCGCATTTTTAAATCCGCTAAATCTTCAATAATATCATCAATATTTTCAATTAATTTAGCGCCTTCCTTGATCAATTTATTAGTGCCGCTGCATCTAAAATCAAAGGGAGAGCCCGGGACTACAAAAAGTTCCCGACCTTGTTTGGCGGCGTAATTTGCAGTAATTAAAGTGCCGGATTTCAAGCTTGCCTCTACAATTATTACCGCCATTGATAAGCCAGAAATAATGCGGTTTCTTTGTGGAAAATTAACTGCTAATGGCTCGCAATTCCAGGCAAATTCAGAAATAATTAGACCCTGATTTGCAATTTTTTGATATAATTTTTGATTTTCGCTTGGATAAACACGATTAATGCCGCAGCCAATAACTGCGATTGTGGCAAAATCAACCGCCATCTCATGAGCTGCACCATCAACACCTCGAGCGAGGCCTGAGACCACAACAATTCCATGCTTGACTAAATCAGATGAAATTTTTTTAGCAAATAAAATCGCATTTAAAGAGGGATTTCGAGGCCCAACAATTGCAATTGAGCTTTTTTGCAGTAATTCTTGATTGCCAAGAGCACTAAGTAATGGCGGCGGATCATCAATTTCGCGCAGTAATTTTGGATATTGTTCGTTAGTATAATAAATTAATTTCGCCCCAATTTTATTGCAATTTTCAATTTCCCTAATTGCCTCATTTTTGCTAGCAATAATAATTTCAGATTTTGATTTTATCGCCAGTAAATATTTAGGAATTTCTGCTATCGCTTCAGTTGCAGAGCCAAATTTATCTAAAAATCGAAAGAAATTTATTTTACCAAGATTTTTACTTCTAGCTAATCTTAAATAATTGATTTTTTCTTCATTATCATTAATTGGTATTAGCGGTGACTTGGTGATTGGGTTTGTTATTTGTGACATTGTTTTGTAAAGTTTAATTTACCATCTAATCTCAAACTTTTTTCGAAGGAAAACTGCTAGAGAATTAAATATAATCAGTAAGGCGAGTAAAATTATAATTGCGGCCGAAGTTTTTTCAACAAAGCTAATTTCTGGACTATTAGACCATAAATAAATTTGTACCGGGATCACAGTAGCCGGGTCGTAAAAATCATGGGGGACATTGGCAATAAAAGCGACCATCCCAATCATTAATAAGGGCGCGGTTTCGCCGATAGCACGTGAAATTGATAAAATAGTGCCGGTCATAATTCCAGGGATTGAAAGCGGCAATAAATGATGCAAAATAATTTGCATTTTTGAGGCGCCAATAGCGGCAGCGGCGTCTCTGATTGAATCCGGGATTGCTCTGATAGTGTTTCTGGTAGCAATAGTAATAATTGGCAGTACCAGCAAAAATAAAGTCAAGCCGCCAACTAAAGAAGATGAGCGTGGAAATTTTAAGAATTGTAAATAGATGGTAAGACCCAAGAGACCATAAATTATTGAAGGTATGGCGGCAAGGTTGTTAATGCTGACCTCAATAATATCAGTAAGACGATTTTTTGGCGCAAATTCTTCCAAATAAAAGGCTGACATTACTGCAATTGGAAAAGAAAAAATCAAAAATATTATTGAAGTAAAAAATGACCCTATCACCCCGGCTACAATCCCGGCATTTTCAGCTTCTCTTGAATCGGCATGTTTAAAAAATTGCCAGTTAAAATCAGTTCTGATTGGTAATTTTTTTAGCAATAAAATTAAATCATCATCTAAGGAAGACTGATTTTTATGCTTAAAATAAACATCCACTTGCGAAGATGCTAAAAGATAAAAAGTGGCTCTTTTGCCAATTAAATCGGGATGGCTGATAATTTGATGCTTTAATTGCGAGTGTGATATTTGACCAAAGACGCGATAATATTTTGCTTGATGATCGCCAACATATAATTTATCTATCGCAGATCTAATTAATTGCCGATAATTTAATTGTCTGGCTATTTCCTGATTATTGAGATTGTCTAATTGAGTCTGGTTAATTTCTAAATTTTGCGCGATATTTTCTTTAGTTAAATCTATTTCTAAGCCAATTTTAGTAGCAAGAAAAGCTGGGTAGCCACGAACTAAAATCAAAGCAAGAACAATTGACAATATCAACAAAATTATTGCAATTGAAGCAACGCCATAGCAACGAAATCTGGCCTCTGATTGATTTCTCTTTTTGAGGCCAAGACTCACTAATTGTTTAATATTTTTATTACGAGTGCTATCCATATTTTTGCTTATATCTTTTAGAAATTATCAAAGCGATAATATTAAAAAGTAGAGTTAATATAAATAAAACTAGCGCCAAAGCAAAGGCGGCTAGGGTTTTGGGGCTGCCAAACTCCTGATCGCCAACTAGTAAACTGACAATTTGTGCGGTTGCGGTGGTAACTGCATCAAAGGGGTTAATGGTCAATTTTGCCACCAGGCCCGCAGCCATCGCTACAATCATAGTCTCGCCAATGGCCCGAGAGATTGCTAATATAATTGCTCCAATAATTGCCGGAGTTGCAGTTTTTAATGCAATTTTTTTGATCATTTCTGATTTAGTGCTGCCTAGTGCCAAAGCGGCATCTTTTAGCGAAGATGGTACTGAATTTAGCGCATCATCGCTTAAGGATAAAATAAAAGGAATGATCATAATTCCCATCACAAAACCGGCTGCTAAAGCACTTTCTGAGGCAATATTAAGGCCAAAATAAGAGAAGAAATTTTTAAAAAATGGTGCCACCGCAATTGCTGCAAAATAGCCATAAACTACTGTTGGTACTCCGGCTAAAATTTCAATAATTGGCTTTAAAAGATCGCGAATTTTTGGCTTGGCATATTCAGATAAATAAATTGCTGACATAATTCCAAAAGGTATCGCAATTATCATTGCAATTACCGTGATTAATAGAGTTCCAACAAATACCGGAATAACCCCAAAGGCACTATTGCCAACCTCTTGCCCATCATTAATTGCCATTT
This sequence comes from uncultured Rhizobiaceae bacterium, assembly GCA_964622015.1. Classification (GTDB taxonomy): domain Bacteria; phylum Pseudomonadota; class Alphaproteobacteria; order Rickettsiales; family UBA1997; genus CAZUPN01. The sequence goes on along the minus strand of CAZUPN010000037.1, from coordinate 3,401 downwards.
GTGGATTCCAGCTCAGGCCAAATAAAAAATCACCGATATTAACTAATTTAAAAAATTTAATTGCTTCAAATAAGATTGAAAACATGATTAAAATTGTCACCACAATTCCAATCCCAGCAGTTAAAAATAAAACTAATTTTAATGATTTTTCCAAGTGATTTTTAGCATTAAATTTTTTTTGATAGAAAAATTTTGTTGCTAAAAATAATAATGTAAAAGCAATAATTACCAGTAATAGCTGGTAAAAAATAAATTGTTTAGAAAATGAAGGGATAAAAAATATCGCAATTAGGGCAATTATTGACCATAAAATAAAGCAATAAATATAATGGCTAACCAAAGAACTGAATTGGACTCTTTTTGCTGCATTGTCTGAAGTCTTGCTATTTATTCTAGCATTGGTAATTTTTTTGCTCAAAAAACCGCTAAATATCGCAAGCAAAATAAAAGAAATTATAATCAGTAACATCTGGAATTTTTAAGTTTCTGTTTAGAATTGATTAGTTTTTAAAGAGCCAGTTTTATTTAAAAACTTCTCTGGATTGCTGCCTCGCTTACGGCTCCTCGAGAATGACGAGATCTCGAATCCGTAATTTCTCGAGGAGCCGTAAGCGAGGCAGCAATCAAGAAGATAAAAGAGCTTAGCAGTAATATTTTTTAAATCAACCTTTCTTTGATTCGCGGCATAATTCATTGCTCCTACTCTCAATTTTTTCTTCCAGTAAATTCATAAATTCTGTTTTGGCAAGTCCGGGCGCTATTGGTTCTAAAAATTCTAAAGTGATAATGCCGGGTTTCTTAATAATTTTTTCTCGGTCCCAAAACATTCCGGAATTAAGTGCGGCGGGTACAATCTTTACGTTGCAAGCATTATAAAGTGCAGCAATACCGGAAAGATAAGGGTATTTATCAATATTTGCTCCAACTGGAACCCTGGTTCCTTGAGGAAAAATAACAACATTGTGATTTTCTGCTAGGCATTTTTTACTTTGGGTAATTAAGTTTTTTAAAGCCTTAACGCCACCTTCGCGATCAATGGCAATTCCGGTCATAACCCTTAAATACCAGCCATAAAAAGGTATTTTTAACAGCTCTTTTTTATAGCAATAAGCCGGGGCATCAAATATCAAATGCATTACTATGGTTTCCCATGCTGATTGATGTTTGCAGGCAACAATAAAAGGCTCATTTTTTGGTAATTTTTCTAAACCGATAATATGATGATCGATTTTACAGATTTTTTTTAACAGTGATAAAGAAAATTGCGACCAAATTTTGGCGCCATGATTGGCCATTTTGGTATTTTTGGTAATAAAGGCAGTAGAATAAAGAATTGGTATAATAATTCCCCACAGATTAAGTAAAATCGAAAATAACAGCGAGGTAATTAAATTCATGAACTACTTTTGGATAAATTAAGATGGTGCCGAATATCGGATTTGAACTGATAACCTACCGCTTACAAGGCGGTTGCTCTACCGTTGAGCTAATTCGGCAAAATAACAACATCTAACAAAATTAGAAGCTGCATAAAGTATTTTTTTGCAAAAAAAAATGCAAGCAAAATAGGGCGAAATATCGATTTAAAAAAGATATGGAGGAAGTTTAATAAAAAACCAGGCCAACAATTGTTGGCCTGGCTTTACTTAAGAAATTAAGTAAGAACAAACTAATATTTAGCTTCTTCTGCCTTCTTTTCTTCTGCTGCTTTAGCTTTGTGCTTAGCATGATGAGCTGCTTTAACTTCAGCTTTAACTGCTTTAGTTTCAGCTTTAACTTCAGCTTTAGGAGCTTCTTTAGGAGCTTCTACAACTTTAGTTTCTTTAGTAGCTTTAGCTTCAGTTTTAGCAACTTCGGCGTTGGCTTGAACAGCAAATAACATAGAAGCTACTGCTAATAGAGCTGATAATTTTTTCATAGTTTTAAAAACCAATTTTTAATTAATTTAGAGGGAAATTAGCTAATTCTTACGTCGATTATACTTAAAAATGCCATCTTTGACAGACAAATCATGATCTAAAAGCTGGAAAACAAAGTCTAAAAGCTGGTAGTTCAAAGTATAACCGATATAAAAGTCAGCCAAAACTCGTATCTTGTAATTTGAGTTGCCGGTTTAGTGGCAATCAAATCAAAGATAACACTGCCAAAAGTTAATGATTAGCAAATCAAATGTCAAATAATTTTTCTAAAATTTTTGCTAATAATGTATAACTTTGCCAAAAGCATCTAATACCGCTTCATGCATCATTTCTGACAATGTTGGGTGCGCAAATATAGTATCGATAAAATCCTGTTCGGTTAATTCGGCTTGTTTACCAATAACATAGCCTTGAATCATTTCGGTTGCCTCAGTTCCAATAATATGAGCTCCAAGCAATTCTCCGGTTTTTTCATCAAAAATTACTTTGACCAAACCTTCATTTTCACCAATTGCAATTGCTTTACCATTTGCAGCGTAAGGGAATCTACCGATTTTAATTTTATGACCCCAAGCGAGCGCTTTTTCTTCAGTCAGCCCAACTGAAGCGATTTGCGGCATGCAGTAAGTACAGCCTGGGATATTTTGTTTTTTGATTGCGTGAATTTTTTTCAAATCATACTTGCCCATTTTAGCGGCAATCACTTCAGCGGCAATTACGCCCTCATGAGAGGCTTTGTGAGCAAGCCAAGGGGCTCCGGCCACATCACCAATGGCAAAAATTCCGCTATCATTGGTTTCTAAAAATTGATTGGTTAAAATTCTGCCCTGATCTAATTTGACTGCAGTTTTTTGCAAATTTAAGTTTTCGCAGTTGGCGACAATTCCAACTGCCATAATCACTTTTTCGGCCCTTAATTCAGTAATTTTAGCGTTAATTTCAATATTGGCTTTTACTTGATTTTTATCCTTAATGATTGATTTTAAATTAGCACCGACATGAATTTTCATGCCCTGTTTTTCAAAAGATTTATGTGCTAATTTTGAAATTTCCTTATCTTCAACTGGTAAAATATTTGGCTGACTTTCAATTAAAGTCACTTCTGACCCCATATTTTTATAAAATGAAGCAAACTCAACTCCAATGGCGCCACTGCCAACTACCAATAATGATTTTGGCAGCGATTTTGGAACCATCGCTTCTTTATAAGACCAGATAAATTCACCATCAGGCTCCATATCTTTAATCACTCTGGCTCTGGCTCCGGTTGCAATAATTACGTAAGAGGCTTTAATTTCAGATAGTAATTTATTATCTTTGGCTATCGCAATTTTATTTTTACTAACAAAGCTGGCAAAGCCATCAATTACGGTAATTTTATTTTTTTTAAGCAAAGCAGCAATGCCGCCGCTTAATTTTTTAGAGACTTGTCTTGAGCGGGCGATAATTTTTTCAAAATCAAAAGCAATTTCTTTGGCGCTA
>CAZUPN010000036.1:0-15022 GCA_964622015.1 uncultured Rhizobiaceae bacterium | reverse complement strand
AGTCTTGAACTAATTGAACTGATGATTGATTGCAGATTTTGATTATTAAGCGCCTGATTCAAAATATTTTTTCTGGCCTTAATCAGTAATAATTTTTCCTGCCCCTCATCAATTATTTTGAAATTAGGTTTGATTTTTGATTCAAAAGGAAAGGCCTTCATTAAATCCTGGCAAAAAGAATGTATAGTCTGAACTTTAAGCGCCGATTCACAGTCAAGAATTTTTACCAGTAAAATTTTTGCTACATTTAATTCTTTTGAAGTTGGGGCATTGCCACTAAGATCGGTCAATTCTTTAATTAGATCATTTTCAGAAAGTAATAACCATTTTGATAATTCCTGATAGATGCGATTTTGCATCTCATTTGCAGCGATTTTAGTATAAGTAAGGCATAAAATCTTGCTTGGAGCTACTCCGGATAGTAATAATCTTAAAACCCGACTAACTAATATTTTAGTTTTCCCTGATCCGGCCGACGCAAAAACCCAAGCCGAATTTTGTGGATCCGAGGCTATTCTTTGCAGCTTGATTGTATCTTGAAAAACTTTATTCACAAAATTTATTAGCATTTATTTTACCCCCTCTCCCCTTGCGGGAGAGCGGGAATGGAGGGTTGGGACTCATTTCGTCAAATTAACATCATGATAAAGCTTTTGATCGGCAATTAGTGATAAAATTTCATAAGCATTATTTATAGTGTCACGCTCTGCTTGATTGTAATTTTGTTTAAAAATTAAAATTTGGTAAGTGGTAGTTCTGCCTTGCTTTAAAAGCTTTTGTTCATTTTCTAATTTTAATTTTTGTGCTAGTTCAATTTCTTTTAAAAGTTTAAGATTTTGTTTTTGATAATTTAAATTTTGTAGCAGATTTTGCCAATCATTTTGAGCAATTGATAATTTTTGTTGATAGTCGATTTTAGCGGCTGATGCGCTTAATCTCGCTCCTTGCCTTACCTGATTTTGAGTATCAAAATATAAGGGTAATGAAAATTTTAGACCAATTAGCGCTTCTTTGCCGCTGCCGGCAAGCGATCTGGACATTGCTTTTTGAGAATTTTTTTCAATGCCGTTAAAATTATAGCTACCAATTAAATTTAGAGTAGGGCGGTTATTTTCTTCAGTAATTTTGGCGGCAGCAATTGCGGATTTCATGGCGGCATTTGCTGCTATAACGTCATAACGTTCATTTAATTTTTTATCGGCTATTGTTATTTTGGTTAAAAAATTAAAATAAATATCATCAAGCCCGTCATCGACTTGATTACTATCGATATTTAATTGTTGGTTAAAATTAGTAGCTGCCAAAATTTCATTATTTTTTGCTAATTCTAATTGTGATTTGCTTTCTAAATATGAGGCTTTGGCCTGTAAAACATCTGATTTTTCAGCAAGATTCATTTTTAGGCGCTTGGTTTCGTAATTTAAAATATCTTTTGCCTGTTTTAAATTTTCATTTTCTATTGTAACAATTTTTCTGGCGGCAACTAACTTCCAATATGCTTTTTCAGCTATTATTAAAGATTTAGCTAAATTATTCAGAGCGTCCAATTTTTTATATTCATGATCATAAAAACTTACCTCTTTTTGAGATTTAATCAAAGCGCCGCCAAAGCCTTGCCATAAAGGGATTAATAATTCAATTTTGGGAGTGGTTTTATATTCAGAAAGCAAGCTATCACTGCCTGGATTATAGGAATATCGGTCAATTTCATAAGATAATTTAGTCTCAATGCCTAAGTTAGAGGTCTTAGAAATTCCAAATGAATAGATTTGAGTAGCAAGATTATATTTAGAAGTTGATAAAATTTGATCCTGTCTTAGATAATCTTTACTGGCATCAATAAAAAAATTGGGAGCAGTATATAATTTGGATTCATTTTGTAGTAAGTTTGATGCGGTAAACTGAGTTTTAGCAGAATTATAACCGGCATTTTGATTTTTTACATTTTCTAAATATTGCGATAAAGAAAGGGCGTATGAATTAGCTTTGCTAGAGATAAAAAGTAAAAGACTGATAGTTAAAAATATTTTTTTATTCATAAAGATAAATTGGGTAATAAATTGGTTTATATTAAGCTGCTTTTTAACATCCAGGCATTTTTATCATGAGTTTGAATTCTACCAATCATTATCTGCGCAGTTACTTCATCGCCTTCTTTTTGAGCCGCCTTAAGTGCTAAATTAGCAATTTCTGCTACAGATTTATTGTCATCATATAATTCTTTTAACATTACTTGGCAGCTAGCATTTTGATTGCCATCTTTTATTTTTGCAGCTTGATCAAAAACTTTAAAATTGGCAGCAACTAATGAATCCAGAGCTCTGATTCTTTCAGCAATTTCATCAATTGCATCAGCCAATTCTTGATATTGAGAGCCAAATAATTCATGTAAGCTTTTAAATTCTTTGCCCCTAATATTCCAATGATAATTCTGAGTTTTTAGATAAAGCGCATAGCTATTTGCCAATAACGATTCTAGAGCTTTAACGGTATTTTTATTTTTCATATATTTGTTAATTTTATTATTTAATAAATCTACTACCTGGTTTGATTGCTGGAATTTTTTCTAGCTCTGCTGGTACATTATTAGCATCAAAATTTTTAACTTCAATTCTAGTTAAAGAAATAACCGGTACTCCTAAAATTTTTTCGATATCTTCACTAGGATCGCTGCGGTTAATCAGGCAGGCCTCAGCAACTATTTTGGCGCCATATTCTTTAAGTAAAGCAAAGGTTTCAAGCGATGATTTGCCAGTAGTGATAACATCCTCAACTACCAAAACTCGTAAATTCTTATCAAGCATAAACCCTCTTCTTAGACAAAATTTGCAATTAACTCTTTCACAAAAAATTGTATCTAAATTGAGCTGGCAACCCATCTCATAGCCAACTACAACCCCTCCCATTGCTGGCGCAACGATAATATCGGCAAAATTAGGCCCCAATTTGCTGATAATTTTTTTGGCTAAATTGCTGCATAATTTTTTGGCTCTTGCTGGGTTCATTAAGGCCCTTGCGCATTGTATGTAGGTATTACTGTGAAGTCCGGAAGATAAAATAAAATGGCCATTTAAGACTGCATCTGCTTGTTTAAATTCTGCTAAAATTTCCTGATCGGTTAGAATTTTACTTGATATTTCTGAATTGTTATTCATAAACTATTGTTTAAAATTTACTTATTAATATTTACTTAAATTAAGACCAAAATGACTGATAAAAAATTATATATTGAATCGGCAATTAATACCATCAAGATTGAAATTGAGGGGCTTAATTCATTGCTTAATTTTTTTGATCAAAATTATGTTAAAGCAATAGATTTAATTTTAAATAGCAAGGGTAGGGTTATTTTAAGCGGCATGGGTAAAAGTGGCCATATTGCTAATAAAATTGCCGCCACCCTATCTTCAACCGGCACTCCGGCCTTTTTCATTCACCCTGCAGAAGCAAGTCATGGTGATTTGGGCATGATTACTGTTGATGATGTAGTGATATTATTATCAAATTCTGGCGAAACCAAAGAATTGCAGGACATAACTTATTATTGTAAACGCTTTAATATTCCTTTGATTTGCATGATTCGCCGACTTGAATCAGAATTAGCAAGAATTGCTGATATAGCTTTAATTTTGCCAGAAATTCCTGAAGCTAATTACCTCCAAGCCCCAACCACCTCAACCACCATGATGATCGCCTTAGGGGATGCAATTGCTGCCAGTCTTATTACTGCCAAAAGGTTTAGCGAAAGTGATTTTGGCATACTTCACCCCGGGGGCAAGCTAGGTTCTGCCTTCCTTAAGGTAAAAGATCTGATGCGTATTGATGAAAAAATTCCAATTATTAATCATCAAAAATCAATGTCTGAAGCCTTAATTGAAATGACTTCAAAGCATCTAGGCTGTGCGGCAATTATTGACGATAATAATAATTTGATTGGTATTATCACCGATGGCGATTTAAGAAGGCATATTAATAACAATTTTTTTGAACAAAGAATTGCTGAAGTGATGACCAAAAATCCAATTACTATCGACCCCGAAATGTTAGCAGTTGAAGCAATTGCTTTGATGAATAAAAAATCGATTACTAATCTTTTTGTGGTCGAATCAAGCGCTACCAACTCAAAGATAATTGGGGTGCTACATATTCATGATTGTTTGCGGGCTGGGTTGTTGTAGGGTTTTAATTAAGATCATTTTGCAATTTTTCTAACGCGATTTTAGCAACATTTTTTTGGGCTTCTTTTTTTGATTTGCCGGGGGCTTGAAATTCTAGTTTTAGAAAGTTGATTTTTAAAGTAGCGTTAAATAATGGTGAGTGCTCAGTGCCACCGGATCTGGTGATTTCATAAATTGGCAGTTCTTTAGATTTTTCCTGGACTAATTCTTGTAGATACGACACTGAATCTTGAGGGGTTTTAAAATTAGCATCAAGGGCCCGATCCCAGAATTTTAAAATAAATTTTTTTACCTGCTGGTAATCTGAATCAAGATAAATGGCGCCAATTAAGGCCTCCAAGGCATTTTCTAAATTTTTCTTATTATTTTTACCGCCAATTAGATTTTCGCCCTTACTGATTCTTAAAACTTCTTCAATGCCAATTTCGCTGGCAATCATTGCCAATAATTCACCTGAGACCAAATAAGCATGTCTTTTGGATATTTCCCCCTCATCCTCACTTTGATATTTTGCGATTAAAAATTCGGCAATTACCATTGATAATATTTTATCACCTAAAAATTCCAGCCTCTCATAATTAATTTCGCCCTTTATTTCTTTGGAGAGGCTGGGGTGAGTGATTGCTTCTTCAAATAATTTTTGATTATTAAATTGGTAATCGATTTTGCGGTAAAAATCTTGCCAATTATCTTGATTTAAATTGTGATCCATAAATAAGCTTAAAATTAATCTACATGTTTAAAAATTCGATTAAAACGAATTGATGATGGCCAGTTCCAAAATTTTAACAATGAATCTTTGGCAGAAAAGAAAATTATCGTGGCTTTGCCGATAATATTTTCTTTTGGCACATAACCCATCTGAGTTAAGAAGCGGCTGTCAGCTGAATTGTCGCGATTATCGCCCATCATAAAATAATGATCCTCTGGGACCTGGTAAATACCGGTATTATCTTGTGGTAAATCATCAATTTGATCCAAAACTTTGATTATTTTACCCTCTGGCAATTCTTCGCTAAATTCCTTGATTTGATCTATTCGTGGTAAGGCAGCGTCTTGATCATAAAAATCTGCAATATATTCCTTTTTTACTTTTTGATCATTGATATAAACTTCGCCATTAATAACTTGAATTTGATCTCCTGGTAATCCCATTATTCTTTTAACTAAATATTCTTTGCCATTATTTCGCGATTCTTCAATTGGCGAGCGAAATACTACCACATCGCCTCTTTTTGGTGCGGTTTCAAAGATTCTGCCAGAAAATAATTTGATGCCAAATGGAAAAGAATAGCGACTATAGCCATAAGAAAATTTAGAAACGAAAATATAATCTCCAATCACCAAGCTTGGATACATTGAGCTTGACGGTATATGAAAAGGCTCGTAAAAAAATGATCTGATTATGGTGGCGCAAATTACTGCTGCAATTAGGGTTTTAATAAATTCAAAGCGGTCTGTTTTTTTATTTTCCATGTTTTTTAAGAAATATTTTTAATTAGCCTACTAACCAGCGATAATGTTGGCTTTTGATGATTTTCCTGGCAGTAAAATTCAATGATTTTGACAATGCTATATATTGCCGCATAACTTTCAGGAATGTTGCTTATGATTAGCTCAATAATTTTATCATCAACAATTAATTGTTTTTTAGCAAAATTTTTAATTAGTAAAATTCTAATCAGATCCTTGCCTGGAGATTTAATTACCAGGTTTGGTATGTTTTTGATTCTTGAATTTAAATCATTAATTGCAAATTTCAAATCCATCGCCTCATTTCTGCTGCTTAAAATCAAAAATGATGATTTTTCTAGGGCGCAATTGATTATATGAAACAGCAATTCCTGATTATCAATAGTTTCAATATCTTCTAAAATATAAAAATGATTTGGGTAAAAGAAATTATTTAAATTAACGCAGCTCAAATCGTTTTGGTTAATAAAATTGCTAACTTTTTTATTTTGATTATAAAAAATATTTAATAAATGAGTTTTGCCCGAATAGTGGTCGCCGCTAAGTAAAAGTGAGTTTAAAAATAATTTATCAAAATTTTTTTGGCTAAAAAATTTATCCAAAGAATCAAAAGCGGCTTTATTTTCAAATGATAAAATAAAATCTTGCCTTAAATAAGGATTTTTTTCTAATTGCGTTGGAAATTCAAAGCTGAGTTGCTGCACTTTAATTAAAGCAAAAATAATTATTCAATAACTTTTGGAACGGTGTAATAATTATATTTGGCCTTTGCATTGGCAAGGATTTCCTCAAGCTGATTTTCTTGCAAGATCTTATCCTCATGTAATTTGAGCGCCATATTATGAACATTATTCAAAGGCTCAATTTTATCGGTATTAACTTCGTTTAAAGTTTCTACCCAGGCAATAATTTTACTTAATTGATCAATTAGGCCTTCTTTTTTATCGTCTGCTAGTTCAATCTTGGCAAGTGAAGCAATTTTCTTAATATCAGCGGTAGTAATTCTGGTCATAATTTAATTGAATTTTAGTTATTTTGTTCTAAATATAAATGATCTATCCCCTCACAGCCCCTCTTTGTCACTAGCACCGTAGGCCGCAATCCATCTTGCAGCAGCGCAGCTGTTGATTGATGGATTGCGGCCTACGGTGCTAGTGACAAGGCAAAGAAAGGAATTTCGTAAGTCAGCATAATAAAGAGTCATGATATATAAAAACATCGAAGAATTAAGTCAAGAAATTAGCGATAATGGGCGATTACTTGCGCTTGACATTGGCACTAAAAGAATCGGGGTGGCAATTAGCGATGCTTTAAGGATAATTGCTAATCCAAAACAAATAATTAACCGCAAAAGTAACCAGGAAGATTTTGTAATCATCAGGGATTTAATTGCTAAAAATCAAATTTGCGCTTTAATTGTCGGGCTGCCAATTAATATCGATGAAAGTGAAAATGAAATGACTGTTTTTGTCAAAAAATTTACTAATCTCTTAGATCAATTTTTAATCGATGTAAAAATTTCATTCTTTGATGAAAGGCTTACTAGTTTTGCTGCCAGAGAAATAAATCTTTGCGATCTTAATGTTAAATCTAAAAACAAAAAATATTATGATGATATCGCGGCAAGTCTAATCTTGCAGGACGCAATTAATTCTCTTACCAAGAAATTTAATTAATTCCTTGTAAAAAGAGATAAAAGATTTTATAAAATCCCAATCTGTAGTTTTTTTAAAGAATTTATCTATTTTAAAAATAATATGTCTGAAAGAAAAAAGCCGCTTTCCCCTCATTTACAAATATACAAACTGCAAATTTCTTCAATTACCTCAATAGCTCATCGCCTTACCGGGGCGATGCTTTATTTTGCGGTGGTTGCAATTGCCTGGTATATTGTATATTACGCCTATCAAATCAATGTTGGTGGTGAGCAGATAAGCCGTGACTGTATTTTAATGAGTATCCTCAGCTATCTTTTATATATTGTTCTGATCTTGGCAATATTTGCTCTTTACTACCATTTTCTTAACGGTATCAGGCATTTATTTTGGGATATTGGCAAGGGTTTTGATAAAGAAATTGCCAACAGAAATGGCATATTGGTCATAATTTTCTCAATATTAATGACAATATTTACCATCGGCTTTTTTATCTATTTTAATTCATTTAACTAGTAATATCGATGTATAAAGATACTAAAAATTTACCAATAAAAATATCTCCAGCTACTAAGACCGGCGCCCATCACTGGCTGATGCAAAAAATTTCAGCAATTGCCCTAATTCCATTGACAATTTGGCTGGTATTGTCACTTAGCCAGATAATTCAAGACCCGCAAGATTATATGCCGGTATTTTTTGCTTACCCGATGAATGCTTTTATGGGAATCTTATTCATAGCGACCTCCTTATATCATGGCAGTATCGGCATGAAAGTAATAATTGAGGATTATATTAGCTGCAAAATCAAGCGTCATTTTTATATCATGCTAACCAATTTTCTTTCAATTACCACTGCGGTTGCTGCAATTCTAGCAATCATTAGACTGCACTTAATTGGATAATTTTTTAAATAAATTTATGATCAAAAATGAAAAATTAGCTTTTTCTTTGATTGAGCTTTCAATTGTAGTTTTGCTAATAGGTATTTTAATTGCCGGTGTAACCCAAGGATCAAGATTGATCAGGCAATCAAAAATTAAAACCGCACAAAATTTAACCAAAAACTCAACCAATGTTACTCAGGCAATGTCATTAAATCAGCCGCAATATGAGGTTAATGGCTTAAATAATCTGCCATCGGTTATATTTTCCAATAGCCCTGCTATGGTTAGTATCGGCTCAGCGCCATATAATAATTATTTTTTTGATGGCTCAATTTCGAAGGTAATGTTTTTTAATCGGATGATTAAATAATCAGAGGCGGCGGATATTAACCAATATTTATCAAAAAAATACGCAATTACTTTAAATTAATAAACTAACAATGACTGAAAATAAAATTGCTAATTATAATATTACTGATCACGAATTTGACGTAATTGTTGTTGGTGCTGGCGGCGCCGGGCTTAGAGCTACTTTTGGCATGGCTGAAAAAGGGCTTGCAACTGCTTGCATTACCAAAGTTTTTCCAACCCGTTCTCATACGGTGGCAGCGCAAGGTGGTATATCAGCGGCGCTTGGAAATATGGGACAAGATGATTGGCGCTGGCATATGTATGATACGGTAAAAGGTTCAGATTGGCTTGGTGATCAGGATGCAATTGAATATATGTGCTCTGAAGCCCCTGCTGCAATATTGGAGCTTGAGCATTATGGGGTGCCATTTTCTCGTACTAAAGAGGGAAAAATTTATCAGCGTCCTTTTGGTGGCATGACCAAAGAATATGGCGAAGGTGGGCCAGCAGAGAGAACTTGCGCCGCCGCTGATCGTACCGGACATGCAATTTTGCATACTCTTTATCAGCAATCTTTAAAACATGATGCTAAATTTTTTGTTGAATATTTTGCCCTAGATTTAATTTTTATTGACGGTGTTTGTCGTGGAGTAATGGCTTTATCAATGGTTGATGGCACCTTGCATCGTTTTAAAGCTCATAATGTAGTGCTTGCAACTGGCGGCTATGGTCGTGCTTATTTTTCTGCCACCTCAGCTCATACTTGTACAGGGGACGGCAATGCGATGGTGCTTAGAGCGGGATTGCCATTACAAGATATGGAATTTGTACAATTTCATCCAACCGGCGTTTATGGTTCAGGCTGTTTAATTACTGAAGGAGCAAGAGGTGAGGGTGGATATTTAGTTAATTCTGCCGGTGAAAGATTTATGGAAAGATATGCGCCGCATGCTAAAGATTTAGCTAGTCGCGATGTGGTTTCAAGATCAATGACTATGGAAATTTTAGCTGGACGCGGCGTGGGGCCAAATAAAGATCATATTTATTTGCATTTAAATCATTTAGATCCAAAAATTCTTCACCAAAGATTACCAGGAATTTCTGAAACTGCTAAAATTTTTGCCGGGGTTGATGTCACTAAGGAGCCGATTCCGGTATTACCGACTGTTCATTATAATATGGGCGGTATTCCAACTAATTATAAGGGTGAGGCCATTACTATTAAAAATGGCCAGACTGAAATAGTGCCGGGCTTAATGGCAATTGGCGAAGCGGCCTGCGTTTCGGTTCATGGCGCTAATCGCTTAGGGTCAAATTCCTTGCTTGATTTAGTGGTATTTGGTCGTGCAGCAGCAATTAGAGCTGCCGAAATTACTGCTCCTAATAGCCCACATCAGCCATTACCACAAAATGCTGGTGAAGCGTCAATTGCCAGGCTTGATAAAATCAGAAATGCCAATGGCAAATTAGGCGCTGCTAAAATTAGACTCGACATGCAAAAAACCATGCAATCTCACGCGGCGGTATTTAGAAATGAAGAGCTAATGAAAAAAGGCAAAGAAAAAATGCTTGAAGTTTTTAACAGTTTTGAAGATTTGGCAATCAAAGATCGTGGCCTAGTATGGAACAGCGATTTAATTGAGGCCTTAGAGCTTGATAATCTAAGATCGCAAGCGGTAGTAACTATTGATTCTGCCTTAAACCGTAAAGAAAGCCGCGGTGCTCATGCAAGAGATGATTATCAAGATCGCGATGATCAAAATTGGATGAAGCACACAATTATTTGGCTTGATGACAAAGCCAATAGCAAAATTGATTACCGCAAAGTGGTATTAAAGCCACTAAGTAACCAAGTGCAAGCTTTTCCTCCAAAAAAAAGAGTCTATTAATCTAGCGCCCCAGGAATGAAGATCTTGTCGCGGGAATGGGCATAATTAAAAAAATGAGGGATAAAAAGGTCATTTTGCCCATACAAATATTGATCTCATAAGATTTTTCTATTTTTCAAAAATAGAAAAATCCAAAATACAACTAAAAAACATGAATAAAAAACCGGTCCCAAAATGCAGGAAAATTTCTGTTCAAAAAAACGGTAAAAAAAGAAATAAACAATCTTATATTTGTAAAAATTGCGGTTAATAAATGGGCTCTTAAAAGGTAATCATCAAAAAAACCATCTTAAAGCCTATCAGCAATGGCTTTTAAGTAGAAGAATAATCTCAGGAACTTTGTTTAAATCTAAACATCTCTTACCCAAAGCTAATCAAAGAATTTGATAAAATAGATGTCTTTGAAGGCCCGCAAGAAAGAGTGGCTAAACCAATAAACCTCCTAGTCGACGCCATTTTCTTTGGCAGGAAATACGGTTGCTTAGTATTTCATGATTGTAAAAAGATTGTTTATTTTAAAGAAGTTAAAACCAAATCAGTAAAAGGACTTTAGAGAAGGAATTCTGGGCCTTAAAGCAGCTAATTACCGCATTTTAAGTATCATTATTGATGGTAGAAGGAGTTATTAAATAATATCAGAAAGTTTCTTGAATATTTCTATCCAAATGCGCTTATTTCACTAAAAGGTAATTATTAGAAGATAGATTACCGACAGGCCACGATCTCAATTGCGCAAAACAGTTAGGAGCAGGCGCATCTACATTGGGGGGGTAAAATGACCTTTTTATCCCCCCATTTTTTTAATTATGCCGGTTTTTACGAGCTGTTCTTAAAATGACTTCTTCATAAGATATTGCTATGCCTAAAATCTTTCCTTCTAAATTTTAAGCTAAACAAATTTTTTTGCTTCACTTGCTATTAGCGCCTCGATTGCAGAGGCTTTTTTGGAGGTATCGTCTAAGATGAAGGTAATTGCTGGGACGTTTCTGCTAGTGATTAGTGAAGATAATTTATGGCGGAAATAGCCAGACATTGAATTTAGCTTGGTGATAATTTTTTTAGTTTCGTTGGTGCCAAAAATATTGATAAAAATTTTTGTCATTTTTAGATCGGGGCTGACATCAGCTTCGATTATGGTTATAAAGGAACCAGGAATTGAAAGCAAATCTTCGCGTAAAAAAATCTCTGAGATATGCTTTTTTATTAGCTGTCCCATTTGTAATTGTCTTTGGCTTTTCATAAATATTTTACCTTAATAATGATTCAAAAAGCGCTAAGCCGTCAGTTCCGCCATTGTTAATGTCAATTGCTCTTTCTGGATGCGGCATCATTCCAAGAATATTTTTTTGATCATTAAAAATTCCGGCGATATTAATTGATGAGCCATTTGGACTATCTTCATCAGTTAGATGGCCTTCAGCATTTACATAACTAAAGGCAATATTATTATTATCTTGTAATTTTCTTAGAGTTTCAGGATCAGCAAAATAATTGCCATCCATATGAGCAATTGGAATTTTTATAACTTGTTTTTGCTCATAATTTTTAGTAAAAGCAGTATCATTATTTTCAACCCTTAAAAATACATCGCGACAAATAAATTTAGATTTTTTATTACGCATTAAAACCCCGTCAAGTAGCCCAGCTTCGGTTAAAATTTGAAAACCATTGCAAATTCCTAAAATTTTTACTCCTTTGTTGGCAAGTCTTTTTATTTCAGACATAATTGGTGAAATTGATGCCATGGCGCCACTTCTTAGATAATCACCATATGAAAAGCCGCCAGGAACCACTATTAAATCAAGATCATTTTCAAGCGAAGTTTCTTGGTGCCAGATTTTTTGGCATTTAGCGCCAATTTTTTCTAAGGCAGTGTAAGCATCACGTTCGCAATTTGAGCCCGGAAATACAATTAATGCCGATTTCATTTAACTACCTCAAATGTATAAGTTTCAATAACTTTATTAACCAAAACCTTATCACATAATTGATCGATAATTTCAGCAATTTTTTTATCATCAGTTTCGTTAATGTCCATCTCCACTAATTTACCTTGTCTTACTGCAGAAATTTGTGAAAATCCAAGATTTTTTACTAAAGAATTTTCAATTGCCTTACCTTGAGTATCAAGAACTGCTTTTTTTAAGGTTATATAAATTCTAACTTTCATTTTTTAATTATTTACTTTGTTTATTGATTAAGTGATCTGGCAATTCAATCTTAAGCCGGTTTGCAACCTCAATATAAGCACCAACCAAATCTCCAAGGTCGCGGCGAAAAATATCCTTGTCTAATTTTTTAAGTGTTTTTTGATCCCAAAGCCTGCAACCATCAGGACTAACTTCATCAGCCAATATGATTTGGCCTTTTTCATCAAAGCCAAATTCAAGCTTAAAATCAATTAAATTAATGCCGATTTTAGCAAAAAAATCAGTTAAAATATGATTAATTTTTAGGGCGTAATTTTTAACTATTTCTAATTGTTGCTTAGTTACTAATTTTAAAACCTTAATTGCATGATCGCTATTTAAAAGCGGATCATTAAGCTCATCTTTTTTATAATAAATCTCAAAAATCGGCTCTATTAATTTAATCCCCTCTTCAAGCCCAAGTCTTTTAGCTAAATTTCCGGCGGTAATATTTCTGACTATCGCTTCCAGTGGAATAATAGTAACTTTTTTTATCAATTGCTCACGATCATTGATTCTTTTAATAAAATGAGTAGGAATATCATGCCTGATCAACTCATTCATAATCGCCTCACAGATATAATTATTCAAAATTCCCTTATCAATAATAGTAGCTTTTTTTACATTATTAAAAGCGGTAGCGCTATCTTTAAAATGTTGAATCAAGATTGTTGGATCGTCAGTGTGATATAAGATTTTGGCCTTACCTTCGCAAATTTTTTCTAGCTTTTGCATGATTTAATAATAATTATTTATAAATTTAACTTTTTCCTTATTTAATATTTGGCCTTCCCACTATCGGGAGGGGGGAAGTTTCCTATTCCCATATAGCAATTGGCGGTAGCGACATTAAGATCGCATCAGCATTACCATTTGTCATCAGCCCGAATTTAGTGCCGCGATCATAGACTAAGTTAAACTCAGTATAGCGGCCACGCTTTACTAATTGACGATGACGCTGCTCTTCATTCCATGGCTGATACATATGTCTTCTTACCAGAATAGGGAAAATTTTTAAAAAAGCTAGCCCGATATCTTTAACAAATAAAAAATCAGCTTCAAAATTATCATTATTTAAATAATCAAAGAATATCCCTCCTACTCCCCTTGGCTCGCCGCGATGTTTAATAAAAAAATATTCATCACATTCCTGTTTAAATTTTAGGTAATAGTCTGGATTGTGTTTATTGCAGGCATCTTCCAAAGCTTGATGAAAATCCTTGGTATCAAGATCATTTTCAAACATCGGATTTAAATCAGCGCCACCACCAAACCATTCCTTAGTGGTATTGATAAATCTATTATTCATGTGAATTGCTGGCACCAAAGGCGATTTCATGTGGGCAACTAAAGAAATTCCGGTAGCAAAAAAATCTGGATTTTGTTCAGCTCCTGGAATTTGACGACGAAATTCCTCGCTAAATTTACCATAAACAGTAGAAATATTAACCCCAACTTTTTCAAAGACATTACCCTTCATCACTGACATCTCGCCACCGCCACCATCAGCAACCTCTGCATCTTGGCGCTGCCATAATTTTTTAGCAAATTTAGCGGGCTCTTGATAATTAAGCTTAAATTCTTTTTTTCTTGCTACCAAAAAATACTCTTCTTCAATTTTTTCAAATTCAGCTATAATTTGATCACGCAAATTTTTAAACCAAGATGAGGTAAGCTGCTGTTTTTGCTTAATTTCCATAAATTAATTGATGAATTTATTTTTAATTGAAATAATATTTAAGTGATATCTGCTCTTCAAAAATCAATTATAACAGCAAAAACTAATTTTTAAACATGAATTTTAAATCACAATTTTTACAAGAGCTGAGCTGGCGTGGCTTCATCTCTCAAATTACTCATTTACAAGAGTTAGATCAAATACTTGCAACTAAAAAGATCACTGCCTATGTTGGCTTTGACTGCACTGCCAAATCCTTGCATGCCGGTAGCTTGATTCAAATTATGATGCTTAGAATCATGCAAAAATACGGCCATAAACCGATAGCTTTACTTGGTGGCGGCACTACTAAAATCGGCGATCCAACCGGTAAAGATGAAGCAAGAAAAATTTTATCAGATGAAGAAATTAATCAAAATTTAATTGGCATTAAAAATACCTTAAGCAAATTTATAGATTTTAATTCAACTGGCAATGCTGCAATTATCGCTAATAATAATGATTGGTTGTCAGGGCTTAATTATATTGATTTCTTGCGTGATATCGGGCGTCATTTTTCGGTCAATCGCATGATGAGTTTTGACTCAGTAAAATTAAGGCTTGATCGTGAACAAAATTTTAGCTTTCTTGAATTTAATTACATGATTTTGCAAGCCTATGATTTTTATATTTTACATCAAAAATATAATTGCATCTTGCAATTTGGCGGCTCTGATCAGTGG
>CAZUPN010000035.1:0-15175 GCA_964622015.1 uncultured Rhizobiaceae bacterium | reverse complement strand
CACAACCTTGCCAAGGTTGGGGTCGAGGGTTCGAACCCCTTCACCCGCTCCAATTTTTATCATCTCATTATTTTTATTCCTTACTCAAAAAGATTTAGTAGCAAATTAACGTCGATTCTGGATATTTTAAAGAATTAGATTTTTTTTAAATTAATTTTTTTAAAATTATGCCTGTAATTATAAGTAACCTTGCAGATGTTGAACAATTAAAAGCTATAGATGTATCAGAAATTATTATTGATATTGGTGAAGAAGAAAAAGAAACAAATCGTCAAAATACGATTGAATTGTTTAGAGCTATAGAAGTAGCTATTGAGTCAATCGCAGATAAATCCAAAGTAAAAACTATTAAGCTGAAGGGAGAAATTGGGCTTGATGATAATTGTGAAATTTTACCTAAATTGGACAAAATCACAAAAGACCTGACATCAGTAACCACCCTTGACCTATCTGACTGCAAGATCGATAGTATAAACTATCAGCATTTAGCATCAAACACAAAGGGAAGTTCAAGTAAGAGGAGTTCAATTACAGATCTTATATTGCCAAATCAGCAAATTACTTTTCAGCGCGATTCCAACAATCGCGTCATGACTCTTAAAATAGAAGGTGATATGAAAATGGAGCAAGCATCTTTCTTAAGGGCAATGGCTCCAAGCTTTTTTGATATTCCTGATTTTGATTTATCTAAATGTGAAATTGAAGATGTAGTTTATTTAGGCCAGACTATCGGGCACCTTGATGCAATTAAAACTTTATTTTTACCACAAGATCAAAGAATTATTTTCCAACGTGATAATCAAAAATTGGTAAATATTGAAGTAAGAGGAGGTAAAATAGATGAAAAATCAGCGCCAATGATAACAGAAATTGTAACTGCATATGAAAAAAATACTCTTGATTTATTTCAATGTGAGATTGATGACAAAACCACAGCGATCTTTGAAACACATGAAATAAAAATTAGGTTTGAGCCACATAACGCCCCAACTTCCTCAGAATTACCATTTAGAAGTAAAAAGAAATCTTTTTTACCGCCAGAAAGATCAGTTTTGATGCCACCCTCTTTTGATGACCAAAAAGATAAAAGTGACCTCGCTTTATCTCCAGCTAATGAGCGTGTAATTGCCACATTAGATGATTTTATGAAATTCGATAAAAGAATAACGGTTAAAAATGAGCAAAGAAACAAACTCATAAATCAAGAATCGGCGAATGAATTAGTTAAATTTATCAGCGACAATAATCCAATAACCACTATTAATTTATCTGGCTCTACGGTCGATAAAGACGCGATGAAAACTATAATTGATTACATTAAGGAAAGTAAATCAATTTCAAGCCTTATGTTATCAGATGATAATGTAATTGATTTTAAAGGTGATGATGCAAATGTAATCAAATCTTTAAAATTTCATGCACCTAGGCAATTAAAATCATCACAAACTATAATAGGGATAGAGCAAGCTGAACAATTGGCAATAGTGATAGATAAATCTCAAAATTTAACTACTCTTGATTTATCTGATTGCAAATTTGAGAATGGCTCCTTAGGCATTATAGCTGAGGCGATTAAAAATCATCAATCAATTTCAAGCCTTGATTTAAAAGGCGCAACAATTGGTGATAAGGATTTAGAAATTTTGGCACCGGCTTTAAAGGAAAATAAAAATATTCATTATGTTGATTTAGCAAATAACCAAATATCAAATATTAACCTCCTGGAAAACATTGTTAGTGACAATCCATCTATTGCCTTTATCGCACTAAGTAATAATAATCTTGGCAATTTTGCCAGACAAACAGAAGAATTAGACCAAACCTTTAAAAGAAGGCGAAAGGAATTATTAAAAGAAAATCTGCTTGCCGCGGCAATTGATCTAGCAGATGCTGTTCATTGTGACCCCACAGGGCATGGTCATAAATATAGTGATGAATTATTTCAATCAATTAGACAATATCTTAAAAATAATGAGGAAATTTCAATTGGCATTGAATCCTCCAAAACCAAAGGATCAATTGCAGAAATTATTAATCAACAAAAGTCAGAAATTTTAAAAGCGCTCAAAAATGAAGAATTGCCAAAAATAACTTTAAAAAAAGATAGGCCCGGAGATAGGCTTATAAGAAAAGCACAAATAATTGCAATTTTGCAAATTACCGCCGATCTCGCAAGAGCTGGAAATCAGCTAGGGCAGTTAGAAAAGCTACAAAAACGCCTTGATTTAGAGCAAAAAGATAGTGATCGCGATCAGGAATTCTTGTCACAAATATTTCAACAAAGCATTAATAAACTACCGGCACCTACTACACCAATAGAAGTTTCGCAAGCAGATATTACGCATTACGATAAAAATGAGGTTTTGATTTATAAAACCCCGCCACTTTATAAAAGATTTAAGCTAGAAATTTTACAAAGAAGGTTTAATTCACAGGAATCTCATAGAGTAGAAAATATCGATCAAACAGAATCACCTCAACTTCAAACTCCTCATCAATCTGTCGCAGAAATTCAAAATGATAACAGAAAAAGCCCCGCCCAAAAACTCGCTGACACTATAGCGGGATTTTCTAAAAAGGTACAAGACCTGCTGGAAAATAGAAAAATAAGAAAAATATTAGGAGAAGCTCGTGATTATCAACCAACAGAAGATTCTGAAACCGATTCAGATGGTGAACAGATTTTTGTTAATCCTTTGGCAAGGAAAGCCTCTAAAGATTCTTTTGAAATTCAGATGGAAAAACTAATAAAGCTTTGTGAATTTTTAGAAGGAAATGATAATCTTAGAATTGAATTAAAAAGACTGATAGCGGATAGATTTTGGCTTGATATAGATAAAAGCTTAGTTACGCAGCTTAAAATCAGAAAAAATAATCTGAATTATCAAATAGCAGACAATCTTGGTTTTGAAGAAATGCTTAACAAGCAAGGTGGTATAGAATCTATCTTAAAAACCATAGAAACAAAAATAGATCAGCAAAGTTTATTTGAATTATATAAAGAAATTATAGCAGATCCTACTGTAACCATAGAAGATCATTCCAAGGCTTTAGAAGCGATTCGTCAAAAATTAAAGCAATACCCCGACCCTTCAATTCCGGTAATTAAAGGACAAACAATTGAGGAATTATGTAAATCGGTTGCTAGAAAAGTTAGAGAAAATTTGCCTACAAATTTGCCGCGATCTTTACCGGTTGAATATTATCTTGATAGTGAAGAATCAAAATTATATGAGCAGATTAATCAAATTGCTGATTTGCGGTGGGATAAAAAATCAACGACCAAAGGTAGGGATGGCCAAAATCATCAAAGTTTAATTTCTTTTGCTGCTACTATTGATCAAAATAATCAAGCTAAATTTAGAATGATTGTTGCCAAGGCTGAAGGCACTTTTGTGCATTTCCCTAGTCAAGAGCAGATGATGGAAAAAGACCAAGAAGTAGAAAAACTACTTGAGAAAAAAATTGCTGGTGAGGCGATAAGTGATATAAAAAAGAAAGCTCTTAAGCGAGTAATAATTAACGACCTTTGTCAGAAAGAAATCCACAATATTAAAGGAACAAGCGAGGAAATACCACCAATTATTGATATAATTAAAAGTAATTACAAAAGCTCTATTGGAGCAAGTGATGAGTCTAGATTTAATGATTTAACATCAGAATTATCAACCACTAGCAATCCCGGATTTTGTATTTTTAGACCAAAGGATAAAAATATTGCACGAGTGGTATTTAGATTAGATGAAAATAGCGATGCTAGTAAAATTGATAATGTAATTTATCTAAAAATTAATGGCAGCGATAATAAATATTTACGAATCAGAGTCGGAACTTGTGATGGTGAAAAAATTGATGGTCAGAACAAAGTCCTAAAAGAAGGTGAAATTTATATTTATCCCGATATTTATTCAAAGGCCTGCGATCCCAATAGTATCGTTAAAGAACCAAGCGATAAAGATCTGAAAGCCAGGAAAAATTTTAATGTACTGGCAGTTGCTATAAGTGATAAGGATAGGGGTCAGAAAAAAATGTCATCATCATTAATGCTTAATGGCGAGATACATGGGCAAAGACTAGAAGTGACGGGATTAAAACCGACTAACGGTAGAGATGGTCCAGCATTTTTATAATTCCATACCGATGTGGCAATAGTCGATTTTAATAATCCATATCTTCTCGCCTCCAAGGAGAGAAGGGATGCGGATATTAATAATTACTCTCTAACTGCAGCCTCTCTTAATGATTGCCGGTATTTGGCAACATAGATATTATGATCCTTGACATTAGAAGAAAAATTATGATCGCCCTTGCCACTATTGGCTGCAACAAAATAAAGATAATCAGTTGCTGGCGGATTGAGCACTGCTTTAATTGATGCCAAACCAGGGTTACAAATTGGGTTCTTAGGTAGGCCGTAAATATTATAAGTGTTAAAAGGTGAGTGATTTTTTAGATCGCTTTGTCTGATTGGCCTTTCAAGATTTTTATTGCCGTAAGCATAGGAATAAATTACGGTTGGATCTGATTGTAATTTGATATTTTTTCTTAAGCGATTGGTAAATACTGAGGCGACTTTTGGCCTTTCTGATTCTAATCCGGTTTCTTTTTCAACAATTGAGGCTAAAATTATCGCTTCTTCTTTGGTTTTAATTGGAATTGAGGGATTTCTATTTGGCCATAATTCATTGATCGCTTTAGACATTGCAATTTGCATTCTTCTAACAGTTGCCATTTTACTATCATTATAGGAATAAAAATAGGTTTCCGGCATTAATGAGCCTTCTTTAAGCGATTTTTTATAATTAGCGTCAAGCTGACCGATTAATCCCGGACTATGGTCAATAATATCAATTACACTAACGGTTGACAGGCCTTCAGCGATGGTAATTTTTCTAAAAAAATTATATCCTTTTACCATTTTATGCAGCAATTTATAGTAAGAAGAATTTTTTTCAAAAAAATACTCACCATAATGAACTTTAGGATTATAACCAGCAATTAAGCGCGATAAATAAAGAAAAACCCTTGGATGATTGATGATTTTTTGATCATGTAATTGATTGACGACTTGCCTGAAAGTAAGTCCGCTTTTCACCACAAATATAGTATCTTGTTTTTGGAAGCTATTTGGAGCATTGAAATACATGATTACCGATAGGCTTGAAATCATGAAAAAGAAAATCATAGTCGAAAAAATCGCAAAAAAATTGACAATTGCGTCTTTAATTTTTAGTAAATTAATTTTTTTGACTAAATTATTCAAATCGCTAGATCCTCCTTAAAATTATACAGGCATTGGTACCGCCAAATCCAAATGAATTAGACAAAACAACATCAATCTTTTTTTCTTTAGCTTTTTTTGCGACCAAATCAATATCGCAACCTTCTGAAGGATTATCTAAATTTAGAGTTGGTGGTGCAATATTATCCCTGATTGCCAAAATACTAAATATTGCCTCAACACTGCCGGCAGCACCAAGTAAATGGCCAATAGCAGATTTAGTTGAAGACATTGAAAGTTTATAAGCGTGATCTTTAAAAACCTTTTTAACTGAATTAACCTCAATTTCATCACCAAGCGGGGTAGAAGTGCCGTGAGCATTAATATAATCAATTTGATCAATATTGATTCCAGCATGCTTGATCGCTAGATTCATCGCATAAACCGCACCACGACCAGAGCTTTCCGGCGCAGTTACATGATAAGCATCGCCAGAAATTCCATAACCAATTACCTCAGCATAAATTTTTGCTCTTCTTCTTTTAGCATGCTCAAATTCTTCTAAAACCAGCATTCCGGAACCCTCTCCCATTACAAAACCATCACGATCACGATCCCATGGCCTGGAAGCTGCAGTTGGATTATCGTTAAAATTGGTTGAAAGTGCCCGCATTGCAGCAAATCCGCCAATACCAATCTCGCAAATTGTTGATTCTGCACCACCGCAAACCATCACATCAACATCACCATATTCAATCATCCGAGCCGAGTCACCAATAGTATTGGTTCCGCTTGCACAAGCGGTAACCACCGCATGATTTGGACCCATAAACCCATGTCTGATTGAAATCTGACCAGACGCCAAATTTACCAAGCTCGCAGGAATAAAGAACGGACTTATTTTTCTAATTCCACGCTCATGTGATAAAATTGCAGTCCTTTGAATTGATGGCAATCCACCAATACCAGAACCAACCATAATTCCAGTTCTAAATTTTTCTTCTTCACTATTTGCAACCCAGCCAGAATCTTTGATTGCTTCGTCTGAAGCCGCAATTGCAAATTGAATAAAGCGATCCATTTTTCTTTGCTCTTTAACGTCAATAATCTTATCTAGATCAAACTCTCCTTGCTCACTACCGAACCTTATTTCACCAGCAACCTTGCATGGCGATTCGGCTGGATCAAAACTGGTAATTCTACCAAGGCCAGATTTGCCAGCAATTAAATTTTTCCAGCTAGATTCAAAGCCAGTGCCAAGCGGTGTGATAGCACCAATTCCAGTTACTACAACTCTTCTTTTTTGACTCATATTAATTACGGAAATTATTTGTAAGAAATTAACAGATTTAAGATGTTTTTAAAATTAAGGATAAGGGTTTTTATATCAATTGATCTTATTTTGAAAGTTTTTTTTAAAATTTCAATTAAGTAGTTGAAAAAAAATGCCGATTCTTTATATTTGTGAATCTTATAAACGCCTATTTGAGGGTTACATTAATTTAAAATTACAAAAAATGAAAAAAATATCTTTAATTTTTCTAATTCTAATTATATCTTCCTGTTCATCTAGCAATACAATTGACATTAAAAGCCCATGCGTTTCCTCTAAAAGAGGACCTTGTGGACCAAAAATACCAGTCAATGATTGGTGGCTAAATGGCCACAAAAATGACAAGATTGTCTCTTAAATATTAATGAAATTTATTTTATGACAGAACAAAAAAGCTTCGCAGAGAGATTTGCTTCTAACAGCAAAAAAACTTTTACCTCTCAAAGTTTAATTAATAAAAATAGTGGCGGCAAAACCACCGATCAAATGATCGATGAACTTAAAAAAGCTGGCCCTTCTGAATCAAAAGAAGGTGATAATAATTTTCAAAAAATTGATCCGATGAAAAGAGCTCAAGCCAGCTTGATTTATTTGGTCAAAGGCATTGATGATAATCGTAATGCTTGGTATTATGTTTTAGTTGAAAGGCCGAAATTACAATTATTTTTGAAAGCTTTAAATGATGACATAATCCATTTAGAAAATTATGGCAAAGTTTTATATTCAGCTTATGGCGATGAGCCACCGCAAGATGTTACTGATGCTTTAAATGCAGAATATGGTATCAGATAAAATTATTAACAACTAGAGCCGTAATTAGTTAAAAAAAATTAAATGAAAAATATCATAAAAATTGCCGTAGTTGTTATTATCTCAACTTTAATTGGGCTTTATTCCGCCCTCTCTTATTCTCAAATCGAAATTAAAGAAATAAAAGTCGGTGAGTTAAAGTCTAAAATATCACAAGAAAATTTTATTCAAGAAATTATCGAAAAAGTCAGAACCGGCTATGTTGAAGAAAAATCCTACCGCGAATTATCAGAAGCTGCCGCTAATGGCATTTTATCATCACTTGATCCTCACTCCGCATATTTAAATGATGAGGCACTAAAAGATTTACAAATTCAAACTAAGGGCGAGTTTGGCGGGCTTGGCATCGAAATTACCACTGAACATTCTTTAACTAAAATCATCACTGCAATTGATGACACTCCAGCATTTAAGGCTGGCGTAAAATCCGGCGATTATATCTCTAAAATTGACGGCGAAAATATTATCGGCACCACTATTGAAGAAGTAGTAAAAAAATTACGCGGTAAACCAGGATCTAAAGTCACCATCACTATCCTTAGAAGAAGCGAAAATGAGCCAATTGAAAAAACCATCAAGCGCGAAATCATTAAAATTAAGGCGGTAAGATCAAAGGCTTTTAAAGATATCGGCTATATCAGAATCAGCAATTTTTCTGCCCAGGCCTATGATGGTTTAATTCAAGAAATTGCTAATCTAAAAAAAGAAATCAACAAAAAAGACCCGACCAAAAATCTTAAAGGTTTGATTTTGGATTTAAGAAATAACCCCGGCGGTTTACTTGATCAGGCAATTGCAATTGGCGATGTGTTTTTAGATAAGGGCAATATTATCGTTTCAATTGGCGGTAGAGATAAGTCAGAAACTAAAGATTATTTAGCTGAAAGACCGGCAATCTTTGATATCACAATTCCAATGGTAGTCTTAATAAATGAGGGCTCGGCATCAGCATCAGAAATTGTTGCTGGCGCTTTACAGGATAATAAAAGAGCGGTAATAATGGGGGTTAAATCTTTTGGTAAAGGGTCGGTACAGACAATTATTCCACTCGATAATGATTTAGGTGCTATTAAAATGACTACTTCGCTTTATTACACCCCTTCAAAAATTTCAATCCAAGCCCATGGTATTGAACCTGATATTATAGTAAATACCGCCAAAATCACTAAATTACAGGATAAAAAAGATGTTGATGATTTTTCGGAAGCTAGTTTGAAGGGTCATATTGAAGCCCAGGTTCAAAAAGCTTTAGATGATGCCAAGCAAAATCAACTTGAAGATGATAATACTGAATTATATGAAGCTGATTATCAACTAGCCAGAGCGCTTGATTTACTTCGTGGTATCAATGTTTATGAACGCCAAAATCTCTCAAAAAAGAAGGCCAAAAAATGAAAAATTATCGCTATTTCTTACTATCGATATTACTGATATTTATCTTACTGATTAAACCAGCAATGTCGCAAAACGGCAGTTTTGTAGTCGCCAAGGTTAATAATCGAATAATTACCAATATTGATTTGATTAATGACTATAATTTTTTTCTATCAAATTTAAAAATTGCTGGCCTCGAAAAATCAAATTTAACTGAGCAAATATTAAATAAAATTATTGATGAGGAGCTAATCAGGCAGGAATCAGTTCGGCTTGGCGTTGAGGTTACCAGCCAGGAAATTAGCGATATCTTAAAAAGCATGAATAAAAATCACGCCTCAGAAACTTATCGGCAGCAACTTGCCACTAATTTGGCCTGGAATAAAATTATTGATCAGCAAATTAAACCAAAAATCAGAGTCTATGATGCTGAAATTTTAGAATTTTTTGAAGAAAAGAAAATTAATAAAAATATCAATCAATTTTTACTCGCCCAAATTCTAATTAGCCAAGACAGCCCTCTTAAAATGGCCGAAGAAATATCCGTCAAGCTAAAATCCGGCGCTAATTTTAATGAGATGGTAGCTAAATTTTCAGATTTAAGCGCCAGAGAAAATAATGGCCTCCTTGGATGGGTCGGGCAAGAGGATGTTGATAAAAGAATTTATCTGGCAATTTCTAAACTCGAAAAAAACCAATATAGTGATCCGGTGGCACTAGAAGATGGCTATCATATCTTTAAACTACTTGATAAAAAACTATCAGCTAAATTAAATAGCAAGGATATTGATCTTGCAAATAATGCAATCTTTAACCAAAAATTACAAATATTAGCTAAAAGTTATTTAGCAGATTTGAGAAAAAAATCCTTTATTGAAATTAAGCCACTTCCTGCCGGCTTTTCGCTTACCGGAAGGCAAAAATATGAAGAATATTTTGTTAATTAATTTACTTGATTTTGCTTTGCTGGAATTTCTTTTTTTGGCAAATATAAATCTCCCTTTCTTCCGCAAGATGCTAGAATTAGAGGTAAAATAATTACTATTAAAAATAATTTAGAGATTTTAGTCTTATTCATAAAAAATAAATTTCTGTAATGAAAATTAACGAATTTAAAATTGAAAAATTTTTTGATGTAGTTTCACAAACCGTAATCTCGCCTGGATTTTACTTGCAATCTATTGCCATAATTATCTGCTTTACCCTCTCATTCATTATTTATGAGATAGCATCACGCATCATATCATCTAAAATTAATCCAAATAAAGGCAGCAACTTTAACAAAACTACCAGCCTATATTTATCTTCAATTCTAGCGCCACTACTTATCACTATTTTCTTAGCAATTGGCTCTGCCATCTATCTGCAATTTTTTAAAGAAGCAATTTTATTTACCACCACCATCGAATTAACAACTTTATTTCTCTTATTAAGATTTTTAAGAGTTTTTTCTGGCAGTAATTTTATTACCAATACTGTTGGAGCAATCTTAATGCCGGCTCTAATCCTTGATGTTTTTAACCTGCTAGATGCCACCATTAAATATCTTGATTATTATGCGCTTATTATCGGCAGTGTCAGAATCTCGATTTATTTGGCGCTTAAAGCCTTTATTATTTTAATGATTGTCTTTTGGCTGGCAAATTTAATTTCCAAAAAAAGCAAATATTATATTGAAAATAGCAAAGAGATTAAATTAAGCAATAAAGCAATTATCGCCAAATTTATCGACATCATAATTTATTTTATAGTTTTGGTAGTGATATTAAAATTATTTGGCTTTGATATGACTACTTTAACCGTAATTAGTGGCGCTATTGGTGTTGGTGTTGGATTTGGTTTACAAAAAATTGCTTCCAATTTTATCAGCGGCGTTATTTTACTTTTTGAAAAATCAGTAAAAATCGGTGATTTATTAGAGCTAGATAAAGGCGCCACCACCGGCTATGTAAAATATTTTGGTGCCCGTTACGGCTTAATTGAAACTTTGGATGGCAAAGAAATCATGATCCCCAATGAAGATTTTATCATCAATCCGGTAACCAATCTAACTTACAATAGCAATCGCATCCGAATTGAGGTTAATTTTGGGGTTGCTTACGGCTCTGACCTAAAACTAGCCCAAGAACTAGCCCTAGCAGCAGCAACTGAATGCGAACGCTGCCTACAATATCCAGAAATTGAATGCCATCTAGTCGCATTTGCTGATTTCGACATCAAATTTACCCTGTATTTCTGGGTCAATGACGTCACCAAAGGCCGCATGAATGCTAAAAGCGAAGTATTAATGAATATCTGGCAAAAATTTAAAGAACATCACATCGAAATACCGCTACCAAAAAGAGAAGTAAAAATACTTAAGTAAGGGACTATTTTCATTTTTTAAATTGCCGGGTCGCTTATGCTTAAGACCGACAATTACATGAGTCCGTCACTTCTCAAGAAGCATAAGCGACCCGGCAATCCAGAAAACAAAAATAACCCTACAATGTCTTTACAGCACTTATCTTGATTTTTAACAATTTTGCAATTGCCCTAGCCTTACTAATAGTTTCTAGCCATTCATCCTTAGCTTTAGATTCGTAAGTAATTGCACCACCAACTTGAAATTCAAATAAATTATCCTTAATAATCAAAGTACGAATTACTACCGATAATTCAGTATTATGATTTTTGCTTAAATAGCCAATTGCACCACTATAGACGCCGCGCTTGATTTTTTCTTCTAGGGCCGCTACTTCCATTGCCTTTATTTTTGGCGCGCCAGTCATTGAGCCGGCAGGAAAGCAGGATTTTATTACATCCAGATTGTTAAAATTGTTATTTTTATCAATTACCCCATGAATCTCAGAAGACATATGATGAATAGTTTTATAGCTGGTAATTGCAAAAAGATTTTTAACTTTTATTGATGATGTTTTGCAATTTTTTGACAAATCATTTCTGACCAGATCAACAATCATCAAATTTTCAGCTTGCTCCTTAATATTATTGCTTAAATTTTCTTTATTTTTTTGATCTTGAATTGGATTTGATGATCTGGCGGCAGTGCCTTTAATTGGCTTAGATACCACCCTGCCCTCACTATTAATTGATAGAAAAGATTCGGGACTTGAAGAGATGATATAATTATTTTTAAGCTTTAAAAATGCCGAATAATTTGCCGGGCTAATTTTTGCAAGGCTGGTAAATAAATTAAAATTATTTAACTGATTGAGCTGATCATCAGATTTGGCGACATGATCAATATTGCCATAAAATTTTCTGGTAAGATTAGTTTGATAAAAATCACCATTTGCAATCATTTTTTTGATCCTTTCAACCGCAGTAAAATAGCTTTTTTTTGAAAAGCTTGATTTTAAATTACTGATTTTAATTTTTTTGCTAATCTTAGATTGTAATGCCGGATTTTCTTGGTAATTCAGCACTTCACTCAATTTTTTTTGATCGTCAAAAAAAGCTTTTAGAGTTTTTTTCTGATGATCAAACTCAAATACCAGTCCAAAATTCAGCAACCATATTTTGGGCAAATTAATTATTGATTTGGCGGTCTTTGGCAGTTTTTCTAAATCAGAATTAAGTTCATAGCCAAGATATCCAAACCAACTTTGATCATAGTCATTATTGCTTAATTTTAAATATTTTGATAATTGCTCAAAGTCATTTAACACCAACTCCTGATTGGCAAAAAGCGCAATTAAAGATTTAGAATTTTTGATTGCTTGATTTAAGCCCGAATATAAAAATACCCAATTATCCTGATAATTAGCGGCAATATTTTTAGCCATCATCAAAGGATCAACCCAGCTAATTATTTTTGATTTTAACATAATTTTTAATATCGTGGTTAAGCATTGCCTTTATTTGAGATGAAATTTGGTGTTTATATTTAACCTCTTGATTGTCAAATATTATTTTATCAATTTCAATTACCCCATAGCTAACATTAGTCAAAAAAACCTCATCAGCTTCCTTTAA
Source organism: uncultured Rhizobiaceae bacterium (assembly GCA_964622015.1). Lineage (GTDB taxonomy): Bacteria > Pseudomonadota > Alphaproteobacteria > Rickettsiales > UBA1997 > CAZUPN01. The sequence goes on along the minus strand of CAZUPN010000035.1, from coordinate 2,459 downwards.
AACCGCAATCTTTGCCTTTATTTCTTTTACTTTCCACCGATCAATAATCTTTTGCCTTATAGTACCAAGCAAAATGTCGCACTCTAAAGCCGGCGTATAAAGCTGATTATTTTTAAGCCAAAAAATATTAGCAGATGAGGTTTCGGCAATAAAATTATCACCATTTAGCATAATATCATCAAAATGACCAGAATTTTTAGCGGCAATTTTAGTAAGTATTGATGACATGCTTTGAGCAGTCTTAAAATGGACCGGTAAAGAATCTTTGGCAGGCTTTTTTATTTTACCAATACCAAGAATAATTTCGGTTTTAGGTAATTTTGCTTTATTTACAGTCTCAATAATAACCAAAGGCTTGGTTTTATTAGTTGGAAGATAACCATCACTACCAATACCGCGACTAACCGCAACCCTTAAAATCCCATTTTTGAGCCCATTTTTTTTAATCAATAAATTACAATCTTTAATTAATTGAGTATTTTTAAAATTATTGATCCCAAGCGCCAAAAGTCCATTTTCAAGCCTTTTTAAATGATTCTCAAAATTATAAACCACCCCCGCTTTGACCAAACAAGTCTCAAAAACCCCATCCCCAAAACGGCACGCCCTTTGCTCAACTGAAATTAAAGCATGATTTTTAGGCAGTAATTTTTGATTGATAATTACGTATTTCATTATTTTTCGTTAATAAGATGCTGTTTTACAAAAATTCTTCTTAAAATTTTTATCACCGGAGCCATCAAGTCTTATTGTAGCTTGCGATATTGTATCGCCATTATGCTTTAACCCCTGTTTTAGTGCAAAGCTATAAAATTATCTTTAGATGATTTAAGAAAAGCATCATGGATTGCGTCTTTCAAAAATACTATTGCTCTAACTCTAAATTTACAATTTCTAACCGCATTTAAAAATGTTAATCTGAGATCTTTATTGCATTTATTAAATTTGAACTCAAAACCTATCACTCTTTTTTAAATCTATGCGTAATTGCTTGATTTTTGATGCCGTCACCTCCGCTTCTAATTCATCGTCAAAAATTATTAATGCAATGACAAAATTATTACTTGATCCTTTTCATAGTTTTGAATCCCGGATCTCGAGATTCATCAATAAAAATTAGCATATCTTGCTATAATGTAGGTGTTATTTATGGTTTATAAAAATTAATCACTAGTTGGATTTTCAAGACTATATATTTCGGTATTATCATTGTAAGAAAAAATTTCGGCATATCGGCCCCAGCTGGTTACCGCAGTTAATACTTCTTCGGCTTCGGTTTCACTTAAATGATCTTCTAGCTTGGCAATAAATCTTAATTTTGGCGCTTTATTGTCTGGTCTTTCATTTAGAATTTTGGTGATATAGGAGGCCAGTGGAACATTATTGGTTAGGCTTGAGGCGAAGATATTTTTTCTTTTTTGAATGTCAGAATCAGCAAAAATTCTGCCAAGTCTGGTTAAAATTATATTGCCATCATGAATCTTGGCAAATTTAAGCAAACATAAGGCATCAACAATTGGGATCGAATCTTCAGTATCAACTTGTAATTCATTATCCAAATCAACGAAACTTAGGCTGCCATTATAGGGATTTGCATAAACAGTTTCAATTAATCCAGAAATTTTATTTGGCGATACTCTTGGTAATTTTTCACTGATGGTAATTTTATTTTCTACCAACCCGGTACTAATTGCCAAATCATCGCTTTGAGGCCTTGCAGTCATAATACCATAGACCATTTCAACCAATTTAATAAATTGCGCTGAATTGCGATCACGAGGATGAGGTAGATCAATTTTAATTTCATTATTTATTCGCCCCGGATTAGAAGCTAAGATCAAAATTCGATCACATAAAAACACCGCCTCTTCAATATTATGAGTAACTAATAAAGTTGATTTTAGCGGAATCTTTTTTTCCATCCATAGATCAAGAAAATCGGTTTTAATAGTTTCGGCAGTTAAAACATCAAGCGCTGAAAATGGCTCATCCATTAATAAAATTTCTGGGCTTGAAACAATTGCTCTGGCAAATCCAACTCGCTGTTTCATGCCACCCGAAAGTTCGCGCGGATAGGCTGATTCATAGCCATCTAATCCAATTAAATCAATTGCCGCCAGTGATTTTTTTCGCACTTGTTTTTGATTGAGCCCCAGGCTTTCGAGTCCCAATTCTACATTTTCAAGCACTGTTAGCCAAGGAAATAAAGCAAAAGTTTGAAATACCATCGAAATTGGTACTGAGTCGCTGGAAATAGCATTACCATTAAATTTTACCTCACCATGAGTTGGCTTGATTAGCCCGGCGATAATTCTAAGCAAGGTTGATTTGCCGGAACCCGATTTACCAAGCAACCCAACAATTTCTCCGGAATTTATAGTGAGATTAATATCTTTTAAAATCAGCGATTTTTTATCTTCAGATTTTTCAAAAGAATGGCTGATTTTCTTGGCAATTAA
>CAZUPN010000034.1:12493-15385 GCA_964622015.1 uncultured Rhizobiaceae bacterium | reverse complement strand
CTGGGTTTTTTGAGGTTAAAATTTTAGAGATTTAGATTTGCAACGGGCTCATAAAACAAGTCTGCGATTATTTTCTGGAAATGCTATTATGCCAAGTCTCATCTTTGGATAGCTATATAATACCAAAATCCATATAAAATACTACATATAGCTATCCAAAGATGAGACTTGGCATTATATCAGTTACAAATTTTTTTGATTGCCACGCGGCCTGATTGTTGGGATCTGATCGTCATGATTACTCCCATGATTAGCAATGTGATTGCTAGGGTTTCATGTAAGTAAGGTAATCTTTGTTGAAAGATAAAACTATAAGTGAGGCCGAAAACGGTTTCGGAAATGATTAAAATTCCAGAGACTGATAATGGGCAATTTCTAGAGCAAAGAGCCCATAAGCCATTGGCAATCCAGGAGGTTCCAATACCAAGAATTGCGGTCCATAATAAATAACTAGATATTTGGGGATTATTAATAAAAGCAGAAAAATCATCAATCAAAAAAACTATCGGGCTGACAATGATAAGGTTAATAATGCCAATTAAAGAAGTATAATCGATGGTATTAATTTTTGGATTACGCTGTAAAAATTTAGTATTGTAAATTGCAAACCAGACCCACATCAAAAGGGCGGCTGCTAATAATAATAGTCCAGTAAGGTATAAATTTGAGGTAATGGTTGCAAAATTTCCAAGGGCGGGGAAAACTAACAAAAAGAATAGGCCAAATAAAATTAAGACCAAGCCGCTAAAAAGCGAGCGGTTAAGTTTTGGTTTACCAAGTAAAACGATAATTATAGGTATGGTGCCAATAATCAAAGAGGAGATGACGCCATCAGTATATTTTACTCCGGCAAATACACAAAGAGAATATAGGCAAAAACCGGTAATACTTAAGGCTATAACCAGCAGCCGGTCTTTTGGTGATAATGAGATGAATAATTTAGCTGCACGAGGAACAAAAATCAGGCTGGTAGTGCCAAAAAATAAAAAGCGACCAGCAACAATTTCAACAACTGAAAAAGAACTTAAAATATTTGGAACCAAAAATGACAGGCCCCAAAAAATTCCGGAACCAAGGCCGGCAATAATTCCTTTTTTCATAAATTAAGGGTAGGGAGATGTTAACTTAAGCTATGAAGCGCTAGTTTCAGGCTCAATGGTCAATGCTTGTGGCGCAAAATCCATTTTTTCTTTAATTCTGGAAGCTTTGCCGGTTAAATTTCTTAGATAATATAATTTTGCTCTTCTTACCACGCCGCTTTTTAATATGTCAATTCCGGCAAGTAAAGGAGAATAATAAGTAAATTTTCTTTCAACTCCAACGCCAGAGCTAATTTTTCTAACGGTAAAAGTTGCGGCATAATTTGAAAAATCTTTAGATTTAGCAATTACAATGCCGTTAAAAGCTTGAATACGCGTGTTAGCGCCTTCAGTAATTTTATATTTTACACTTACTGAATCTCCGATTTTGATTTCTTTAGAAAAGCCGCTAGTTCTTGAGGCAAGAATTTTTGCAACTTGTTCTTTTTGAAAATCGCTAATGATATTTGTCATATTAATTTACTCTCAATTTATTTAATTATGCTTTATTTTCTTCAACTTCTTGAATGTCAGCAGCAGCTGATTCTGGCTTTTGTATTTTATCAACCAATTCAACAATTGCCATTGGAGCCTTGTCACCAGTTCGATATCCAAATTTGATTATTCTTAAATAACCACCATTACGGCTAGCTATTCTTGGGCCGATATCTTTAAATAATTTGTTAATTATTTCTTGATTGCCAAGAATTGAGATCGCCAAACGACGATTAGCTAAACTATCTTTTTTTGCTAAAGTTAGAATTTTTTCAATATATGGTCTGATCTCCTTAGCTTTTGGCAAGGTAGTTTTAATTGACTCATGATTAAGTATGGCCAAAGATAAATTACGTAACAAAGCCTTTCTGTGAGCAGTGTTTCTACTTAATTTTCTGCCTTTAATTGCGTGTTTCATTGCTTAATTAAAATTCTTTATTTTTTAGCTTTAATAATTCTTCAAGATTCTTTGGCGGCCAGTTAGTTAATTTCATGCCAAAGCCTAAACCCATATTCTTTAAATTATCTTTTAATTCATTTAAAGATTTTCTGCCGAAATTAGCAGTTTTTAACATCTCAGCCTCAGTTCTGGTTACTAAATCGCCAACATAAATGATATTTTCATTTTTTAGGCAATTATATGACCTAACTGATAGCTCAAGTTCATCGATAGTTTTAAGCAGATTCTTGTTGAATTCTGGCTCTAATTCCAGACTTTGTCTTGGTTCATCAACTTTATTAACATCAAAATTAATAAATACTTGTATTTGCTCTTGAATGATTTTAGCGGCAACTCCCAAAGCATCACGTGGAGCAATGGTACCGTTAGTATCAATTTCAATGGTTAGTTTATCAAAGTCAGTAATTTGTCCGACTCTGGCATTGTCAACTTTATATGACACTCTTTTAACCGGTGAAAACATCGAATCAATCATGATAGTGCCGATTCCTAGCTCGTTCTTCCTGGCTTGATCAGCAACGATGTAGCCTTTATTGCATTCAACATTCATTTGAATATCAATTGAAGCGCCTTTATTTAAGGTGCAGATTACCAGATCTTTATTAACTATTTCTAAATCAGATGGGGTTTGAATTGAACCTGCAAGAACTTCGCCAGCCTTATTTGAAGATAATTTTAAAACACAAGGGGTAGAAGTTTCTTTTTGGATTGCCAGTGATTTGATATACATGATGATATATTGAAGGTCCCTCTACAAAAAATGCAATGATTATATTATTACATTGTATAAAAAATGCATTAATGAGAAAAAAATAATATGTATTAGATGTGATACTGAATGTTGTAAATCTTGTTTTA
>CAZUPN010000034.1:0-12483 GCA_964622015.1 uncultured Rhizobiaceae bacterium | reverse complement strand
GGTAGAAGTTTCTTTTTCGATTGCCAGTGGTTTGATATTCATGATGATATCTAGCACATCTTCTTTTACGCCTTCAATAGCGCTATATTCATGCAAAACTCCTTCAATTTTTATTGAGGTAACCGCAAAACCGGCAATTGATGATAATAAAACTCTTCTTAAGCAATTGCCAAGAGTATTCGCAAAGCCGCGCTCAAGAGGTTCCATCACTATGGTAGCGCTAGTATCGGTTGCGCCTTCTTTTACCATTACTGAGGTTGGTTTTGCAAGTAAATGCCAGCTTTCTTTTAATATTGTCGCCATATATTTATTTTACAGTTACTTTTAGGAATTAAAATTTAAGTTTAAATCGTTACACTCTTCTTCTTTTTGCAGGTCGGCAGCCATTATGAGGATGGTATGTTTTATCAATGATGCTAGATAAAGTAATGCCGGAGGCTTGTAATGCTCTAAGCGATGCTTCTCTGCCAACTCCAGGACCCATAATCATTACACTAACATTTTGTAAGCCATGTTCTTTAGCAGCGTCAATTGCACTTTGAGTTGCAACCTGAGCAGCATAAGGAGTAGCTTTTCTTGAGCCTTTAAAACCATGCTTACCAGCTGATGACCAGCAAAGCAAATTACCTTGCAGATCAGTGATTGAAATTATTGTATTGTTAAAACTGGCATTAACATGGACGACGCCGTTAACGACAATTTTTTTCTTTTTACCGGCAGTTTTTTTGCCACTATATTTAACCATATTTTGTAAGTTATTTAAAATTTATTTGGTTACTTTCTTCTTATTTGCAATAGCAACGCCTCGCCCTTTACGGGTTCTGGCATTAGTATGAGTTCTTTGACCTCTAACCGGAAGTTTTTTAACATGTCTGATGCCGCGATAGCAACCAAGATCAACCAATCTTTTGATGTCAGAAGAAACCTTTCTTCTTAAGTCACCTTCAAGCGCCGGATATTCTTTTTCAATTAAAGATCTAACCGCAGCGAGTTTTTCTTCGCTAATTTGATGAGTCCTTAATGACAAATCAATTTTTAATTTTTCGCATATTTTTTTAGCCCTGGTAGTTCCAAGACCATAAATGTAAGTTAAGGCGATAACGAATCTTTTTTCCTTAGGAATGTTGACGCCAGCTATTCTAGCCAAAGTATTTCTCCTTTATTTTGGTTGTTTAAATTAAACTGAAATAAATTCAGTATTTTATCAATTTTTCTAGAGCAAATTAAGGTTTTTAAGCCTAAATTTGCACAAGATTTTAAGCTTTATTGCAACTTTATCTACCCATAAATGGTAGTATTTAAGAATGACCCTTCAAAAAAGAGCTAACTATTGCCGCCATATTATTAGAAATGAAGCCGACATCTTTTAAAGCATCTACTGAATAAATCAAGTCTTTTTTTGCGTAGTAATCAAGCATCTCTTTAATTGAGCGATTAAAGATCTCGAATCTATTTTTTATCGCCTCTTCTTTTGCGTCATCCAAGCGATTAACAAAATTTTTTGAGCCGCATTTATCGCAGATAGTTGGTGTAGTTACATCTTTAAAATAGCGATTGTAAATCTCGCCACAATCTTTGCAGGAAAACCTGCCGGTAATTCTTTTTAGCAAAATTTCCTGATCGGCTTGAAATTCAAATACCAGATCAATTTTTTTGCCAATTGATTCTAGCATATTATCTAGAATCTTGGTTTGATTAATATTTCTTGGAAAACCGTCAAGAATAAAACCATTTTTACAATCATCTTGCAGAATTCTATTTTTTATCATTTCTGCCACCAGCTCATCTGCAACTAAATTTCCTTCTTTCATCAAAGTGGCTGCTTTATTGCCAATCTCGCTTTTATTTTCGACTTCTTTTCTTAAGAGATCGCCGGTTGATATTGCAACTAAAGAAAACTTATTAGCAAGTAGCGAGCTTTGAGTACCTTTACCACAACCAGCAGCGCCTAGCAACACTATATTAACCATTTTTAACCCCGCACCCTTACTCTTCTTCTTTTATTCATCGAGCCGTATTTTGAGCTAAATAGATGCGATTGAATCTGATTAACCAAATCTAAAATCACATTTACGATGATCAAAATACCGGTTCCGCCGGTATGTAGCGGAATTGAATATCTGGTAACCAAAATTTCCGGTAAAGAGCAGATAAAAATTAAATAAACCGCGCCAATTAAAGTTAATCTTGAAACTATTTTATCTAAATAGACAGAAGTATTAACGCCAGGCCTGATCCCCAAAATAAAACAATTACTTTTTTTCAAATTATTAGCGACATCTTCAGTGTTAAAAATAATTGAAGAGTAAAAATAAGAAAAAAATAAAATCAATAGTGAAAATAACAATAAATATATTGACCCACCCCTTCTTAACATCGAAACCAAAAAATCACCATCACTACCACTAAACTGCAATATAGCAGCCGGGAAGGTTAATATTGAACTGGCAAAAATCGGCGGAATTACGCCGGAAATATTGATTTTCAAAGGTAAAAATGATGAATCATTCATTCCTTGAGATTTCATCATTGCACTGCTTGGATATTGAATTTTGATTTTGCGAGTTGTTTTTTCAACAAAGCAAATAATCATTATAAAAACCACAAAAAGCGCAAAAAAGAACAATACGGCCAACCATGAGTAAACACCGGTTTTTGACAAATCAAGAATCTGGGCAAAAGTTGAAGGTAGTGAAGATACAATACCGACAAAAATTATTAGCGAAATTCCATTTCCGATCCCGGAATTAGTTATTCTTTCTCCAAACCACATCAACACCACGGTACCACCAACCAGACTTACGCAAGTGGTCCACATAAAAATATTAGAATCGCTGATAAAGGCATTATGATCAGCATTAGATAGCGCATAATAAACCCCAAGCGACTGACAAAAAGCCAGAAATATGGTTAAATATCTGGTATATTGATTGATCTTAGCTCGCCCATATTCCCCTTCTTTTTTCAAGGTCTCAAGACCTTTATACATTGAAGTTAATAGCTGCATGATAATCGAAGCGGTGATATAAGGCATGATATTTAAAGCAAAGATACTCATTCTTTCCAGCGCGCCGCCAGAAAATAAATTGATCATGCCAAATATATTTGCACCCTCACCAGAAAAAAACTTTTTCAATACCTCAGCATTAATCCCCGGAATTGGCACAAAAGTACCAAAACGATAAACCAACAAAATAAAAACCGTAAATAAAATACGATTTTTTAACCCGGAATTCGCGCCGGATAGTTGATTATTATTTGCTTGAGCCTTAGCTACCATTTTAATATGTTTTTACTTTTTTAAAGCGAGGCGGTAATCTAGAAAATAAAACAATTCTTCGATTTCGCTAATTTATATTAATTCTTAAGCAAAAATTTGAGCATTCTTAGAATATTTATCGACCGCAACTTTAAATTCGGCGCTAGATATTTTTTGTTTACCCATAATTAGCTTTACTACTGATTTTTCTTTGACAACCAGGCCAACTTCTTGCAATTTTGCTTTAGTTACCGCTACAGATGAATCGATGATTTTTTTGTTAATCAAATTGATAATATCCGCAATATTAACAGTTTCATATTCTTTTTTACAAAAATTAACGAAACCTTTTTTTGGTAATCTCATATAAATTGGGGTTTGCCCGCCTTCAAAACCTTTAATTGAAGCACCGGTTCTAGCCTTTTGACCTTTAACCCCGCGACCGGAAGTTTTGCCCTTACCAGATCCGATACCGCGGCCCAATCTCTTGCCCTTATTTCTTTTTAATTTGGCTAATTTATTTAATATAATAGACATATCTTGATATAATTACGCTTGAGAAAATTTTACTACATGCTGCACTTTTCTGATCATTCCAAGAACAGAATTAGAGGCAACCAAATTAGAGCTGCTGTTAATTCCTCTTAAGCCGAGACCAGTTACACTGGCTTTTTGCTTGATAGTAAGCTTAGAAGTGCTTTTTACCAGAGTGACGGTAATTTTTTTATCTAAAAAATCATTTAGAGACATTTTCAAATTAAACATTTGTGTTATTAAGAGCTAAATTTCTTCTTTTGATAATCTCAGAAATTTCCTTTGACTTTTTATCGGCGATACTTCTTGGTGAATTAAGTCCTTTTAGTGCGGCGAAAGTAGCGGCAACTAGATTATAAGGGTTAGAGGTTCCAACTGATTTAGCAACAATATCGGCAATGCCAGCACATTCAAAAACTGCACGCATTGGGCCTCCGGCGATTACTCCAGTACCTGCTGGCGCGCTTCTTAAATAAACTTTGGCGGCACAGAATCTGGCAAAAATATCATGATGGATGGTTCTACTTTCTTTTAAAGAAACCTTAATCATGGCTTTTTTGGCTGCTTCAAAAGCTTTATTTTTTGCGTCTACTACTTCAATTGCACTACCTTTACCAAAACCAACTCGACCATTTTTATCACCAACTATAACTAAAGCAGCAAAGGAAAGATTTTTACCACCTTTAGTGGTTTTAGAAACTTTATTTACCGATACTAATCTTTCTATTATTTCCTGATTATTATTATTTTTTACGTTATTGCTGTTTTTTACTGATTTTGACATCTTAATTATTGTTTTAAAAATTAAAAGATTAGGCCAGCTTTACGACAAGCATCAGCTAGAGCTTTAACGCGGCCATTATAATTATAAGCACCCTTATCAAATATCACTTCTTTAATATCTAATGCTAGGCATAATTTAGCAAAGCCTTCACCAACCAATATTGCCTTGGCGATCCCGGTAATTTTATCAGCTGATTTTTTGCTGCTCTTTTTTTCATCGAGATTTAAGGTAGAAAATGAGGCTAATACTTTGCCTGCAACCGTTACTAGCTGAGCATAAATATTTGTATTAGATCTAAAAACCACTATTTTTGGTCTTAGATTTTTATTTCTAGAAGCAATTTTGCCTCTAACTCTTAATTTTCTTCTGGTAAAATTTGTTAAACTCATATTATTTTTTCTTTCCTTCTTTACGTAATATCTTTTTGCCAAAAATCTTTATCCCTTTACCTTTGTAAGGCTCCGGTTTTCTAAAAGAAATTATTTCTGATGCCACTTGACCAACCAAAACCTTATCAGCTCCGGTTAAAACAATCAAATTTGGTTTTTCAAAAGCGGCGGTAACGCCATGCGGCAGTACATAAACTATCTCATGACTATAACCAATAGTTAAAAATAAGAAACTCTTATCCACTGAAGCTTTGTAACCAACGCCATTGATTTCTAAAATTACTTTAAATGGCTCTTTTAAACCTTGAACAATATTTTTAACATTGCTTCTATCCATGCCAACAAACATTGAAATATCAGATATTGCTTTATCTTTAGCAGTGAATTTTATTGATTTACCATCAAAGTCAATTTTTACACCAGTAGTAACTTTGTAAGTTTTTTTTATTTTGCCACTATCAAAATTAATAACATCATTTGCAACTGCAACTTTTATGTTATCTGGAATTTGAACCGGCAGTTTACCTATTCTTGACATAATTAAACTAAAATATTTTTAATAATACTTCGCCACCAAGTTTTTTTACTCTAGCTTCGTGATCAGCAAGTAAACCTGCGGAAGTTGAGATTATAACTAATCCAAGACCATTTTTTACCACCGGAATTTCATCATATTTGCAATAAACTCTTTTGCCGGGCTTAGAAATAACCTCGATTTCAGTTACTACCGGTAAAGATAAATGATATTTTAAATGTATATCAAATCGGTCAAGGCTATTTTTTTCTTTAAATTTAGAGTAATTAACGATATAGCCTTCCTCTTTAAGAATTTTAAGAATTTCCTCTCGCAATTTTGAGACCGGGCAAGAAATTACCGCCCTTTTGGCCATATAACCGTTATTAATTCTAGCAACTAGATCAGATACTGGATGATTAGACATCTTATATTATTACCAACTTGATTTTATTAAACCAGGAATTTGACCCCAGGAAGCTAACTCCCTAAGAGCAATTCTTGAAAGACCGAATTTTCTGAAATTACCTCTCGGACGACCACTAAGACTACATCTATTTCTGTATCTTATGCGTGATCCATCTCTTGGTAAAGCAGAAAGTTTTACTTGTGCTTTTAGGCGATCCTCGAAAGATGCAGAGGTGTCTTTAGCTACATTAGAAAGCTTCATTCTCTTTGTTTTAAGAGTTAAATGGAGCCTTTTTCTCTTTTCATTTCTGATAATTAAAGATTTTTTTGCCATATTTATTTAATTGGAAGATTTAATTTTTTTAGCAAATAAAGAGCCTCTTCTTTATTTTGAGAAGAAGTAACGATATTTATATTCATACCAAAAATTTTAAGAATATGATCAAGATCAACTTCTAAAAAAATATTATGCTCTTTAATACCAAAACTGTAATGAGCTTTTTGATTAAAGCCTTTAGCCGATAAACCTCTAAAATCCCTGATTCTTGGTAAAGCAATATTTACCAATTTATCAAAAAACTGATACATCTTTTTACCCCTTAAAGTCACCCTACAGCCAATTGGCATATTTTCTCTAAGTTTGAAAGTAGAGATTGACTTGCGAGATTTAGTTAAAACTGCTTTTTGACCGGCAATATTAGAAAGCTGGGTTGCAAGATATGATAAAAATTTATTATCACTATCAGTTGCTTTAATCCCAACATTCAAACTGATCATTTTTAATCTTGGAACTTCCAAATCATTTTGATAAGAAAATTTTTTCTTAAGATCAGCTATTGAGTCTTTATATAAAATTTCGGTATATGTTTGCATCTTTTTAATCTATTTTTTTACCTGATTTTTTAGAAACACGATATTTTCTGGCAAAGGCTTTACCTTCGCCGGCATCGGTAACAAATTTTATTTTAATTGCCTTACCATTTTCAACGTGAGAGACATTAGAAATATGAATTGATCTTTCTTTCTTAATAATCTCGCCAGGAGTTGAAGAGGTTGGCTTTTTATGAATAGTTCTAAGGTTTACACCTTCAACTAGAACCCTGTGACCCATAATTGATAATATTTTACCGGTGCGGTTTTTGCCAGCACCAGAAATTACAATTATTTGATCGTTCTTTTTAAATTTTTTAGCCATTATACAACCTCCGAAGCTAATGATGCGATTTTCAAAAAATTCTTTTGCCTTACTTCTCGAGCTGCAGGGCCAAATACTGCGGTAGCAAGTAATTCGCCATTATTATCAACCAATACTACGGCATTATCGTCGAATTTAACAAAACTGCCATCGCTTCTGACAATCTTGCTTTTAGTTCTAATGATCACGGCTTTTACCACCTGACCTTTTTTAACTTTTGAGCCGGCTTTAACGCTGGTAATTGAAACTACGATAGTATCAGCAATGCCAGTAATCATATGGTGACTACCGCCCAAAACTTTGATACATCTAGCAGTTTTAGCACCAGAATTATCAGCAACAACTAAATTTGTTTGCATTTGAATCATAATAATCTCCTATTTTAAGCACCAGGTTTTTCTTTTTGAAATCGGCTTGCAACTAGCTATTTCAACTTCATCCCCAATTTTTACAGTCTTTTTTTGCAAATCGACCAGATATTTTTTATGGACAGTAATATACTTACCATATTTTGGATGTTTTTTATAAACTGTTGACAGACCACGAAAAGTCGAATCATCAATTATATTTAAAACTTTAACTTTCATAATATTAAACCTTAAGAAATCTTTTTAACATTTAACTTGGTAAATAGCCGAGCAATCTGTTTTTTTAAATCCCGATAAAGATTTACTGAAAACGTTTCGCCAGAAGATGCTTTGATTCTCATCATCATCAACTCCTTTTTTTTGGCAGAAATATCGCCTAACATCGATTTTTTTTCTTCTTGTGTCATAATTAAATTAATCCCACGATTTTTGTTTTAATTGGCAATTTCGCTGCTGCCTTTCCTAGAGAAATTATTGCTGAATCTTGATCAATACCATCAATTTCAAAAATAATTCTACCTGGCTTAATTTTAGCGATGTAATATTCAACGTTACCTTTACCGCTTCCCATTCTAACTTCAGCTGGTTTTTTAGTAACCGGAGTATGAGGAAAAATCATGATCCATAATTTTCCAGCTCTTTTCATATATCTGGTAATAACCTTTCTAGCTGATTCAATTTGTTTTGAATTAAGCTTTCCTGGTTCTAAAGATTTTAATCCAAAAGAGCCAAATTTTAGGCTATTGCCGGTTGCAGCAGTGCCGAGAATTTTTTTGCCGCCCTTTTGCGATTTTCTATATTTTGTTTTTGCCGGTATTAACATTTTACTTTGCGACTCAATTTACTTTTTTTCAGAAAAACCCTTATAAATCCAAACCTTAACGCCAATCACACCATAAGTTGTGTAGGCATTAGCGGTGGCATAATCGATATTACATCTTAGAGTATGTAGCGGAACTGATCCATCCTTATACCACTCAGTTCTAGCTATTTCGGCGCCACCTAATCTGCCAGCGCAGCTAATTTTAACTCCCAAAGCGCCATATTTCATGGCTGATTGCATTGATTTCTTAACTACTTTTTTAAATGCCGCTCTGCCTTCAAGCTGCTTGGCAACATTTTGTGCAACTAAAGAAGCGTTGATATCAGGCTTGTCAATTTCAACAATTTTAACATCAACTTTACAGCCGGCAATTTTACCAACTGCTTGATTGATTTTTTCAATATCAAAACCTTTTTTACCAATCAAAACCCCTGGTCTTGAAGTTTTAATGATTAAATTAATTTTATCTGATGGTCTTTCAATAATGACGCTGCCGATACCGCAATGAGAATATTTTGTTTTAATCAAAGCTCTGATTGCAATATCATTAATTAATTTTTTTGCATAATTTCTTTTATCATACCAGATCGATTCCCAATTTTTGCTGTTTAGAAGCCTAAAACCTACTGGATTAACTTTCTGACCCACTTTAAATTACTCCCATTAATTTGTTTTTTGTGCTAATACCACGCGGATATTGCTAAAAGTTTTTAAAATTCTGCTGGATTTACCGCGACCACGAGTGGCAAATCTTTTTAAAGCAAAAGCGCGACCAACATCAATTCTTTTGATGTATAAATTATCAACATCCATATTATGGTTATTTTCAGCATTAGACATTGCTGAATAAACTAGCGACCTCACTATGGGGCCGACTTTTAAATTACAAAATTTTAGCAACATCAATACTTCAGAAACTGGCTTATTGATCAGGCCACCAGTAAGTTTCATAACTTTTAGAGGGCTCGATTTTACGGCGCTCAAATATGCTACAGAGTATTTTTCTTCAGTCATAAATTAATCTTTTTTAATTTTTTTATCTCCTGAGTGACCATAAAATGTTCTAGTTGGCGCAAATTCTCCAAATTTATGACCAACCATTCCCTCATTTACAGAAACTGAAACGAATTTTTTACCATTATGAACGGCAAAATTAATACCGACAAATTGTGGCAAGATGGTTGATCTTCTAGACCAAGTTTTAATAATAACTTTTTTAGAAGATGTAATATAATCTTTAGCCTTTTTTAATAAGTAACCTTCAACAAAAGGTAATTTCCACGATGATCTTGGCATTTTTTAAACGTTTTCATTTACATTAAATACTGGATCCCAGCCTTCGCTGGGATAACAATTCAGTTTCGCTTTGCGGGCCCGAAATTGTTATTTTTTTCTTCTACTTTTAACAATAAGTCGATTTGACCTATTTTTTCTGGTTCTGGTGATTTTACCTTTGGCAGACTTACCAGTTGGAGACACCGGGTGTCTACCGCCGGAAGTTTTACCTTCACCACCACCATGAGGGTGATCAACCGGATTCATTGCGACCCCTCTAACCGTTGGTCTGATTCCTAACCATCTTGATCTACCGGCTTTGCCGATTGAAATATTTTTATTATCGATATTTGAAACTGAACCAATAGTTGCCATGCAATCAAGTAAAAACATTCTGATTTCACCAGATTGCATTTTAACTAAAGCATAGCCACCATCCTTACCAACTAATTGACTGTAGGTTCCAGCTGATCTTGCAATTACGCCACCGGTTCCTGGCTTTAACTCAATATTATGAATGATCGCGCCAATTGGAATAACGCCAAGTGGCATTGAATTACCAATTTTGATATCAATCAACTTTTTTGAAGAGATAACCTTGTCGCCAGCCTTTAATTTATGAGGTGCTAATATATAAGAATAAACACCATCATTATATTTAAGTAAAGCAATGAAAGAGGTGCGGTTAGGATCATATTCAATCCTTTCAACATTAGCCTCAACATCAAATTTATCTCTTTTAAAATCAATGATTCTAAAAGATTTTTTATGGCCGCCAGACTTATGTCTTACGGTTATATGTCCCATGTTATTTCTACCAGCATCAACACCAACATTATGAGTTAACATTTTTAAAGGCGACCCTTTCCAAAGTTCGCTTTTATCAATGGTTATCAATTGTCTTAGACCCGGTGTAATAGCCTTATAATTTTTTAAAGCCATGATTATGAACCAAAATTAATTGTTTGACCTTCTTTTAGAGTGACAATCGCTTTTTTATAAGCTTTGCTTTTACCCTCTATTCCCTTAAATCTTTTAGGTTTATTAGTAGTATTAATTATATTTACTTTGGTTACCTCAACGCCAAAAATTTTCTTGATCAAGGACGCAACCTCATCTTTACTGCAAGAATCATCAACTTTAAAATGATATTTATTATCAACAAGCTGTTTGTTAGATTTCTCGGTATAAACCAATGATTTAATTTTATCAAAAATTGCTAAAGCAGTCATTATTGCAACATAGCTCCATTAATGTTTTCAAAAACTTGATTATCTATTAATAAACAATCAAAACTTACAATATCATAAACATTCAAAGCTTTAGAGCTTAAAGTTTTAATATTTTTTAGATTTCTTACCGATTTTACTAAAGCGGTAGAATCAACATCTGCATTATAAACAACTAGACCGCTAGAAATATTATGATCCTTCATCGCTTTGCCGATTTTAGAAGTTTTAAGATCAATTTCAGCAGCGTGGTTATAAATAATTACCTTATTTTCTTTTAATTTTAGCTTCAAAATATCTAGTAAAGCTTTTTTGGCAATCTTTTTAGGTATTGAATAATCAAAAGACCGCGGTCTTGGACCATGACATGCTCTACCACCTCTAAATTGTACCGATCTTTTGCTACCTTGTCTGGCGCGACCGGTGCCTTTTTGATTGTGAGGCTTAGCGGTAGTACCAGAAATTTCAGCCATAGTTTTGGTGCTTGCAGTACCCATTCTTCTTTTAGATAATTGCCAGCTTAATACATAAGCAACAGATTTTGCGCTAGATAATTCAAGATCACAAGCTAGCTTGATATCTTTGGAACCAAATACCAGATTTTTTAAATCAATTGTTTTTATAGTTACTAAAGTCATAATTTTGATCTATTCAATTTTGTCTTGGGTCTAAAGGGTTAGAGTTAATTTTTAATATTACCTCAGAGCCCGCTCTTCCTGGAATCGCACCTTTAAGACCAACTAATCTTTTTTCAGCATCAAGGAATAAAATTTGTAAATTTCTAACCGTTACTCGGTCAACACCCATATGACCTGCCATCTTTTTGCCTTTAAAAACCTTACCCGGATCCTGTCTTTGACCGGTAGATCCATGAGATCTATGAGAAACCGAAACACCGTGACTGGCTTCAAGTCCAGCAAAATTATGTCTTTTCATTACCCCGGCAAAACCTTTACCAGCAGAAGTGCCGGCAACCGCGATCAAATCACCTTCTTTTAATAAAGAATCAATGGTAATAACATCGCCGGTTTTAAATTTGGAGTTTTTAGCAATTTGACAACCCTTTATTTTTTTATGTAAAGGTACTGATTTTTTGTTAAAAACACCAGCTACTGGCTTGCTAATCTTTTTAGGATTAGTGATTTTATCAAAACCAATTAGCAGATTATCAAATTCCTTATCAGCATTAACAGTTAAGTCAATGACACAATTTTCATATAACTGCACCATAGTGACAGGTAAAGAAACGCCGCTATCTTTGAAGATATGGCTCATGCCGATTTTTTTCCCAAGTAGCTCTAACATCTTTAACTTTTAGCTCCGTTAATTGCGATTTTAATATTTACACCAGCCGATAGGCTTAATTTCATTAAAGCGTCTACAGTTTGCGGTGCCGGAGAGATTATCAATAATCTCTTAGACGACCTGATTTCAAATTGCTCACGAGAATCCTTATCGACGTGAGGACCTTTAATGACAGTAAATTTTTGAATTTTTGTCGGCAAAGGTATTGGACCTCTAATTAGTGCGCCAGTTCTTCTAACGGTTGCAATAATTTCGCTCATCGCTTTATTTAAAACAACATGGTCAAAAGACTCAAGCGTAATCTTGATACTTTCTTTATTTCTCATAATATCTTATTTAATTACCTTACTTACTACACCGGCACCAACAGTCCTACCACCTTCCCTAATTGCAAATCTTA
>CAZUPN010000033.1:0-15473 GCA_964622015.1 uncultured Rhizobiaceae bacterium | reverse complement strand
ACGCGACAAGCCGTGTTAGCCGAGCGTGCGATGAACCGAGCGCTACAAGGCGGTCGCCAAGTGCCAATTGGCTAAGAATAAGATAGTTAACGGAAAGCCGGCAATGAAGAAAATTATAATTTTTAATGGCAAAATTAACAAAAAATGATCCTTTCTAACATTTGCCAGCTTAAGGATTGAGGAGGTTTGGTAATTTCTTTTTAAAAAAGTGGCAAAAATAAAGATAAAGATATTGATCAGGCTAAAATTTATGATATAAAAGAAAGCGGCCTGCAAAGCCTCTATTTTGTTAATGGCAATTGCAGCGATAATAAATCCAAAATTATTAAGACATAAATAAGAGGCAATTGATTTAAGATGCTTTTGATTGGATAGTTTAAATATTGAGTAAAAAATCAGTGCTAGCGAAATCAAGCCCAGGGCCAAAGGAAATATTGGGGTAGAAAATAAAAAATCCTGACCAAATAGAAAATAAATAAATCGTAAAACCAGATAAATTCCGATATTGGTTTTAACAAATAAAGTATCAAAGGCCAAAAAATCAGCAATTAATTGCGGGCTATGAATTTTTTTAAAATAGAGCCAAAAAGGAAAGAAACTAGCGGTAATTGAGAGTGAGATCAGGGTAAATATTATCGCTAAAAATTGCCAGTTGGTTTTAGATAAAATTGGGATAAGGGTAATGATTTTATCAAAGCTACTTTCTTGACAGCTTAAAAAAATTGTCAGAAAAGCAAATAAAATTATTAATTTGGCGGTGACCAGAAAACAATAATATCGAAATTTTAATTTTGATAGGTTGAAATCTTTGGTGATGGCAAAATTAGCCAGAAAGGCAAAGGAGTAAATTTCAATAAAAAGGTAAAGATTGAGAATATTATTAGTAGTAAAAATTCCAATTACACTAAAAAGATGAAGTAAAAAAACTCCGTAAAAGACTGGAGTGTTAGAATTGATAAGGGTTTGGTTGATGTCGCTACGATAATAAAGTAAAATAATTAATTTGGTAAAAATTACCAATAGCAAAAAGAATATCCCAAGCAGATCAAGCTTGAATTCTAAAGCAATTGATATTGCCGATAATGCAAAATCATTGGCGATTATTTTATGGTGAAAAATTTCTGGTAAGATTTTTATTACCAAAAAAAGTAATGAAGTTACAGTGCCAAGCGCAATTAAAAATGGTAATCGCTTTTTTTTAAATAATAGACAACATAAGGAAGAAATCAGGGGTAAAAAAATAATCAAATAAATATTGCTGATTAAATTCATGGGCAATTCATAAGCGCTGCGAACTCAGCAAATAAATAACTGCTATCAATTGGACCAGGTGAGCTTTCTGGATGATATTGTACTGAAAAAGCCTTGCAATCCTTTAATCTAATACCTTCAATCGTTTGATCAAATAATGAGATATGGGTTATTTCAGCATTTTTTGGCAAACTGTCTTTATCGACACTAAAACCATGATTTTGGCTGGTAATTTCGACTTTATTAGTGATTAAATTTAATACCGGATGATTAGCGCCACGATGTCCATAGGCCATTTTACTGGTTTTAGCTCCAATTGCAATTGCTAGTAATTGATGACCAAGGCAGATGCCAAATAACGGAATTTTATTTTCAAGCACTGCCAAAATCATCGGAGTGGAATATTTAGCAGTCTCAGCTGGATCGCCAGGACCATTTGATAAAAATACCCCATCAGGATTATGAGATTTTATTTCATCAAATGTTGCTTTAGCGCCAAGTACCGTCACCTCGCAGCCATTTTCAGTTAAAAAGCGCAATATATTTAATTTAGCGCCATAATCAATTGCTACTACTTTAAATTTTTTATTACTAATTTGATTATAGCAATTACGATTTTGATTCCAAATGCCAGGATTTTGAAATTGATAATCTTTATTTTGACTGGCAAGTGCCGCTAATTCTACCCCGCTTAGATCGCTTTTTTGATGCAACCCTTTGGTAATTTCGGCAATTTTGGTTGCTAAAAATTTTGGATCAGCAATTTTATCGTCAAAAATTATCGCTACATTTTTGGCGCCATTTTTTCTAATTAATTGGGTAATTTTTCGAGTATCAACATTAGTGATGGCAGTTAATTTATTAGCAATTAACCAATCATTTAAATTAGCTTCTGATCTGTAATTAGAAGGGTCAGTAATTGCCTGGCGCATAATTAAGCCATGAGCTCTTGGTTTTAATGATTCCATATCTTGCTGGTTGACTCCAACATTACCGATATGAGGAAAAGTAAAAGTAATAATTTGTCCCAAATATGACGGATCAGACAATATTTCCTGATAGCCGGTAGCTGCAGTATTAAAACAGATTTCACCAAATACCGTGTCCTTACTACCAGCGCCAGCACCAATAAAATAGGAGCCATCGGCCATGATTAGGGCGGCATTTTTTATAGCAAGATTCATAATTTATCTATTGATCGAATTTTAATTTAAATTTATCACCTCACTTCTAACGTAAAAATTTTCCTGGATTGTAACGCGGCACTCCCCGTACTCTCAACCCTCTTCTTACAAGGTTTATTTTTAACTCATTAAACCGATAACATCAAGCATTCTTAGCGAAAATGCCCATTCATTATCATACCAGGCAGCGATTTTAACCAGGTTCTTTTCAATTACTCTGGTTTGGGTTAAATCGAAGCATGAGCTAAAGGGACTATGATTAAAATCAATTGAAACTAGTGGCTCATCAACAATTTGGATAGTTCTTTTGAGTTTAGAATTGCTGTTGACGGCGTTAATTATTGCATTATTTATTTCTTCAATGGAAGTTGGTTTTTTGGCGATAAAAGTTAAGTCAATCATTGAAACATTTGCGGTTGGCACTCTGATTGCTGAGCCATCCAATTTGCCTTTTAACTCTGGTAATACCAAGCCAATTGCTTTGGCGGCACCGGTAGAAGTTGGTATCATTGATAGGGCCGCGGCTCTGGCGCGCCTTAAATCTTGATGAGAATTATCAACGATATTTTGATCATTAGTATAAGAATGAATTGTGGTCATCAGGCCTTTTTCAATGCCAACCACGTCATTTAAAATCTTGGCAATTGGCGCCAAACAATTAGTAGTACAAGATCCAATTGAAATCACCTCATCATTTTTGGTTAGAATTTCATCATTAACCGAATAAATAATAGTTTTAACATTATCTTCTTTTGCAGGAGCTGAAATAATCACTTTTTTAGCGCCGGCAATGATATGCTGCCTAGCATCAGCAAATTTGGTAAATATGCCGCTACATTCTAAAACAATGTCGATTCCAAGTTCTTTTGATGGCAATAATTTTGGATCGCGATGATTAAAAAATAAGATTTTTTGATCATCAACAATCAAAGAATTATCACTAATCTTTACTTCTTTATTAAAGCGGCCATGAATTGAATCATATTTAAGCAAATGTTGTTGCATTTTTAGTGCAGCTGGACTATTTACTGCAACTAATTCAATATTTTGATAGTCATTTTTATTTTCAAATAACGCCCTTAATACACATCGGCCAATTCTGCCAAAACCATTAATGGCGATACGAGTTTTCATAATTTTTTAAAATATTTATGTTGTTAATAATTTATTTTTTACTAGTGCTGACAATAATTAGCGGTCTATTTGGATTATTTTTTTATCAGGAATATGTAAAAAAAATCTCTTGCCTTTCAGTTGCTTATAGCAGTTTTTTGGTGCTTTTAGTGATCTTATCTGGCAAAAGCAGTAAAGCTAATGAGTTAATTTTGATCATGGTTACTATTTTAATTATTTTTGCAATTAATCTGTTAATTGGAATCACAATCATCTCTAATATAAATAAGACAAATAAAAAATCAAATTATCCAAATTAGTAATTATAATTCCAGATCAGATCAAATGCTGATAAGGTTAGCGCGAAACTGAAAGGAACGGTAAAATTATCATCGATATCTAATAATTTTGGCCTTGCTTCAATTATTGTTGCTACAAATAAGGCAAAGAAACCAAAAATATAAAATGAAGCGCTGGCGTGATAAGCAATTGCGCAGCTAATTAACACTATAATACCGCTAATAAAAAAAGTAGCTGAGCCATAAAAGGTTTTTTCAAAGAAAGGCGGGCTGTCATAGCTTTTGCCAATAATTGCAGCGGCTGAATCGCAAATAATCAAAATCAGTGCTGCCAAGACCGCAATTTCTGATTTAAATAGCAAGAAAATCATAGTAAATGCCAAGAAGGCATAACTGGCCCCACAAAATTTATTTGGTTGTAGCTCATGCTCACGCAGGATGGGTCCAAAAATTTTGACAAAATAAGATTGAATTTTTGGATTTTTATTACGATAAAAATCAAATGCGAGGGTAATGATTGAAACTGGAATTAGTATCAATAAAAGATTCCATCTGCCCAAAAAATGGTAACCAATAGGTACCACTACTAGTAATAAATGAAAAATCTTGCGACAAACCTCGTCTTTAATATCAATAATTGATGCCATATTAGAATATTTTATTTAACTAATTTCGTCCAAATTTACAAAATATGGTCTAATTTTAATTTAATCGAACTCATTTCTTCAGGAGTTAGCTCCAAGAGTAATTGGTCTTTCAATTTTAGCGTAAAATCTTCTAACTCATCAAGGATTTTGAGTACTTCAATTGCCTCTGAGGGCAGTTGATCTGATTTTTCTTCAAATAATATTTTTGGATTTATCATAAAATTTTACTAGAAATATATTATAAAAAATTATAATTTATACAATTAATAATATTATAGTAAGTTATTTGTTAATAACAACAAAATAATTCATTTTGCGCAAATAGCAACTAAAGCAGGCAGTTATGCATATTATCTGCTATATTTGATAGGATATAATCATAACCATTTTTATTCAAGCCATAATTTTCTTGATTGCCAATTAAGTCAAGAATCATGAATTTTATATTGGTATTATTAGCTAAATTCAGGCCAGTGTTCTTTTCTTCCCCCGGTTCACCAAAAATGCATTTTACATTCTTTTCTTTGATCAATTGATTTATTTGCTTGAGATCTTTAATGGTTAATTCTTGATCCTCATAGGCGGTTATTGCTTTAACCTCTTTAATATCAAAATAATCTTCAAAATAGCGATAACCATCATGATAAACCATAAAATTGTGATTTTTAATAGCGGCAATCTGGGTTTTAATTTTATTGTTGGTATTTTTTATTTCCAGGATAAATTTTTCTAAATTAAGCTGGTATTTTTTAGCGTTAGATGGATCAATTTCTGAGATTTTAAGAGTTATAAACTCGGCTATTTTAATAGCATTATCTGGGTTTAGCCAGATATGAATATCATTTTTATTGGTATCATTTTTTTGTGGCAAAATTTTTAATCCCGGAATTTTAATTAATTGCCAAAATTGTGGCTTTTTACGCCCTGACATTAAAATCATTTTTGGTATAAAACTTTCTAAATCATCGCTAATGTAAAAAACCAAATCAGCATTTTTAATATTTTTAATATCTGATGGTTTTAGTTGGTAATTATGTTCAGAAAGTTGATGACTGATAATTAAATGGCTATTTTGGCGATCTTTAGTAATTGACAAAATAATTTGATAAATCGGATTAATTGAAGCCACAATCACTGGGCTATCTGTCTTATTATCAACCACATCATTATGCTTAGCGTTAGCATCTAGCCAAGTGAAAAAAAGCAACAGAAATACTGTAAATCTTAATAAGCGGAAGAACATTGGTTTTATAATTTATATTTGCTCCTAATGGCGTCTTGAAGTAACTGTTTTAAAATTTCTCGATCTTTGAATCTAATTTCCACATCTAAAAAAGCTATTTTTTCTTGCCATGATTTTGAAAATTTTATCCAGTCCTTTTTGGTAGTAATTAATTTTGCCTGATTTTTATTTGCAAGCTCTTGTAGCTCTTCTAACTCAAAATCTTGATAGGTCTTATGATCATAAAAAGATCTTTTTTCTATTAGCTGCATATTTTTACTTTCAAGCAAAGTAAAGAATTTTTGTGGATAGGCAATACCACAAAAAGCAATTAATTTATGATTTAAAAAATCATCTAAATTGTTGGCAACTAGCTCAGCGCCAATAATTATCGGTGGTTGCTGCCGATGGTTAATATCAAGTAAGTTTTTAATTTTAGTTGTTAAAATTTGATGTTGATCGTTGATGACAATAATAATGTCAACTGCATTAATGCCGGATTTTATAGTCTGGCGTAGGGGTCCGGCTGGAATTAAAAAACCATTACCAAAGCCGATATTGCCATCAATTACTAAAATTTTAAGGTCTTTTTTTAAGGAATTATTTTGTAGCCCATCATCAATAATAATTGCCTGCAGTTTTTTTTGGGCGTAAAGATCAGAGATTTTTTTTGCTCCTTGAAATCGATTTTGACTAATGAAACTTGGTGCGATCCGAGCAAGCAATAGGGGCTCATCACCATATTTTAGTCCTAAATTTTCATTTAAATCACTTTTATTGGTTGCAACCAAAGCAAAATCCTTGATTTTTGCCTTATAACCCTTACTTAAATAAACAAAATCTATTGCTAATTCTTGTAAAATTTTACCAATCGCAATTGCGACCGGAGTTTTTCCTGATCCGCCAACATTTAAATTACCGATACAAATTGTAGTTAGTGGAACTGCTTTTGGAGTTCTAAAAAAATTAACTAACCAAAAGCCAAGTAAATAAATTAAGCTAAAAGGCAGCAAAATATAAGGGCTAAAGCTTTTTTTTAACCAGAATTTTGGAGTTTTTATAAGCAATTGGAATTCTCTTTTAAATCAAATAATTCTTTACAATATTTACTAATGCGGCTGGTAAAATTGGTTTGCCAATTAAGGTATTCATGCCGCAATCATTAGCTCTTTTAAAGGTTTCCTTGTCAGTATCGCCAGTTAGTGCGATAATTGGAATTTTCTTAAAATTTTTAAAATTTTTAAATCTTGTTCCATCTCTAATAATTCTTGTTGCTTCAAAGCCATCAATTACCGGCATTTTTGCATCCATTAAAACCATATCGCAAGTTTCTTTTTCTAATAATTCAATTGCTTCTTGGCCATTTTTGGCGGTATGAACTTTAAAACCAAAATTCTCTAAGAATCTCGAGGAAAATTTTAAATTGGTTTCTTCATCATCAACTAGCAACATTGTTTTACCAAGGGCGTATTTTGAAAGATTAGCTAGTGATTTAGGATTATCGCCAAGTTTTTCAGTAAAAAACCATTTATCAATTGTTTTGCTAATAACTTCTCTATTGACTGGCTTATGAATAAAATCATTCATGCCAAAAAACATCGCTCTTTCTTTAGAAATTCCTTCCGACAGGCTGGTGGTAGCAATAATTGGTACCTTATCATAATTTATCACTATTGATTTATCAATATTTTTATAGTTACCGCTGCGGATTATTTTTGTTGTTTCATAGCCATTTAATACCGGCATTTCAACGTCCATAAAAATCAAATCATATCGTTCTTTGCTGATTTTTTCGAGCCCCCTTTCGCCATTAATTGCTATGTCAACTAATTTAACCGAGTCGGATAATATATGTTTTATCGTCATAGAACAGATGTCATTATCGTCTATTATCAGAATCTTTTTTTGCTTTAAAATTTTGCTTTGAATTTCCTTAATTTCCGCTGATTTGTACAATGGGAACGATAATTCAAATTCGGTCCATTTGCCAAATTCTGAACTGCATTTTATATCACCTCTAAAGCTCGCCATGGTTCTTTTACAAAAAGAAAGTCCCAAGCCAGTTCCGCCTTCTTTATCGGAACTAAAGAAGCTTCGAAATATCTGCCCTATTTTTTCTGTGCTAATTCCCGGCCCGTAATCTTTTACCTTAATTATATTTCTTGAAGCTTCTTTTTTAGTGGTAATTTCTATTTTAAAGCCTTCTTTATCCTTGTAATATAAAGAGTTCTTGATCAGGTTAAATAATATATAAACAAATAAATCTCTATCACCAAAAAACTCAAAATCATCATTTAAGTTAACATCAATTAATCTCTTATCACTCATGTTTTTATAGCCATAATCATTAATTGCATTTTTAATTTCCTGACTTGCTGTGATGCGAGTAAATTTAGACATTTCAATTCCTTCTCCTCTCATATTTGCTAAAATCGAATCGATAATTTTATTACCTCTTTTAATAATAACGCCGCTCTGATCAATCGCATTATAGATTTCAATCAAATTAGCCTTATCAATTTTATATTCAATGTTGGGACCGGAGATTAAATCTGTAACTGGTCTATTTGGCAGTGATATACGTATGTAATCTACAGCATTAATTATTGAATTAAGTGGATTACGCATTTCATGGGCAATTGATCCCGCAAGAGACTTAAGAATTTCAGATTTTTCTGTTGCCAATATTCCCTTTACATTACTATAACTGAAAGAAAATCCTACAATTACACAAAAAGAAAATACTGGTATCATTGTAAATATCATGAAATGAAGATTGAAATTTACTAATTCCGGGGAGTTTCCCATCGAGTATAAGACTGCAAATAATACCGAGAAAAATAAACTGAAAGGCAATAATACATATTTTGGCACCATCATGATAATAAAAAACACCATTGCAGTTTCTGCCATACACCAGGTTACTGAAAATCTATTACAGATTAATTGTGCGGTGAATACAAAGGGCATGTTGTAAGATGCTGCTAGGAACCAGTATATGGGTATTAATTTACGAAAATATCCTCGCCAGAATTTAATGGTAAGAAGGATAAGGCAGCTTATTGCACCAATAATTCTTAAAGTGAGATTCTCATAAGGCTGCGGATCGATATATTTCCACAAAATATAATATAACGGATGACCAAAAAGTCCTGCAAGACCAAGAATTACAGTTCCATAATATCCTGATAATTTAGCATTTTCATCGAGAGCTTCTTTAAACCAATAAAAAAACTTCATAAAGAAATTTGCAGATTTTTTTACCTCACCTTCTTCCATTATTTATAAAAATCTTTATAATTTTTTTAGTAAGCATTACTTGATATCATGGTGCTTTTCAAAAAGAAAAATTTATTGCACTAAAAGACATTCCGGCGCTTCCAACCCAAACGAGCACCTTATCATTACTTTTTAATTTGCCCTCTTCTTTAGCAAGTACCATGGCAGCTGGAACCGAAGCTGATACCAAATTGCCAGTTTTTTGATATATGTGATATATTTTATCCTCTATCCCAATTGCTTGTCCATATTTGTGCCATTCTGCTTTAGAGGATGCATGAGTAAAAACAATATCAAGCTCTTTTTTTGAATCTGGTAAATTTCGAAATAATTCAGTAGCTTCAATTGCTGCAGTTTGATGTAAATTAACCCCATAAGATGTAAAATGCATAGGGCCATTACTGGCCATTTTTTCAGTTAAGTCACAATATTTTTCATATCCCGGTAACGGGATTACGCACAGATCAGACAAATCTGCTCTTGAAGAAAAACTAAAGCTAAAATTAGCACTATCATCTGGGGTTAAAATAGTACAGGTAGCAGCCTCTCCAACTGTAAATGTAGGAAAAGTATATACAAGCTGATCATTATTTTTTAAGGAGTAATTATCAATTAAAGGACCGGCAGTGACGGTAAATTCTCCATTAACTATCATGGCGTTTTTATATGCGCCTGCTTTAAACAGACTGTCGACAACCTGTAGTGCTGCTGACCAACTCATGCATGCGTCAGTTAAGTCAAAACAGCGAACCCTATTCATACCTAAAGAATGAGCAACTGAATAGCTGTTACCGGGCTCAAGAAATCCTTTGCCGA
Source organism: uncultured Rhizobiaceae bacterium (assembly GCA_964622015.1). Taxonomy (GTDB): domain Bacteria; phylum Pseudomonadota; class Alphaproteobacteria; order Rickettsiales; family UBA1997; genus CAZUPN01. The sequence continues at coordinate 5,662 of CAZUPN010000033.1, read as the reverse complement.
TGCCGACATAAATTAATAAATCAATATCATTTTTGCTGATATTTGCATTGTTCAAAGATATCTCAACTGCATTTTTAATATGATCTATCGGCCTTTCATTTTTTGATTTATCAAGCCAATAACGATTTTCTGCTCCGGTTTTTTTAAGAATAGCCGCTATTTTTCTTAAAGTTTGTTCTAAGTTGCCAGAAAAAGTATTTTTTGAATAAAATCTTATCTGATCAATTATATCTTGATTTGTCAACTTCCAAGATGGCAAGCTAAGTCCTATAGATTGTATTTTCATTTTGTTTGAATATAAAATTATTTAATTAGAATCTTGTTTTTAATTATACAAATTTGAGCAAGTCTTACTAGAAAAATTCACTGACTATAAGGTGCATTTGAAATAGTAAAAAACAGTTAACAATTACCAAGTTAAGCAATAGTTTTTAATTGTGTTTCAAAATATGACAGTGAAAATTGACATTGAATATTTATGCTAGATTTATTAAATAAAGATCAATATTATGGGACAAAATTGCTCAATTCGATCAATTATTTTATGATATAACTTCCTTAAAATTTAACCAATTTTTAGACTATGAAAATTACTAACAAAATTATTTTGATTTTAACTGCCATCACTCTGGCTTCCTGTGCAGCGCTTGGTACTGCAATTGATAAGAAAAATCTTGATGTGCAGACTAAAATGACCAATACCATCTTTTTAGATCCGGTTGCACTAAATAAGAGAACTATATTTATACAGATTCGTAATACTTCTGATAAACCAGAATTTAGAATTGAGTCTGAAATTAGAGCCAGAATTGCTGAAAAAGGTTATAGAGTTGTTGATGACCCAGCAAGGGCGCATTATATATTGCAGGCTAATATTTTACGGGTTGGTAAAATTAGCCAGTCTGCAGCTGAACAATCTTTTGCTGGTGGCTATGGTGACCTTGTGGCTGGTGCAGTTGCTGGCGGCATGATTGGTGGCGGTGGCAATAAATCCACTAGCGGTACTGTTGCTGGCGCATTAGTTGGTGCTGGAATCGCTTTTGCGGCCGATCATCTAGTAAAAGATGTTTATTACTCAGTGATTACTGACTTGCAAATCTCAGAAAGAACTGGAAATGGCGTTGAAGTTACCAATAGATCTAATCATGATCTTGCGCAAGGTAATAGCGGATCTACTAGATCTAGTTATAAAGAAGTTAATAATCTAAAAAGATACCAAACCAGAATTCTAAGCTTTGCCAACAAGGTTAATCTAGAATGGGACGAAGCTTCAAAAGCATTAGTGCAAGGCTTAACTAACTCAATTTCTGGGATGTTTTAAAATTCTCCAAAAATCCTAACAACATAAGATATCGTAAGGAATGGCTCTATTGAACCATTCCTTACCTTTGAATCAATTTCAATATTTACGAATTGTTGCATCTTGACATGGACAAATGGAGGGGTTCAAAAGAGCGCTACTGCCTGGTTAACTTTTCAACCAGTGCTGATTAACCCTTATAAATCAAGCCCTCAAAGGCCATTACAAAATTTTTTGATATAAATTACCCTCAATTGTCATCCCTTGCGAAAGCGGGGATTCGTCAATTGACAGTTATGATGTTGCCAAATCGATCCCCGCTTATGAGGGAGATGATAATTGAGGTAGTTGATTTTTAACCAGATAGTGGTGGTCAATAGACTCTTCTGGCAACCAAACTCTTTCCAAGCGCTTTGAGCTTCTATTGACGTTTTCCAGCTCTAAGATTCAAGGGTAAATCTATTTAAAAAAATCTGCTACCTTAGAAAAGAAGCTTTCTGATTTAGGATGGTTAGATTTATTTGTCATTGATTTATCTAGCTGCATCAATAAATGTTTTTCTTCAGTAGTTAGTTTTATTGGAGTTTCGACGAAGATTTTAATATACATTTCTCCTCTTCTACCGCCGCTATTAATTATATTCATGCCTTTGGATTTAAGCCGGAATTGTTGGTTGGTTTGAGCGCCTTCAGGGATGGTTAATTTGGCGCGACCCCCCTCAATTATTGGCACTTCTACCGTGCCGCCAAGTGCGGCGGTAGTGAATTTTATTGGTACTTCACAAAAAATATCATTATCTTTGCGGTCAAAAAATGGGTGTTTTTTAATACTTATAAACACATATAAATCACCAGCTTCGCCACCCCGGGCTCCAGATTCTCCTTCGCCTGATAATCTGATGCGATTGCCATCTTCAACTCCAGCTGGAATTTTTACTATCAGATTTTTTTCTTTATTGATTCTGCCTTCGCCACGACAAATTTTACATGGATTTTTGATGGTTTGCCCGGTACCAGAGCATGCGCTGCAAGTTCTTTCAACGATGAAGAAGCCTTGCTGCGCTCTCACTTTACCGCTACCCTTACAGTTATTACAATTAACCGGCTTTTCATTACCTTCAGCGCCGCTGCCATTACAGCCAGAGCAGGTAGTTGGAATCACAAAGCCAATTTTTTCGTTACAGCCATTAAAAGCTTGTTCAAGGGTGATATCAAGATTATATCTGATATCTGAACCTCTGATTGCTGAGCTTCTTTTTTTACTACCTTTTGGTGAATCTCCAAATATATCGCTAAAATTACTGAAAATATCACTAAAATCAAAGCCAGAAAAATCATTAGCACCAGCTCTGCCATGGGAAGCGCCACCATTTTGAAATGCTTGGTGACCAAAGCGATCATAGGCTGATTTTTTTTGCTCATCTTTTAAAACTTCATAAGCTTCGGTAGCTTCTTTAAATTTCTTTTCTGCTGCCGGATTATTAGGATTGCGATCCGGGTGATATTGCATCGCTAATTTGCGATAGGATTTTTTAATTTCATCAAGACTAGCATTTTTACTAACACCAAGTACTTCGTAATAATCTCTTTTATTGTCAGACATTTTATTAATTTTTAATTTGTAAGTTTTTGCCAAAATTCGATTTTCTGGCATATCGAGGCGTGATAGATAATCATTTAAAAGGATAATTACAAGCTACTTTTGATGAAAATTTAAAAAAATCTAGCTTGAAATAAAAGTTGCTAAATAAATCATCCTTATATAGATTAGCCTCCCAGTCATTATCTAATAGTATCTAATTAGTATCTAAGGGCCACATTAAGAGGCTCTATTATAAATCAATCAATTGTTAAGGTTATAAAGAAACATGTTAAAAATTCGTCTTTCGCGTCGTGGTAGAAAAAATTTACCATATTATGTTATAGTTGTTGCTGATGCTACTTCTTCTAGAGATGGTAAATTCATCGAAAAAATTGGCTCTTACGATCCTTTGCTTGATAATCAAAATGAAAAACGTTTGGTTTTAAATAAGGAAAGAGCAGAATATTGGTTAAGTGTTGGCGCTCAGCCAACTGACAGAGTTACATCTTTCTTAACTGCAATTGGGGTTAAGGATGCAACAAAATATCAGGTAGAATTTAAGGCTAAATCCAAAGGTGATGGCGCTAAGAAAAAAGCTCTTGAAAGAATGAAAAAAGAGCAAGAGCAAGCTGCGCAAAGTCAAGAGTCAGAAGCTCAGCTAGAAGTAGCGTCTTAATAAAATTAACGATTAAAAATGTCTAAAATTTCTCTACCAAAAGAGATATTAGTTGCTACCAATAATAGCGGCAAATTCATAGAAATTAGCGATCTTTTGCAAAGCATCAATATTTCAGCGATTTTTGCCGCCAAATTTAACATTGCAGAGCCTAAAGAAACCGGCACCAGTTTTGCCGATAATGCACTTCTTAAAGCTAAATATTACGCTGCCAGGGCCAAATTATTTTCTATTGCTGATGATTCTGGCCTCTCAATTGACGCCTTAAATGGCGATCCTGGAATTCATTCTGCAAGATTGGCAATTGATGATAATGGCAATAAGAATTTTGCTATTGCCTTTGAAAAAATTGCCAAAAAACTACAGGAAAAAAATATCGATATTTTTAGTCAAAAAATAGCAGCTAGTTTTATTTGCAACCTTTGTTTATTTGATCCAAAAACCAAGTTCCATATTAATTTTGAAGGCAAGATCAATGGTCGAATCACTTTTCCGCCAAGAGGAGATAATGGTTTTGGCTATGATCCGATTTTTATCAAAGATGGCCATGATTTAACTTTTGGCGAAATGGAAAGTGAAGAAAAAGACAAGATCAGTCATCGCGCAGTTGCTTTTGCTAAAATGCTTGACTGGTTGCGTTTATCCTAATATCTTCTTCTAAAATTGCTCCTCTTGCAACTATAAAATAACAATATCACCGATATGAAAAAGCAAATATCAATTTTTGGTTCAACTGGCAGTATTGGCACCAATACCGTTGAATTAATAAAGAATAATCCTGATAAATATGAGATAATTGCTTTAGTTGCTGCCAGTAATGTTAAGCTCTTAATTGAGCAATCTTTACTGCTAAAGCCAAAATTTGTGGTTATTAAAAATCAAGAATCTTATCAATTACTTAAAAGTGAATTATCCTCTCTTAGGGGAACTGAAATTCTTGCCGGTGAAGAGGCAATCCTTGATGTGGCAAAAATAAAATGCGATTTATTTATTTCGGCAATAGTTGGCTCCGCTTCAATGTTGCCAACTTTAAATGCGATCAGGGCGGGGTCTAATATTGCTTTGGCTAATAAAGAATCTCTGGTTTGTGCTGGTGAATTTATGATTGAAGAAGCTAAAAGAAATAAGGTTAATCTGATTCCAGTTGATTCCGAACATAATGCTATTTTCCAAATTTTTGAAAATGATAATTTGGATGTCATCACAGACATTACCCTAACTGCCTCTGGTGGCCCATTTTTTAACAGTGATAAGGATTTATCAAAAGTTTCGGTCTCTGAGGCTGTAAAACATCCAAATTGGTCAATGGGAGCCAAGATTTCAGTTGATTCTGCTACCATGATGAATAAGGGTTTAGAGATGATTGAAGCCTATCGTTTATTTCCAGTTACCAAAGATCAAATCAAAATCCTAATCCACCCTCAATCAATAATTCATGGGTTGGTAAATTATGATGATGGTTCAACTCTGGCGGTACTAAGCAACCCAGATATGAAAGTGCCGATTGCTTATGCTTTATCTTATCCTAAAAGACTAAAAATTAACCATAATCAGCTAAATTTAGCCAAAATCAAAGAATTAACCTTTTTTGAAGTAGATGAGCAAAAATTTCCAGCAATCACACTCTGCAAACAAGCAATGTATGATGATGATAATTCTACCACCATATTAAATGCCGCCAATGAAGTAGCGGTAGAAAGATTTTTAAAGCAAGAAGTGGCTTTTAGCGACATCGTCAAAATCGTCGCCGCTAGTTTAAATAAAATACCAAATCAAAAACTGACTTCAATTGAAGATGTAATTGAATTTGATGGTCTGGCACGAATTGCGGCAAGACAGATAAAATTTTAAAAAATTCTTCCCGAGTTTATTGTCTTTGTAGCAACTAAAAGAAGTCTAAATGTGTTGCGGTTCTCACTAAAATCAAATTATTAGCTGTTATTTTATATATTAACAACCAGTCTGGCTCAATGTGGCACTGATAAAAGCCTTTATAGTTACCAAGCAATTGATGATTATAATTTTTAGCGGGCAGAGGTTCTTTGTAAGACTAATACCAAAATCCATCTATAATACAACATACTAATTGACAATTTCGCTGCAAA
>CAZUPN010000032.1:13552-15877 GCA_964622015.1 uncultured Rhizobiaceae bacterium | reverse complement strand
CGGTGTTATTGCCGATGTCTCGGGGTTATGGGGAGGTGAAGCCTTGGCATATTGCGATGAGTGAGGATGGGGATTTGATGAGGATTATGGAGAATATTGTTAATGATCAGGGGTGTTATCAGGTGGATCAAAATATTGAGGCGTTTATTTATCGTTGGTGTGGGGTAGAAGAAGTGACGGGGATGAGGGGGTGGTTTGATGGCAGGAAATTGGCGGTGATGGAGAAATTGCGGGGGGCGCCCTACTCTGATAGCACTGATCATCTTTCTGATGTGCAGCATTGGCAGTTGAATTTTATTGAAGCGGCTTGGGATAGTTTAGTTACTGAAATTAAGGCCAAGATTTTGATTCAGGGGCAGCTTAGGGATTATTTTCCGGGGAGTTATTATGATTTGGCTACTGATAATGTTAATTTTGGGGAGCTTAGTTTTGAGGATTTGTTTGCAAGTTTTGAGCGGCAATATAATGCTTTAGATGATGTTGATGATAAATTGATTTTAGCTTATCAGATGATTAGCCTTGATCACTATCTGGTTGGTAAGATTACCGGGTTTGATCAGCCAAATCAGTTGCGGGATCAGATTTACTTGGTGACGGGTTTTAATGTTACTGATATTGCAATTGGTGATGAGAGTGATGGTCAGATGAATGTTTCAAAATTTGGCAATTATCTGGTTTCGGGTCGGGGGGGTGATGATGTGGTTAATATCAATATTCAATCGGATAATATTGTTAATCTTGGTAAGGGTGATGATGTGATTTTAAATCATTGTAATAATAACAATACTTACATTTATAATTTGGGGGATGGTAAGGATAGCATTGCTGAGCAGAATTATGACAGATGGGATTTGTTTTTGCAAAGTGGTGGTTATGATAGGATTAAATTTGCTGAAGGGATTAGCAAGGATGATGTCTATTTTAATAAAAATAATGGCAGTGATTTAATTATCAGATTTTTAGATAATGATCATGATCAGATCACTATCATTAATTATTTTAGATTTGAGGGTGATAAAATAGATATTTTGGAATTTAGTGATGGTTCGGTGATCAATAATGTTGATTTTGTGATTAGATATCAGGGCAGCGACGGCGATGATTTGATTAATGCTTCTTATACTACTGATATCGTTAATTCTGGCGCTGGCGATGATGAAATCAATGATTTTGGCGGCAATAACATTATCAATAGTGGCGCTGGTAATGATACCATCATTCTTAATGGCCGCTCAAATAGCACCATTGATGCTGGCACTGGTGATGATGTAATTATCAGCCATGATGAAAATAACAATATTTACCTTTATAATTTAGGCGATGGTAAGGATCAAATTACTGAATTTGCTTTCACAAGAGGCTATGGTGATTATAGCATCCATGGCGGCGGTTATGATAAAATTAAATTTGGTGAGGGAATCAATAAGGAGGATGTTTATTTTAGCAAGGAGGGCAGTAATTTATTGATTAATTTTAGAGGTAATGACCACGACCAAATTACTATCATCAATCACTTTAATTCTAATAATGACAAAATTGAAGATTTAGAATTTAGTGATGGCTCGATGATCAATAATGTTGATTTTGTGATTAAATATTACGGCAGCGATGGTGATGATGTAATTGATGGCTCTTATACTACCGATGTGATTAATAGCGGGGATGGCAATGATACCATCACCGACTCTGGCGGCAATAACATTATCAATAGTGGCGCTGGTAATGATACCATCATTCTTAATGGCCGCTCAAATAGCACCATTGATGCTGGCACTGGTGATGATGTAATTATCAGCCATGATGAAAATAACAATATTTACCTTTATAATTTAGGCGATGGTAAGGATCAAATTACTGAATTTGCTTTCACAAGAGGCTATGGTGATTATAGCATCCATGGCGGCGGTTATGATAAAATTAAATTTGGTGAGGGAATCAATAAAGAGGATGTTTATTTTGGTAAGGAAGAAAATAATTTATCAATTAAATTTAAAAATAATAATCATGACCAAATTACCATCATTAATTATTTTAATTCTAATGATGACCGAATTGAAGATTTAGAATTTAGTGATGGGTCAATAATTAATAATTCTGAATTTTTTATCACTTATGAGGGCACTGATGGTGATGATATAATTAATGGCTCTTATACTACCGATTTAATCAATGCCGGTGATGGTAATGACATCATTCATGAATATGCAGGAAATAACACTATTAACGCCGGTAAGGGCGATGATATCATCATCAGCCATTTCGATAATAATAATATTTACCTTTATAATTTAGGCGATGGTAAGGATCAAATTACTGAATTTGCTT